>RDXO01000037.1 GCA_004292675.1 Alphaproteobacteria bacterium | reverse complement strand
TATAATCACTTGCTTCCACAGAAGGCAATAGGGTATAAAACACCAGCAGAAGCAATCGCAGAAGCTATGAACTCACCCAACCTGACGGGGATGGACATGACCCCATGCAGCACAGGTTGGGTGTTGGCAGTGGGTTGGTAGGTGATGAGCGGATCGGTAGGGTGCGTATCTGTCTTAGTGTGTATCACATGCCACATCTACTGAAAAGTGTTGCATGTTGTGTGTGCTGTGCTAGGATGGCGCATGAATATGAGGACATAGTACATGAATCATTCTGCATCCACCATTGAACCGCAACATTCCCATGATGTGCGTATTCGCAAGATACGCTACCGTAGTTGGCATCGTGGCTGCAAAGAAACCGATGTGATTTTGGGCAATTTTGCGGATAAAGCGTTGCATATGCTCGATGCAGGGGGGGAGCTTGCCCTCTATGAAGCATTATTGGATGAACAAGATGTCGATATATGGAATTGGATGACGGATAAAACTCCGCTTGCTGATGGACGCTATGATTGCCTAAAAGAACGCTTGCGATCCTTTGCCCATGCTGAGAGTGGGATGCGCTGATGCCTCGTGATGTGCCACGTCTGTATGTGCCGATCCCGATGCACCAAGGCATGATCCTAACCTTGGAAGATGCACAGGCGCATTATTTGTTGCATGTGATGCGGATGCATGTTGGTAGTGCGCTACACATATTTTACGATGATGCAGGAGAATGGCTGGCGCGTGTGGTATCATGCAGCAGAAAAACGCTGCATATCGAGATAGTGGAGCGCGTGCTACCTCCGCAATTATCCCCTGATGTATGGTTGCTGAGTGCGCCCATTAAGGGCAAGCGCATGGAGTATATTATCGAAAAAGCCACCGAACTTGGGGTGCGTAAGGTTGTTTTGGTGCGCACTGAGCGTACTATTGCCGCGCATCTTTCAGAAGATCGGCTTCACGCACATGCGATTGAGGCAGCGCAGCAATGTGAACGGCGTGATGTTCCCAAGATTGTTCCCATACAACCCCTCGCGTACATTTTGGAACATTGGGATGCGCATCGTCCATTACTTTATGGTGATGAAACAGGGGCAGGGATGCGCGCTGATCGTGCAATGGCGGGACTTACCTATCCCCTTGCATTATTGATTGGCTGTGAAGGCGGGTTTGCGGCGCATGAATTGGAAATGTTGCGTGCGCACCCTGCAACGATTCCCCTGCATTTGGGTGAACAGATTTTGCGTGCGGATACGGCAACGATTGCCGCATTAACATTGGTGCAGCATTATAGTGCTTTGTCACTACTATGAGTAATTGTTAAATCCATTGGATTACTTATACGATATATTAATCAATATATAGTATTATTATAGTATGGGGTTAATGATAAAGTGAAATACGCACTATAGCAGATGAACCTTACAATGACGCATCGATGATGCGATAAATAAGTGAGAGAGATGTATGCTGAAAAATTCTCAAGATATAGTGACAAGCTGGTGTCGTTTATGTGGATTTGTGGTGGTGTTGTGGGTGGTGCTGATTTTAGTTGCCCCTGATCATGCCAATTCTGCACCGCTACCGATGAAGCCGTCTGAAGCGATGCAGGATGCGTTTGAAAAAAGCTACGCACATCCTGAGGATGTTGATGCTGCTTTGCGTTATGCCAAAGAAGCCATTGCCCATGGGGATTATGAATCCGCCGTTGCCCCGCTGGAGCGTGTGTTGATGTTTAACTCAAAACTGGCTTCTGTGCGTCTTGAGGTGGGGGTGATGTATTATCTGCTAAACGCCCATAAAGCTGCCGAGGTGCATTTATACCAAGTGGTGACAGACCCCAAAGCCGATGATGATCTCAAGAAACGCGCCTATAGTTACTTAGAGAAAATGTAAGAACCTACCCCCAAATCTTTTTATTATGAGGCGAAAATGGTGGTTTTTGAGAACCGCAACGTAAGTGTACTCAAGGTACATGCGTAGTGGAAGCGCAAAAAACCACCATTTGCAGACCATAAGAGAAAGATTTGGGGCAGGTTCTAAGAAGCTATTTCAACCAGCGACTACCTGGTTTAATTGCTTCAGTGCCTTGTAAATGCGCAGGGAGTGCATCGGGAGCATACGTTTTTACGTCTAATGTTATCAAAGCATAGAGTGTAAAAGGCAAGGCATGTGTACCGTTGGAGCGATCCACCAACGATGCTTCCGCCACGACTTTTGCGCCGTAGGATTCAATGCAAGCGACTGTTTCTAAAGAAGATTTTCCTGTTGTAACGACATCTTCGACTAACAGCACTTTTTGCCCTTCTTCTAAAGTAAAGCCACGTCTTAATGTGAAACTGCCATCAACACGCTCACAAAACATGGTGGGAATCCCAAGTTGTCGCCCCATTTCATAACCGACAATCACGCCACCCATCGCAGGAGCAACGATAGCATCAGGGAGGTTTTCTCCCATGGCATTGCGTATTTTTTGCGCTAACGCTGCACATAAGCGATCGGCGCGTTTGGTATCCATCAGCACACGGGCGCATTGCAGATAGGTGTCACTATGCAGCCCCGACGAAAGGATGAAATGCCCTTTCAAAAGCGCGCCTGCATTGATAAATTCATTGATGATGGTATCGTGATTCATAAGATATAGTTTTACTGTACAAATGGCATATTGTCAATAAGCCGTGTTGTGCCAAGACGTGCTGCAATAAAAATACGGGCATGGGATACATCTGTACTCATGCTAAGCGTATCAGCATCGCGCACTTCAAGATAATCAAGGACAAAGCCTGCTTCTTCGAGTGTTATCCGTGCCTGTGCAAGCATGGCATCAAGCGTGCTTGGGGTGGCGGTTTGGGTGATTGTGCGCAATATGCGCGGGATGATGGCAGCGGTGGCGCGCTGTGCCTCGCTCAAATAACGATTGCGGGAGGACATGGCCAAACCATCCGCTTCGCGCATTGTGGGTACGCCAATGATTGCCCCTGCAAGTGGGAAGTCCTCATTCATGCGCCGAATGATGCTGAGTTGTTGGAAATCTTTTTCTCCGAAATAAGCGCGATCAGGACGCACATAGGCAAAAAGGCGCGCAACAACGGTGGTGACTCCTGTGAAATGCCCTGCGCGATGCGCCCCGCACAGCACATGATCCAATCCTAAAGTGCGCACTTCGGTAGCAAATCCTTCTGGATAGAATGCTTCTATTGTGGGTGCAAAGACAGCATCCACCCTGCACTCATCGAGCAAAGCGCAATCTTCCTCAAAGGTGCGAGGATATTTCTCCAAATCTTCATTCGCACCAAATTGCTTAGGGTTCACGAAAATACTTGCAATCACGTGATCGCAATCATGCTTTGCTTGGTGCATAAGGCGTGCATGACCTGCGTGCAATGCCCCCATCGTTGGCACAAAGCCTATCGTGCCTTGTTGTGCGTGACGGTGGTTTTTTAAGGAATCAAGGGTGGTGAGGATGGTGATCATGTGCTGATAATCTGTTCTTTGTCGCGCTCTTTTACTACATCCTGATGTTCATAATCTCCTTGTAGCTTAGTGGTTGCTTTGCTATCCGCGTGCTTATGTGCATGAGCTTCACGTATTTTATGAATGCCATAACCGACTGCACCTGCGACAGCGACTCCTGCACCAAGAAGAACAGCGTCATTGGATAAAACCATCAATTCCCTTACCTTCTGTTCCAATAAAGTTCGTGAGAGCGAAGCCACTGCTAAATAACGCTGCGGTTGACCCTACACCCGCGACAATCCCACCTGTTATTTCTTTCCAGCCAATAGGAACGTTTGTTGTATTTTTTTGATCCTGAATCATCATCGCTCTCTAGTCAAAATATTTGAAGAAAGTGTAACAAAATAATGATACGTCATGTGTGAATTTTTTATGACATTCACCCAATCACGCGTTGCAATTCTTCCCATTCACGTGCAGACATGCCCGAAGTTTCTTGAGTCACATCTTCCCCTGCTAAGCGGCGTGCAATGACCTTTCGTGCCTGTGCAGAAAGTTCTGTAGCACCAATGCGATAATCCATCAAGGCTTGATGGGTGATAGGTACCCATGCTTTCATAATATCCAGCATAGTTTGGGCATAAACGCGGATTTCATATTGCGCATGGCTATCCACCCGCAATGCTAAGAAATGCATCAGATTATGGAGATCAATTTTCCAATACCACTGGGTGTAATAGTTGACGGGAAGATTCATCCGTGCCAATTCACGCGCTAAGCCTTGTTTATCGGGGTGGATGATTTCCCCGCCTTCACGGCTATTGAGCAGTTCTTCATAATGCGCATAGGCACGTTCAGAATCGCTACGCAATAGCTCTAGCGCATGATCCGCCTCTAAGCCTTCCAATATATCCCCGCGCCCCTGACGGTTGCTTGCGGATTGTGCAGCAAGATGTTCGCGTGCAGGTAGGTAAAAATCCTTATCCATCACGGAATAACGCCCCGAATATTCATTCACATTCGCGGTGCGGTGGCGTATCCATTGCCGTGCAATGAATATTGGGAGTTTAATATGAAACTTCACCTCGCACATTTCAAAAGGTGTAGTGTGACGATGCCGTAATAGATAGCGTATCAAGCCCTCATCTTCGCGCATTTTCTTTGTGCCTTTGCCATAAGACACACGCGCCGCTTGCACAATCGCCGCATCATTGCCCATATAATCGACCACGCGCACAAATCCATGATCCAGCACGGGATGAATTTTATAGAGAAGCTCCTCCATCCCTTCGGACACAGCGCGACGCGTCATGGTTTGCTGGGCGCGTACTTCTTCTATTTCATCAAACATGGGGTGCGGATGGTTCATGGGGACTCCTAAAATTAATCGCTAGGCAGTATAGCCAATGCGCACCAAAAAGCAACTGATTCACGACATGCAACAGAACCTAAGTCGTTTTGCGTTTGGAATCATAGATAATGACTTCTTGTTCTTCGATGGTGAGATTGCCTGCAATCACAACACGTTTTTGGTGGATAGGGTGCGGAGGAACATAATGATCAAAATCTGAGGGCCACATGACGATTGTTCCTGCTTCAGGTGTAATAGCAAATCTAGGAGGAAGCCATGGTTTTTGTGCATTAGGAAAAATCAGAGGGGAGCAACCGCTTGGCATATCAACAAAATAACAAAAGGCAATTTTGCACCCCCCACTTGCGTGATTATGGCACAAGGCAAAATCACCATAGTGATAGACAGCTCCCCAAAGCGTTTCAATATAGAGCTTTTCCCCTAAGAGCTTTTCGCCTTGTTCAATAGCAAAATTGGCAAGTAGTGCAAAATTATCGGAGAGATGATGCATTGTATGGCTGGTCATGATGCATTTAAGATTGGTTTTTTGAAACATCTCATCGCCACGAAACTCAATATCCTGCATTAGTTTTTCATTAAATGTGCTATGATCAGGAAAAGTGAAGAAGTGTAGTGTTGATTCCATAACTATCGTACCTAGGAGTGATATGCATAGACATTATTATAGATCATAGTTCCAAAGAATCCATGAACCTATCCACGCGCAGAGCGTAATTTAGGAGGGGGAGGGCGCATTTTCTCGGATTTAGCATCTGTTATTTGGGTGGCAGGAGTAGGGATATAGGAAGGATCGGCAAGTAAGGGATAGGCTTCAGCGAGTAATTCCGCATCGATCAATGCGCCATGCGTGCTACGTTTTGAGGCATCCACCCCATAAAGTGTGCATAAATGATCCAATTTATGATGCGTTTGCCCAGAAGATTTCGGGTGTTTGTGCCTAAATAATTCTAACGTATCAATCCATAGATCATTCGGTATGGGATCAGCATCGGCATCGGCACGTACTAATTCGGCATTGATAAAATTTCTATCAAAAGGTGCGTTATGCGCAATCAGCTCTGCCCCATCGATAAAATCGAGCAAGGTTGGCATAATATCTTTGAATAATGGTTTATCTGCAAGAAATGCAGCACTTAGACCATGCACATTTTGTGCAACTAACGGCACATCCCTTTGGGGATGTAGATAGGAATGAAAGATACGCCCCGTGCGTTGACCATTCATCAATTCCACGCACGCAATTTCCACAATACGATCAGGATTCTTGGTTGCATGAGGGTTAAGACCCGTTGTTTCAACATCACAGATAATCTGGCGCATAGATACCTCACAATTTAGGTGTATCCTAAATGATTATCAGCATCATGACATGTGTTATTTTGGTATGGGTGTTATTTGGCACATGCATAGTGTCAAAGCACTATACATCACTCCACCATGGATACATAATCAGCTTTGAGTTTCTTGCGCCCTGCGCCTTCAAAGATAATATCAAGATGATCACCCGATTGCCCCATCACTTTGCCATAGCCAAAAGAGGGATGGAACACCCGCGCATAGGCACTTTTGGCAGGGGCAGGAGCGCGCACATTCTCTTGGAATACCTTATCAATACCACGTTGAAAGAGGCTTGGGCTGGTGGCGCGTTGCTGATGCCTTCCGCTGTGATGATCATTGCTCTCAATATGCTCAATAGGTAGTTCTTGCAAAAAGCGGGAAGGGACGCAATCTTGCCATTGATTATACATGCGTCTGCGTGATGCATGGGTGATATAGAGCCGTCTTTTTGCCCGTGTGATGCCAACATACGCAAGCCGTCGTTCTTCTTCTAATCCCACTCCGCCTTGTTCATCAAGGGCGCGTTGATGCGGGAATAATCCTTCTTCCCAGCCTGTGCAGAACACCACATCAAATTCTAACCCCTTCGCGGAATGTAGGGACATGACGCTCACCATCTGATCATCAGCAGCGACTTCACGTTCCATCACCAACCCGACATGTTCAATAAAATCGGTAAGTGTTGAAAAATCTTGCAAAGCACGGAATAATTCCTTGATATTTTCTAAACGTCCATTCGCTTCAACGCTTGCCTCAACGCGCCACATTTCCATATAGCCTGATTCCTCAAGAATTAGCTCACAAAGTGCAGCGGGTGTAAGATTTTTGGATTGCTCAAACCAGCCATCGCGCTGCCCAACCAGATAGGCTAATTGCTGCCCGGCTTTTCCCTTAATGATATGATTGCGACACAAGATACGCGCTGCCTCAAATAGTGAGATATTTTGTTCGCGTGCCGTATGGTATAATGTTTCAACCGTGCTTTTGCCAATCCCTCGTTTGGGTGTATTCATGATCCGTTCAAACGCCAAATCATCACGTGGTTCTATCACCACACGCATATAGGCGATGGCATCACGAATTTCTAAGCGTTCATAGAAGCGCAAGCCCCCAATAATGCGGTAGGGAATTGCGGCAGTGAGGAAGCGTTCTTCAAAGGCGCGTGTTTGGAAGCCTGCACGCACCAAGATCGCAATGTGATTGAGTGAAATACCCTCCCGTTGCGCTGCTTCAATTTCTTCGCCAACAAAACGCGCTTCTTCACCATCATCATAGAGCGAACGTATACGAATCTGTTCCCCGCCATCACGTTCTGTCCAGAGCGTTTTTTTATGGCGTGCTTCATTATGGGCAATCAAAGCGGATGCTGCCCCAAGAATATGTTGGGTGGAGCGATAATTCTGCTCTAAGCGAATGACGGTTGAGTTCGGAAAATCTTGTTCAAATTTGAGGATATTCCCGACTTCTGCACCGCGCCATCCGTAAATAGATTGATCATCATCGCCCACGCAACACATATTATGATGCCCAAGTGCGAGCAAACGCAACCACACATATTGCGCGATGTTGGTATCTTGATACTCATCCACCAAAATATAGCGGAATTTATGGGCATAATGCTGTGCAATATCAGGGAATCGTTGAAAAACGGTGAGATTATGCAGCAATAAATCACCAAAATCCATTGCATTCAGTGCTTTAAGCCGTTTTTGATAGACTTCATAGAGTGAAAAAGCCTTGCGCGTATAATCACTTGTTAGGCTTTCTTGCGTGACGCTATGTGGTGGCAGGGCTTGATCTTTCCATGATTGAATGATGCCCATCATCATTTTAGGAGCAAATTTTTTGCCATCAATCCCTTGATCAACCATCAAACTTTTGAGTAAGCGCAACTGATCATCCGCATCAAGGATGGTGAAATTACTATCAAAGCCGATGGATGCGCCATCGCGTCGCAAGATGCGTGCGGCAATTGAGTGGAACGTACCAAGCCACATCCCTGCTGTGCGTCCTTTCGTGCCTTCCGCAATGCCTTCAGGATGCAGCAATGCTTCAACGCGGTGGGTGATCTCCCGTGCTGCTTTGTTGGTGAATGTCACTGCCAAGATTTCCGAAGGATAAGCACGCTTCGTGGCGATAATATGCGCAATACGTGCGGTAAGTGCTTTCGTTTTTCCCGTACCTGCCCCTGCAAGCACCAACACCCCCCCTTCGGTTGTCATGACAGCGTGCATCTGCATGGGGTTTAAGCCCTCAGCATAAGATGGAACAGTTGGATTAAGATTGTTATAGGATTCTGTGTGCATGGATGGCACTATAGCAGAATTGTGCGTGATGTCATCCTGCAAAATAGCACCATCGCGTTAAAAACGATAGGTCACCGCAAGCACAGAGAGAAATTGATCGGGTGTGCCATTATCTTCAATAATGGGGCTGCTTGCTGCATCGGCGATAAAGCGCGTATAATTCACTAAGCCCATCAATCCCCAATTCGCATCGAATGAATAAAATAACTGATTGCCAATGCTAAAACTGTTAAATCCTGCCTGTGCATCATGCGTGCGTATTCCTGATCGCGCCGCATTGTCAGCATCAACCGTGAAATAACTATCCATATAATCTTGGCTTTGATAATTTAAGAAGCCATTGACGGAATAACGTAAGCGTTGCGTTACAGGCGTGAAATAGGTTGCCCCCACTTCCCCTAAATAGCCACCATGACCATTCGCTACATCTTGAAGAAGTTCCGCAGTAAGTTCAAGATTATCCCCTTGGTGCCATAATCCGCGTTCAATCCAGCTTGCAAAGCCACCAAATTCTACCGCATCATCGACAGGACGTAAGGCGGCAATGGCAGTATTATCAATGCCTTCGCCATCACGACCAAAACGGAATTGCAGCATAGGACCTGCATTGAATTGTGATGAATCCACCACATTTGCCATGGCTTGCAGACCACGCAAAGCAAGATAATAATTGCCTTTATTCACTTGTCCAGCAAGGGCAGGAATGGCTTGATAGTCTTCCGATCCGTCATATTCAGGAAGATAGATTGCACCTGCCGCGACAAAGCCAGACCAATCAGATGCTTGTTCACCCGTTGCGGATGCTTCTTTGCTATAATCAAGAATCTGACTATTACGCGCCCAAACGCTTGAAGTAGAAAGTGCTACTAAGGATAAAGTAGAAAGTAGGATGCGTAATGTCATGATAAGTGCCTCTCAATAATTGCATCTTATGTTAAGCATAATGTGCATGAAAATACGAGTGAAATGTTTGTCACGTGTTGCACATGATCATGATCATGAAATTGTGCGGTTATGCATCATATACTCATCGCCCACGCACGATGCGTAGTATCAAAATGTGGAAAAGATGAGTATTTTTACTAAGATATACCCTTAATTTCACGTGTAAGGATTCAAGTCCTTGAAGTTCACCACCCCCACCCAATCATCTGCGGTTTTTCGTTGAAAAACCTTGATTCTTGGACTCCCCCGCAGGCGGGGGAGTAAACCATTCATATCTCACGAGGGGTGGTGAGTCCTTGAAGTGAAATGGGTATATTCCGCAAGCCAAGGTGACGGGCGAATGGTTTTATAGAGGCGTTTTATGAAGGGTACGGGCTTTGATGACCATCGTCCGACAAGAGCATCTTCTATCTTGGGATCACCATGAAAGGCAAGAATGCGCGTACCCTCAGGAAGTTGTGGCGTTGTGAAAACGCGCTTATACCATACAGGCAATGCATGTTGCTTGAAACTACGACACCATGCTTCTTCCCAAAAGCGTAGCGCGCCATAGCGTGCAATCACGTGAGCAGAGAGATATTCTTGGCTGGCGGTGAAATATTGCGCGACCACCTCTTTGGGGCGTGATTCAAAATCAGTTTTGATGAAGCCAAGCGTACCCACCACCCATGAATAGCAGCTTGCTTGCCCCACATGGTTGCCACGCGTGTTCCAATCTTTGATGATAATAAATTCATCACCATGCGGATAAGCAAAAAACGGATCGAGGGAGTCCGTTATCACGACATCTAAATCTAAAAACATGACGCGTTGCCCGCGTAACCCACCTAAATCATCATCGCATAAGCCAACTTCTTTGCGATAGACATATTTTATATCCTTTTGATCGGCAACGTGAATCTCGGGCAAGGGATGGGTGATAATCGCTGCATCTAAGCCTGCGCAATCATCGGTGAAACAATGAAATTGCACCGACCATTGATGCACATTGCGCATCACCATATGATAAAGACAATTAACATCATGAGCGCGATATTTCGTTCCCCATTTGATGCATAACACATGCGCATTAGGTAGAGGCATTAGGCAACCTCATAGGTGCTAAGTACCTGCGCAAAAGCACGCATTCCTGCGGCAGCTCCGTCTTTATGATGCCATAAGGAGGAGATCACCGCGATCATATCCACGCCCGTTTCAAGCAAAGCAGGGGCATTTTCAGGAGTGATACCACCAATAGCAACACATGGTACGGTAGTATAATGAACCCACCATGATAAAAGTTCCGTATCAGGTGTACCCCAATGATCAAGCGCATGCTGCGTTTTGGATGTGGTGGGGTAAAATGCCCCAAACGCGACATAATCCGCCCCTTGTTCCCCTGCGATCATTGCTAGATGACGCGAGGCATGGCACGTTGCACCGATGATTTTATCTGCTCCAAGTAGTGCGCGTGCTTGCTCCACTGTGCCATCTTCTTGCCCAAGATGCACGCCATCTACGCCGAGCTTATGGGCGAGGGCTGCATCATCATTCAAAATCAAAGCAACCCCTGCATGATGGCAGACAGGCATTAATAAATCGACCATCTGGCTGGTGCGTTCATAGGATGCGGCACGATCCGTGAGCCGATCCGCTGCTTCTGCTGTGCCTTTTTGCTTGAGGCGTAGCTGGAATGCGCCGACATAGTCCCCACCCACCTCAAACAGTTCTGCAAGATGGCGCGCAAATAAGGCATCATCTTCTATGTGAGGAGGGGAGATAATATAAAGTTTCGGATGGTGTGTCATGCCTTTACGTATAGCGTGGTTGTACAAATAATGCAATCTATGTATTGGCTACAGTACGTTTTGCTTCACTTGCAGCATTGGGATCAACCTCTGGTGGTTTTTCAAGTGGGAGCTTTTTTGGCCCTGCTGGATTATTCGGATCATACGGCTCTTGAATAGGCAGAGGCGTTTTATCAAGCAATTTCTTGGTAAAGAATGCATCCTTATAATAGAAGATTTTCTTGCAGCGCACGGGCGAGAAAGATTCGATAAGGATAATCTGATCGTCGCGTGGCAAGGAAATCACTTCTTGCGGTAATAATAAAGCACGTTGCGTTTCAGAAATCTGCTTCGAGCGTGACCCCGGATTGAAATCGATAAAGGCAGGTGCTGATCGCGATTCTTGTATGACGGTTTTATTCCCGATCATTTGTGAGATCATGTTGGCTGTTTCAATGTTGTTGGCTGAATAGGTAATACGATAATAAGAGTTGGAAAGAAATGAGTTCATCCCTGCTTCTTCATAAATCCCTTTAAGCTGCTGTGTATCTTGTACAATCAAGAATAATTTGACGCGAAATCCACGAAAATAGGCAATACCCACTTGGAATTGTGGCATTTCCCCGAGTGAGGGAAACTCATCAAGCATGAACATCACGCCGATCTTTTCATCAGGCTTCGGCATGTGACGGGTTAAGAAGTCGGTTGCTTGTTGGTAGAAGATTTTCAACAAGGGTTCTAAACGTTGCAAGTTGTCTGGTGTTACCCCCACAAAGACGGTAACGGCTTTTTTCTTAAACTCCGCGACACTGAAATCACTACTGGCGGTGGCGGTATCAATCAACGGGTTCGACCATAATTCCAAACCTGAGTTGAGGGTGGAGATACAACCGGATCGTTCTTTGTCAGCTTTTTGCAAAAAGGATGCAAGGTTCATGTAGCATACAGGGTGAATGCGTCCGCCTATCGTATCCAAGACCACGGCAAGGTTATAGACGACGTCATCGGAACGCATGGTGCGTACAATCTCACCAAAGGAGGTGACTTTTTCTGGTACGGCGCACAGATAAAGCATAACCCCCAACATGAGTGAGCGTGCTTCGTTCTGCCAAAATTCTTGTTCAGGTAAAATCAAACTGCAAATCTTTTGGCAATCATCCACCATCTGCCCCGGTTTATCTGAAATAAAGTCGAGCGGATTATAGCAGTGCGTCACCCCATTGGGATCAGCAGGGTTCCATGTGTAGCAATTTTGTCCAAGAACATGCGTGCGATAACCACTTGATAATTCATAGTTTTCTAGCTTAATATCATGCACCACCACGGATTGATCCCAGAATAAAAGGTTGGGAATTACAAACCCCACACCCTTACCCGATCCTGTCGGTGCAAAGAGCAAAATATGCTGGAAATCATCGGCAATCAGATAGTTCGCTTTGCCCGTTCGTCCCATAAGTACGCCTTTTTTGGCGCGTAATTTTGCACGACGAATATCGGCTTCTGTCGCCCAATGGGCATCCCCGTGGATACTTTCAGGTGCTTGAAACGGACGAAAATCAATCAATGGCGCACGTGCCAAGAATAAGGTGAACAAAGAGAAGGCACTTCCAATAGCGGGAGGAAGAAGAATCGGTAAAGATTTAGATGGAGCTAATGCCTCGACATTTTGCCATGCGTACATAAAAAGTCTATGAAAATAGTACCAGAGATGGCTTGGTTTCATCATCAGTTTCCAATAGGCAAAGCCATATTGTTGGATCACGGAAACCGTCATACCAAGATAAAAAGGAATCCCCAAAATAACCAATACGATGGTTGTAACAATCAGAAAGTTCCATAATTCACGATTTGTTTTGCTCGACATATGCTACCTAATGACGCTCTCTAAAAAATACTTCAGATACATAACGCTTGCCCTTTTCACCACGTTTGAGCTGCACCACCACATCCACAATCGCTTCCACATATTCACGCATTTGCTCACGCGTAATCCCTAGCCCTGCTTGCATCACCATCAAAATAAGCTGTTCAAATGCTAAGCGTGGATCGTCCGCGTGGATAGTCGTGATAGAACCCGGATGCCCCGTATTGATGGCGCGCAGATAGGAAAATGCTTCCGCACCACGAATCTCCCCCACCATAATGCGATCGGGGCGTAGGCGTAAACATGCTTCAATCAGATCCGTCATGGTGACTTTAGCGCGACCTTGCCCTCCGCGTGAGGCAAGAAGATGCACCTTATTGGGCAGATGCGTTAAATCCAATTCGCGTGCATCTTCACAGGTGATAACGCGTTGTTCATGCGGGATTTTTTTCAATACGGCATTAAGGAAAGTGGTTTTACCCGTTGATGTACCGCCACTAATGATGATATTTTTCTTGTAGAGTACGGCTTTGGTGATAAATTCACGAATTGCACCCTCATCAAGAAGTTTGCGTAGTTCAAGATCATGTTTGTTGAGTTCACGCTTCACCATCGTATTTTGAAATGCACCAATGGCTTCATATTGCTCAAGATCAAAGTTCAAGACCGTTTGCTTACGAATCGACATGCACACCGTTCCCGCCTGACATGCTGGAGGAAAGACAACCTGAATACGAAAACCCGCAGGGAGCGTGGCAGAAAGCAAGGGCTTTTCTTCACTCACCATCTGCTCGGTGGATTGCGCCACCAAACGCCCAAGAGACATAAGGTGATTAAGTGTGAATTCGGGCAGGGGACGATATTCCATTTCACCATAGATCTCAATCCATGCTTCTCCCGGAGTGTTAATAGAAATCTCAGTAATACCATCTTGCTTAAACAATTCTTCTAAGGGACGAAGAAACGTGTTCAGTGCCGTAAAGTTTTGATTCTGCGTATTCACCACTCCCTCCTAAAAACTTTATGGTATTGATCGGACGGCTGAATCACCTTGCCCATTGAAAATCAAATCACGATTGACAAAAACCTTGATCGGTGTTCCTTGATCAATCGTAACTTTAGGGCGCATATCAATGATGCGTTCGGTAATGCTCCCGCCAACATTCCCGATACGAGCTGCGGAATCAACCGCCGCTTGCGTAGGAGAACGTGACGTAATACTGAATGTACCATCGCGTGATACGGTTTGTGTTGTTCCTTGTTCTTCACCGCCCGCAATTTGTTCCGCTGCAACTGCCACACCTATGGAAAGCACACTTGCCAGCGTTGCAGCAGCAAAAAGCTGCGCATAACGTGCATCAATATGTCCTTCAATACCGCTGCGACCTAAATTATCCACACCAATAGAATTGATCATAATGTCGATGCCATCAGGGCGAATGACGCGATTCCATACGATAAAGACGCGATCTTGCCCTTGAAATAAGCTGGTATTATACGTACCCACAAGGCGTGAACCCTTTGGAATTAATACGTTTGTTCCTGCCTCTGCATAAATATCACGGCTAACAATGGCGCGAATTTGACCAGGAAGCTGCGTATTAATGGCGGATTCCAGCACAGCATCAACCAATTTACCTTGCGCAAGGGTATTGTGCATATCGTCAATGCGTGTTGCATATTCCTTAGGTGCTGCGCCCGTTGAAGTCGCGCTATTGAGGAACTCTAAATTACGATCTTGACGACCAGATTGTTGCATACGTTGCTCTTCTTTGATCTTAGAATCATCCACAAAAGCATTGCCTGTTAGACCACCACCATAAGACATCATGTCGGACTTAATACGCTCTTTACGTAACGTATCATCAGGCTTTTCCTCTCCTAAAATCTCAACATTGGGGGGAGGGGGAGCATCCATCTCCTCGGATTCATTTTCATCGAGCATCATAGGAGGCGGAGGAGGCACATCATCCTCAGTCATGGGTGCAGCAGCAGAGGCGAGGGCAGGTGCAATCGTGCGTTCTTCCGCGTCATCATCCCCATTCTTATCTTTGCCCGATGATAACAGATTGAATATAATCAATACCAAGCCTATGAAGCCCCCAAGAATCACAAATATCTTACCTTGTGATGCCGTAATAGCCGTACCACCCCGCTGCAAACGCTCCCCATAATTCGGAGTTGATGAGATGGGCGCATCAGGCGTGATCGGCGTGGGATCATTGAATGGCGGAGGCGGAGGAACAGTGCCACCGCCAGATGGGGGAGGTGGCGGCGGAGGAGGCGGAGGAGGTGGGGGCGGCGGAGGAGGAGGTGGCGCAGCTTGGTTCATTTGCTACCTCCGATATAGGTTTCATTGTAAATGATCGCTTCACCATCATCAGAACGCACCATAAATTGTCCGCGCACCATGGTTGTTTTCAAAAATCCATCCGACGTTGGCGTTGTCATGATTTGCGCATCGTCTCCTTGTGGATTTTTTGTGAAGATTTTGACGTTGGGTTTAACCTTGAAATAGGTGGATGATCCATCATCAAATACGCGAGACGGCACAACCGCTTCATCCCCCGTAAATGTATAGCTAAAGTTGAGGGGGGGCAGTTGAACAGGCGCATTCTCAGGAGGTGTAGTTGCACCCATAAGCTCATCCGCATAGACAGGCGGGAGCGTATAGGCTGCTGATTTCGGCAGATATTCATCAGGATAATAAAAACGCACGACATAGACGAGATCTTCACGTACAGGCAATTTCCCACCAGTTGTGGCTTCAATATCAAACTGATAGGAATGCAGATTGGTAATGACGGTGAGGTTCGTATGTGCGCCCGATACTAATGATCGAATAAAAATGCGTCGCCCATCAGGGATGACTTGCCATGCAATTTTATCGCCTACGGAGATGGTTTGTATCTTTTCTTTTTCACCAAATTCAATATGTGCTTGATAGCCATGATGCGTCAATAAGCGATAAACATCATTGGCATTATAGACCAATGTTTTAATACGGCTATCCGTGAGGACGGGTTGAGCGAACACAGGATGCACGATCCCCGCTGCAAGAAAATATAAGGTACTTACTATGAAGAGTTGTTTTTTTGTTATCATTTACTCACCGTCTCTTTGTCCGTTCTATAACTCAATACTTGAAAGCCAAGCGGGTTTATTAATCGTTCCGAACGCGATAGTTTAAGATCGAAATAATCATATGTGATAATCGCTGTTTTCGGGTAACGTGTTTGTATTTTTTTGAATGTCTCCGTCACCACAAACTGCACATGCGCAATTTTATTGTTCGGATTCTTGGCATCGGGGATGTAGTTGATGAGAGGATTGCTCACAACACGCGTTCCTGCAGAACCTAATGTGGCAACGGCACTTTCGGGATTGTTGGGGCTATTTTCTAAACGATATTCCTCAAATATATCGGGGCTGCTCATGACGCGTGAAATCTCAAGACGGCGCGCCGTATCAGATGGGTGATAGGTTTCACGCCCGCGCACATAAAACCAGAGAAAATAATTATCCATCGCTTCTTTGGATGAGATATTGCGATGATCGCCCGGTTGCACAATTTGCGTAATTCCTGATCGTTCCTCAATTTGAATGATGAATGGTTCAACAGATTTAAGCGGTGTGAGTCCGTGTACTGTCCATACGGTTGCTAAAGACACTAAGGCACAAGCAAGCGTAATGATGGCAAGGATGTTGCGTTGAACCAAAACAAACTGATATTTATCTTGAAACCAGCTTTTGGAACGCATTTGCAGACGTATTTCACGCCGCAATTTCATTTTTTGTCGCCACCCCATCTGCACACCATATTGCGCATAGGGGTTGAACACCACATTGGGATCATTCAACAACTGATTGATAGTCGTGTTGCTGTTGGCATCACGACCATAATAGCTTGATTGGTTTTGAGGCGGTTGCTGGTTCATAATTTTTCTGATACTAAATGCAAATGAATATAATTGCAATAACATCTCATCATTACTTGGATGTTTTTTCGCATGGAATGATTATTCATCGTATTAATGTATCAACTGCTAATAAACCCCCAAGTGGCGTGCCTCCGAGAATATGTACATGAAAATGCGGCACGGTCTGTGACGCATTTGTCCCATGATTCATAATCAGACGGTATCCATCTGTGCTGAGTCCTTCTTTTTCTGCTACATTCTGCACCACACCAAAGAAGGAGGCAATCTCTTCGGAAGATGCGTGACGTGTGAAATCATCAAAGGAACTGTACGTGCCTTTGGGGATTGCGAGAAGATGCACAGGAGCAGCGGGGGCAATATCACGAATGACCAACGTCCGCTCATCCTCATAAACAGGATGGTACGGAATATCGCCACGCATCATTTTGGCAAAGATATTATCATGGTTATAAGTCATGGTAACTCCTTAGATGATGCGACACGCTTCATCAAAACTGAGACGAGGTGAACGGGGATGCAGGGCTTGTGTGTCACCATAACCAAGATTGCACATCATATTAATGCGTAGACTTGTACCTGCAAAAAACATCGCATTGACGGCATCCGCATCAAAGCCAGACATTGGACCACAATCAAGCCCTAAAGCGCGTGCTGCCATGATGAAATAGGCTGCTTGCAGGGAGCTGTTGCGAAAGGCGGTATCTGAGATGAGAGCATCATTGCCAACAAACCAGCTACGTGCATCTGTATGGGGGAAAAGTTGTGGTAGACGCTCATAAAAAGCCATATCCATCGCAAGCAAAGCGCATAGGGGGGCGTTGCGTGTTTTATCTTGGTTACCTTCCATCAGACAGGTGGAAAGTTTGGCTTTTTCTTCGTCACTTGTTACAAAAACAATCCGAAGTGGCGAGCAATTCGCGGAGGTTGGGGCGTAACGCATGGCATCATAAAGCTCATGCAATATTTCGGTGGGGATAGTCTTTTTCTGCCATCCATTATGGGTGCGTGCATCGTAAAATAAGCGATGAAGGATGGTTGCGGTCTGTTCGTTGGTCATGATGGGCTTCCTTATAATGAATTTTGCGTGATTATGATCTATAGATGATGCGCTTCTAAAGTAAAATATGGCATTGTCGAAAAAATAGCATCATTTTTCGTTGGTATGTTGCATCAAAATATGGCATATAGGGGCATGATTCACGCGTTGTTTTGGCTATTCACATCGTGCCGTAAGATAGGTAAGGCATTGGGTTCTGCTGCCTATGAGGCCGTTGTGGTGCATGATGGCGTGGAACATGCGGGCTATCTTGCTTATTTAAGTATGCTCGCATTATTTCCTTTTCTGGTGTTGATTGTCTTTGTGCTTGGAACATTAGGGGAAGGGCATATTGGTTCTGAGTTCATCCAAAGCATGTTTGCCTCATTGCCTCAGCACGCCGTTGATGCCTTAAGGCCGCGCATTGAAGAAATTAGCGTGAATCCTCCTAATGGCTTGGTCACGTTCTCAATCATCGGGGCGATCTGGACGGCATCTTCTGCAGTGGAAGGATTGCGTACCGTGTTGAATCGTGCTTACCATGTTAGCACCCCGCCTGCCTATATTTTTCGGAGGCTTTTAAGCGTAGCGCAATTATTATTTTTTACAGCCCTTTTAGTGATTGGGATGATGGTGTTGGTTTTTGTGCCGATTGTGACGCATAAAGTGGAGGCATGGCTTGGTGTGCATATTCTTAGTCAGGCATTTTATGATGTGCAGCGTGTGCTTTATTCTTTTAGTGCGCTGATTATGCTGTGCGTTGTTGCGTATCTCTATTATATCTTGCCGAACATAAGGCAGCGTCTTATTGATGTTGTGCCAGGGGCGATTGTCACCTTGATGCTGTGGGTGATTGCTGCACGTGCCTATACTGCCTATCTTTCTAGTTTTAATCAAGTGAATCTCATCTATGGTTCATTGGGTGGGATTATTGCGAGTCTTATCTTTTTCTTTATCATCAATTTGTGTTTTATCATTGGGGCGGAGTTTAATTATCAGTTCGCAGAAGCCTTTGGGTTGCGATTAGAAGAAAAACAACAGTCTGAAGATAAATAATATGCATGATTGTGAAGATTATGCTTGCAACTAGCTATAAAATTGTTTATACATACTCTTCTGTTTTGTCGCGGGGTGGAGCAGCCCGGTAGCTCGTCAGGCTCATAACCTGAAGGTCGCACGTTCGAATCGTGTCCCCGCAACCAGTTTTTCCATAGTATTTTCCCATAGTATTTCAAAAACATACGCGGCAAAAACTCATCATTTTGTACATTTTTTGGCAAATGCACGGCACAATATCGACACAGTAAAAACCCATGGTGCTTCCATTATATGCATTATCGTTGAACTGTTTGAAAAAATTTGAAGTTGTGTAGGATTTCTGAGTTGTTTCTTTTGACAACACATAACCACTATGCTAAAAGAAAATTTCATTGTATGTATCAAACTTTGGTTGCTCTTTGAAAAATAACAAGTTATTGTTATTTCTTGGCGTGCAAAGTGTTACGCACTTTATTATGATGCGATTTTTTCGGTCGTAACGTGAGTGCTTTCATATATGAACCAACACTTACGGAGCGGTGGTCGAGTGGCTGCCCGCAGTGCTTAGGCACTGCTAGTTTATGGTTGCCTTGCGTCCTTTACTCGGCAGGAGAGAGCTTAGACTATCCAACGATTACGGAGCGGTGGCCGAGTGGCTGCCCGCAGTGCTTAGGCACTGCTAGTTTATGGTTGCCTTCAGCCTTTACTCGGCAGGAGAGAGCATTACGGAGCGGTGGCCGAGTGGCTGAAGGCGCACGCTTGGAAAGCGTGTTTACGGGAAACCGTAACGTGGGTTCGAATCCCACCCGCTCCGCCATTTAACAGTTTCAAACTCACTCTCCAATAGGGTGTTAGCCCTGAAAGCCGCAAGGATACTGGGGTTTTCGCGGGGGTGGCACTGAACCTCTCGTGCTAGAAATTGCCCTTTTCTCTCTCCATCTGCCCGTTTTTCTCCAAAGCTCTGAACCTCTCGCAAATTAGTTCAGAGGTTGGAACGCCTGCAAAATCAATGCTTTGATTGTTTTCTAAAAAACCCGCGAGTTTGAAAAGCATAATGCACTGCTTGTGAGATTCGAACTTTGACGCGATGTTCAGAGCCTATACTTCCGCGACCTTAAAGCCGAACTTGATGCGCTGGGCTTCCCACTCAACGGGGAACGGTTTGAGGCACTCGCCGAGCGTCAGCGTTTTGGGTTGCCGTCCATCGAGGATGGCTTCGATGATGTCGGGCGCGAGCAGTGTCAGGCGAAACATGCGGCAGATGAATGACTCGCTGATTTTTTCCTTCACCGCAATTTCACGCAGAGAGTTCGCCGTGCCTTCCTCCAGCATCTCCTTCCAGGTGAAGGCTTTCAGCACACCCTTAATCAGCGGCTCATGCTCCTTCGGTGGTTCAAATTGTGAAACGGGTTCGGTGGGTGTCATGATGAAATTGCGACCGCCTTCGCGTTTGAAGGTGACGGGAACATAGACGGTAATCGTGCCGTCTGGGTTCATCAGCGTTTGTTGACGGCTTTCATCAAGGCGGATGGCGCGGTTGTGATACATGGTTGTTCTCCTTGTTTTTTGCCCAGCTGCTGGCAGAGCTTAATCAAACCGCTGGGGTAAAAATTGAATTGAATGCCCTGCGTGGATACGACAATGCGGCTCACAATCAGCTGGACGATGCGGGATTTTTCTATCGGGAAAAGATGCTCCCACACGCTGTTAAAATCCTGCAAGCTGTCGCGGATGTAATCGAGCGTTATTGTGCCGTCTTTGAGCTTCGCCTCCTGATAGACCTTGTTCAAAAGTTCTGGCGAGACAATCATCTCCCGAATCTTGGCGAGGACGAAGTTCTCAATCTCATCGGCGGGGAATGTTTTAATGTCGCAGCTGTCGCGTCCTTGTTTGATGGCTTTGATGTTCACATAGTAGCGGTATATTTTATTGCCGCGTTTGCGTGTGAAGGTTGGTGTGAGCGCGTTGCCCTGGGAATCAAACAAAATGCCCTTCAGTATGGCTGGCATGTCGGTGCGCGATGGAACGCGAGCGCGTTCAGCAGAATCCTTTGCCATGACCGAATGCACCTTATCCCACAATTCCTGAGAGATGATGGCTTTGTGTTCGCCGTCATAGATTTCTTTCTTGTGGCGCACCTTGCCGATGTAGATCGGATTATTCAGCGTGTCATAGACGAGTTTGGTGCAGATTTTCTTGCCGCCCACCGTTTTGCCATTTTCATAGACGCGGGTCTTGGTGTGTAAGCCTTGCGCGTCGAGTGCCTTCACCACCTTGAGCGGTGATAAGGTGCGGTAATATTCCTCATAAATGAAGCGGATGGTTTCTGCCTCGACAATGTTCACCTTGAGTTTCTTATCCACCACATCATAGCCCAGCGGCACTTGACCACCCATATACATGCCCTTCTTTTTCGAGGCGGCGATTTTATCGCGGATGCGTTCGCTGGTGACCTCGCGCTCAAACTGCGCGAAGGAAAGAAGGATGTTGAGCATCAGCTTGCCCATTGAGTTCTGGGTGTTGAAGCTCTGCGTGACGGAAACAAACACTACTGAGTGTTTTTCAAAAAACTCCATCAGCCGCACAAAGTCGGCAATGGAGCGCGACAAGCGGTCGATTTTATAGACCACCACCACATCAATCAGCCCTTGTTCAATGTCGGCAAACAGCCGCTTGATGGCTGGGCGTTCCATATTACCACCAGAAAACCCACCATCGTCGTAGCGGTCTGGCAATGCAATCCAGCCTTCGTGTCGCTGGCTGCTGATATAATTCAAGGCAGAATCGCGCTGGGCATCGAGCGAGTTATATTCCTGCTCCAGACCATCTTCATGAGATTTGCGCGTGTAAATCGCGCAGCGCGTTTTGCCTTTCACATTCATAATTTCATCCTCTTTTCAGATTTCAGCCCGAAGAACGCGAGGCCGTTCCACTTCGTGCCTGTTATTTTGTAAGCCACCGCCGACAGGCTGGTGAATTTCATGCCTTGATATTCAAACCCGTCATGCATCACGCGCACCCGATGCTCGATGCTCTGATATTCACGCACCAGCACCGTACCGACAGGTGGGCGGTAGGCTTCGCGGCGAAATTTCTTATCGTGATTATGCTGGTTGATATTCTTGATGCGCTTGGTGATTTTTTCTACGTCGCCACCGAAGGCAAGCTCCTGTATGCGGTAGGCAATCCGTGCTTCCATGAAATTGCGGTTAAAGGTAGGCGGCTCTTTTCCAAACAGGTCGCGCCACATATCCTTCAGTTCATTGGCAGGTAATCGCGTCAGCCCCGCAAGTTTTGAAAGCACATTCTCTCTGTCCATTCCTTCCCTCATATATATTGCTTCCCGCCGCTGCAGATTTTCTGAAATGCCCGAAGCACCGCCTCCACATCGTCATGATGTTCCTCTGGGATGGCGTTCAGCATTCGGTAAATCTTACCCTGCTGTCGTGTGTGTTTGAGTTGCTCTTCTACATCCTGCCGTGGGAAGAAGGCTTCCATCGGCACTTTGTAAAACTCCGCAAGCAGGAAGAGTTTGGAAGCTGAGACGCGGTTTTCGCCTTTTTCGTATTTCTGTATCTGCTGTGGTGCGACACCAAGTTCGCGGCCGACAGCTTCCTGCGTTAGACCATTCATGCAGCGCAGCTGGCGCAAGCGGCTGCCGACCAGTTGATCAATCTGTTTCTCCAGTTTTCGTGTTTCCATAAGAATTCCCCTTAAAGTTCAGAAGCATACACGCTTCCTTCCCGCGAAGAGTCCAGTGGAATAAGACGTTGATTGCCAAGATTTTTTTTGCTCGGTGTGGCTCTGCGTCTCATGATTGCCACAGCGATTAACGCCGCTACCTCTTTCTCCCTCTCTTTGACCGACATTTCACTCGGATGCTTACTCATTGAGTGCCTTCTCGATGGATGCATCATCCGCGTTCAGCGCAATTTTCAGCACGGCACGGATCACATTGGCGAGATCATCATAATGTTTCGGCGGGATACGATTCAGCATTCGCACCACGCGCACGGTTTGCGGCGGGATGGATTCCTGTTTCAGGCTGGGGTCTTGCGGGAAGAAATACTGGATCGGCACATCCACCGTTTGCGATAGCAGGAAGAGCTTGCCTGCCGACATGCGGTTTTCGCCTTTCTCGTATTTCTGTATCTGTTGCGGCGCAACGCCGAGTTCTTTACCAAGGGTCTCTTGCGTGATGCCTAGCGTCCCTCTCACTGAACGGATTTTCTTGCCGACAAATTCATTCAGCTGCTTTTCGATGTGTGTCATAATATCCTTCTCCATAGATTTGATCGTAGCTTGGGTTGCGGCATGACGGATAAAAGTCGGGGATGCATACGCCGCCATCTTCACAGCAGCGCGACAGCCAGTTGAGAATCAACCAGTCCATAAACACGGCAAACAGCAGCACGGTGATAAGCGTGGCGAACCAGCCCAATACGCGTCTGAGTGTTATTTTGCCTAATCTATGGAACTTTTTGCTTTTCATATTTTACCCACTTCTATCGTGTTAATGCCGCATTGTGGAACAAGCGACAGTTAATCTAAATATTAGAAGTGGAACTTTTTGTAAATAGAAAAGTTCCGTTTTTACAAAAAAGAGATGTCCTCACCCTCAATCGGGGCGATAGAACACACTCACAGAACAAGGGAAATGAAGCGGAAGTTAGCCGCGTTGAACGTGCAAAATAGGATGCGCTTTGACGATTTTTTGATCAGTCATCACCTGCGTTGAACCATATTGATGCAGGAAATAATGGTCGGGCTTCGATCCTGCCGTCACCCAGGCAATCATCAAATTGCCTTTGGGAATCTGCACAAGGCACTGCTTCTCAATAAATAGGCTAGGATTGGCTTCTGGCTCGGAATCAAAGTAAAGAATATCATTGCGCCCATGTGCTGGCGCAAGGTGGTTACCCACGATACGCACCGCCTGCGCCGTTTCAGGAAGTCCTTTAACATGCTCGACTTCCTTCCATTTTGATTCTGGAAGCATCTTCACATAGCTTTTGAACTTTACCTCACCCACGACAGGTATGCCTTCTTCCATCTGCGTAGCATCAAGGTCGGTTGGAGCGCAGTTTAATGCGGTTGCTAATACATCCCTGTATTTATTGAGAACTTTCTCGCTGCCGTCATTTTCAATGCGGTGCAAGGTGGTCTTAGGAATGCCCGTTACCTCCACCAGTCGGTCGATGGTGATATTGCGGCGCAGGCGTATAAATTTTACGTTGTTCGTTTTCATAATGTTCCAATAATAACCTGAATGGCTTCGGAAGTCCACATTTACTGGTGGAATATAACCATTGACAAAAAGTTCCATTTCTACGATGCTTATAGGGTAACTAATCCGAGGGTGAACTATGTCAGTAATCTATCAACCAGAGCTTTTGTTCTCGTTCAAGGCCACCGTCACCGAGGGGATAACAGGATGACCGATGGCAAGCGACAACAAAACCTTTCCACCAAGAGCCTGTAGTGAGACTATCGAATGTGAGTTCGAACATTTCCGCTACCGCCTGCTTGTCAGCTTTTACCCAGATGGGCGCATCGGAGAAATCCATGCCAGCGGGTTTAAGGATGGCTCTGCCCTGAACGAAGTGGTGCAGGATGCCTGCGCGATTATCAGCGAGCTACTGCAACGCTTCGTATCTCCCCTGACACTGACTGAGTTGATTAACCGCAAGCCGGACGGCAGTCCGACATCCATTATTGGGGCAATCATCCTCCAGATTACCGAACAAACCTTGGAGGATTAATGGCAACACCCCGCTACATGCGCTTCTTTCCCGACGCTTATCTCAACGACACCATGCCCCTGACGATGGAAGAGCAAGGCGTGTACATGCGCCTGCTGTGCCTGATGTGGATGGGTGGCGGCAAGCTCAAGGATGATGATCGCCTGATTGCGCGTATGCTCGGCATCCATGTGAATAAGTGGTTCAAAGTGAAGCCCAAGCTATCGGGTTACCTGGCAGAACACTCCCCTGGATACATCACCCAAAACCGCCTGAGTAAGGAGTATAGATACTCGGCAGGTAAATCGAAGGTATCTATCCCAGATACCGCTGGGGATACCACCCCCGATACTGGGGCAGATACCCCCCACAATACCCCCCAAGTCGCCGCCGATAAACTATTGAAAAATAGCGGTTCAGCTTTTGAAAAGCCTCCGACAAATCTTGACGAACTTGTTGCCAGTCTTTCGCAGAAATTCTCCGGCGGCTTTGATCAATCTAAATCTAAGATCAATACCAATAATAAAAATAGATTAGATCTAGATGGGGCTGGCAAAGGCTGTGGAAAACTTCTGACGCAGCAGGACATTGACGGCTTCCTGAATTCGCTTTTCAGGATGTTTGAAGCCTTCCAGATGCAGCCACCACCCGATTACGAGGTGATACGAAGCTGGCTCGATAACGGCATCGACCCGCACCGATACATCATTCCCACCATCCGAGAGATTCTTAAGCGCGTTGAGGCTGGCAGCATCGACCCGCCGAAGAGCTGGCGATATTTCGCCAAGGAAGTCTATCAGGCGGCGCAAAAAAACAGTCAATGAAAGGAGGCACATCATGGGAAAAAAGAAAAACCGCAAAGAAAATCAACAACCCCGCATCCCATCGCTCGGCACGGGGCGCGAAGTGTGCCTGCCCACGCCAGAATTTCTGGCACGTCATGAGCTGGAGAAAATCCGCCTCGACGAAAAGACCTACGCGCTGCGCGTGAAAGACAAGCGGCCGATTGATAAATATCACCGCCTCTACCTCATCGACAAAGATCGTGGTATCGGCGAGCAATATCGGCGCGGCATTAGCGAGGATCAGTTCCGCGCCGCCGACCGACTGGTGAGCAACTACGAGCGCAGCTTCCCCAGCCTATCCACGCCGCTTGATTCCGTGCGGGTGCAAACCAGCGTCAATGTGAACATGCACCCCATTGAAGCGGTGATGCATGCCATCCACCAGCACACTCGCGTGATGAAGGAACTCAGCCGTGGCTCGCAGGAAATCGTTGAAGAGATTCTCTGCAAAGAAGCCAACCTGATTGATTACGAACACGCCAAGGGCTGGCGCAAAGGCTATGGTATGATACGCCTGCGCGAAGCCCTTGATGAACTGGTGGACGCATACAAGTCCACGTCCCGCCGCAGAAAAGCGTGAGGCTTCTCAACCCCGCCGTGGCAAGGGGTGTTACGCTCTCAACCTATTGATTATACAAAGATTTTTATGTGCACCTGCCTGCTATGGATATTTACATGATGCGGTTGTTACGCATTCATCTCAAAGCCTCCCTGACAAGTTCATTTGTTTTTGCGCTGCTCCCTCCCTCGGTGAGCAGCGCGTTGCTTTGATCCGCCCCCGCAGGTCAACTCGAAGGTACTTCCTGCGAAAGTCCTATGCGGGGGCGCGAGGCGCAGCATTCCGCTAGGTAAAAATGTAAAAAACCGACTTCGTTTCGGTTTTTCTGCTGCAAGCCTTTGAATTGTTTGAGTAAGTGTTTTTTGAAAACCGAAATGCCAACCGAAATGGGTCGGCATCAACTCCTTAAAAGTGGTCTTATGAAAGTTGAACTCGTTCCCATCGAACGGGTGATTCCGTATGCGCGGAATCCTCGTCGCAATGAGCATGCCGTTGCCAAAGTTGCAGGCAGCATCAAAGAATTTGGTTTCCGCCAGCCGATTGTCGTCGACAAGGACATGGTGATTATTGTTGGTCACACACGCCTGCTTGCCGCGCAGCAGTTGGGCTTCAAGGATGTGCCAATTCACATCGCCGAAGGATTATCGGAGGCGAAGGTAAAAGCCTACCGCATCGCTGACAACCGCACCCATGAGGAAGCGGAATGGGATGAGGAGCTGCTTGCCCTCGAACTCGGCGATCTGAAAGATCTGGATTTTGATCTTGATCTGACGGGCTTTGACCCCGATGAGCTGGATAAACTCCTGTCGCTTGATAGTGCGGATGGTTTAACCGATGAGGACAGCATCCCCGAAGTGGAAGGCAAAGCCGTAAGCCAACTGGGGGATGTGTGGGTGTGCGGTAATCACCGTCTGCTGTGTGGCGATTCCACCGATCCCGTTGCCATGCAAAAGCTGCTGGCAGGCTCGCTTGCCGACATGGTGTTTACCGACCCGCCCTACAACGTGAATTATGGCGCGACCATGAAAGACAAAATGCGCGGCAACAAGCGCACGATTAAGAACGATAATCTCGGCGAAGATTTCTATGCGTTTTTGCTCAAAGCCTGCTGGAACTTTCTGGAGGTGTGCAAAGGCGCGGTTTATATCTGCATGTCATCCTCGGAGCTTGACACCTTGCAGAAAGCCTTCCGTGAATCGGGCGGCCACTGGTCAACCTTT
>RDXO01000010.1 GCA_004292675.1 Alphaproteobacteria bacterium | reverse complement strand
GGTGTGCTTTTTGGATCGCGTGCCAAGGTGGATGTGGCAGGGCTTGTTGCCACCACAGCCGACATCAGCAATGATGCATTTATGCATAAGGATGTACTGCATTTTGATAAGGTAGGGCGTGCCGATGCTGCGATTATCAATGAAGGTACGATCACAGCGCGTGAGGCAGGATTGGTGGGGTTGGTTGCCCCCTATGTGCTGAACTCTGGCACGATCACGGCGAAATTGGGCAATGTGCAGCTTGCCTCAGGTGATAGCGCGGCGATTGATATGTATGGCGATGGCTTGGTGCAGATTGCCGTATCCGATAAGGTGAAAAATCAGTTGGTTGCCAATAGTGGCAGTATCAGTGCCGATGGGGGCAGCATCACCATGAGCGCGGCAGCGGGCAAGGAGATTGTCAATAGCCTCATTGCACAAACGGGAGCGTTGCAGGCGCGTAGCGTGGCGCAGCGTCAGGGCAATGCAGCCGAGGGTAGCAATGCAGTAGTAGGCAATGAGGCAGCGCATAAGGGCAAGAAATCTGGTGTTAGCACGGTGATCAACGCAGGCGTGCTGGATGTAAGCGGACGCAATGCAGGAGAGCGCGGCGGGACGCTCCGCATCACAGGGGATAAAATCGCCCTTGATGATGGCACGCGCATCGATGCCTCAGGGCATAGTGGTAAAGCAGGCACAATTCGTGGCAAGGAAGTATCCGCTATGCGTGAGGGTGCTGCGGGTGGCGATATTCGTATTGGTGGGGATTATTTAGGGCAAGGCACAACGCCCACCGCCAAGCAGCTTTATGTTGATAAAGGCGCGCTGATCCTCAATGATGCCTTGCACACGGGCGATGCAGGGCGCAGCATCTTTTGGGCGGATGATAGCACGCATTTTTATGGTAATGTTTATGCACGCGCACTTGGGGGTAAGCCGATTGATGCGACCACATGGCAGGCGACGCTCGGGGGCAATGCCGGTGATGGCGGGTTTGTCGAAACATCAGGCAAGCGCACGTTGGATGCGTTGGGTTATGTGGATTTGACAGCATCATCAGGGGAGCGCGGGACGTACCTCCTCGATCCAGCAGACATTACGATTTATGGTCACGTTGATCCCGCCTTCCAAAGCACTGATGGGACTATTAATTTAAGCACCAATCTGAAATTGTGGTTGGATGGAGATGATACCAATGCCAACGGTATAGCCTTTGCCAGTGATGCAACAGAAGTAGCAGGATCCCTCAATACGTGGGTTGATAAAAGTGGCAGCGGGAACAATGCAATCGGCTATTCAACGCGTCCAACGAGGGGGGGCGATACGCTCAATGGCAGAAACGTTGTATCGTTTAGCGGTGCAACGGGAGGATTTTATATTCCGTATAATGCTAATATGAACAGTGCCAACAGCTTTGTATCCGTGATGATTAATTTACGAAGCAAGACAGCAGGAATGTATGTTAGCCCGATCTTTTCCCGCGATACAGGTCCAGGTCCTACGTGGAATCCGTATATGGGATATAATTTTTATGCGGATAATAACAATGAATGGGAGGCATGGCACGGGGGTGGTGGCACCAACTGGAACAGGATTGGCAGCAATGCCGTAGTATTGAATCAAACGGAAATGCTGAGCCAGTTATTCAGTGCCGCAGGAAAAACTTTTTATCAAAATGGTGCGTCGCAGGGAAGCTCTACCAATCCTATGACCCCGCAAACAGATGAAGATTTATACATCGGTAATTCAGGCGGATCCATTGAGCCGATCAATGGATTCATTCCAGAAATGCTCATCTACAACACGAA
The DNA here is from genome assembly GCA_004292675.1 of Alphaproteobacteria bacterium. Lineage (GTDB taxonomy): Bacteria > Pseudomonadota > Alphaproteobacteria > Rickettsiales > UBA998 > RDZH01. Next base: position 1,924 of record RDXO01000010.1, on the reverse strand, counting down.
TCTTTCCACCGATGCACGCAATCTTGTGGAGCAATATCAATCGGCGAAATGGGGGATAGCGTTGACGCCACCGGGGACGGGTGCGGATGAGGTGACGCGGGCGACGGCAGCGGATGGTTATTCGGTGTTCACCACACGTTATCTGGAGCGGTTAAGCCAATCAGCGAATGTCTCCTTGGTGGCGACGAACAATATCACCTTGGATTTGAAGGGGGATAATCTCAATTTCAGCACTTCAGGGCGTAGCCTTACGATGAATGCGGGCAATGCCATCAGCACGGCATCGGCAGGGAGCATCACCACCAATAATGGCGCGATCAGCCTCACGGCAGGCACGGGCGGAATCAATGTTGCTCATGCCTTTAGCCTCAATTCAGGCACGGCAGCAACGACGCTCACTTCAAGCAATAGCCCTATCAGCTTTAGTGGATCGCTCACTTTGGGCGGGAATACTACACTCAACGCAGGCAGTGGCACCATCTCTGCCGCGTCGACCATTGCTTCAGGTAGTAATAATCTAACCCTCACCTCTGATGATGTCGTGTTGGGTGGCAATGTTTCGGGGACAGGCGCACTAACCCTTCAGCAAAGTAGTAATAATCCCATTGTGCGTATCAATAGTGGTGCGGGCGATTATAATCTGAGTACTGCAGAGCTTGGCAGGTTGGTGGATGGTTGGAACAGCATTACCATTGGCAACCTCGCTTCTGGGAATGACATCTTCATTGGTACAAGTACATGGCAAGACCCCGTGATATTCCGCAATAATGCAGGAAAAATCTTTAACGGATTTACTGGCACAGGCAATGCTTCCCTAACTACGCAAGGAGGATGGACTTCCGTCAACGGCGATATTACCACGGCGAATCAGCCGATCACCTTGGGGGATTTAGATATTGATGGCGCGACCACGCGTACTATCAGCTCGAATGGGGGCAATATTTCGATCGGCGGCATGGATAATAACTCGCTGGACACCAACCTGACGGTCAATAGCTCTGGCGGAAATATCACGATTACTCAGCCGATTAATCTTCATGGAGATGGCAGTTCTGGTCAAACGATTACGTTGAATGCAGGCAGCGGCACGATCACTACTTCTTCTACTATTAACTCAGGTGGCAATAATCTCCACTTCACTTCCGATGATCTGGTACTGAGTAACACGATAGCAGGCACAGCGACTCTGACAATGCAGCCGAGCAGCACCAACCGCACGCTGCGTGTTAATTCGGGCGCAGGAGATTATAATCTAAGCACCACAGAATTGGGGCGTATTATGGATGGCTGGAGCGGCATTGTGCTAGGCAATCCAGCAACAAGCGTCACCAGCTATTTGGGGGATAGCACATGGAATGATCCGCTTACCTTCCGCTCAGGCAATGCCGCCGTTAAGACGTATAATATCACAGGTGCGGGCAATGCCTCCCTGACCTTCACGGGTAACACTGCGTGGGTGGATATGCTTGGCAGCATGACCACCTCGGGACAACCCGTCAATCTGGCAGGTTTTGACTATATATTGTCGCTTTCAGGAAACAACTCCATTACCACAAATGGCGGAACAGTTTCTATTGATGACCTATTCACAAAAGCGAGCTTCGGTGATTTATCCATAAATACGTCAGGCGGGGCGATGACTATCGCTAATCTGGATGCAGGCACAGGTTCGTTTTCCGCTGGGCGCAGCCTATCACTCAATGCAGGAACAGGCAACATCACCTTAACCAATGCCCAAAGTGGCGGGCAGCTCGACCTTTCCGTGACCGCGCAGAACATATCTCTGGGGAGTGGCTTAGGGAATCTAAGTCCTTATGATAATCTCTCGCTCACCAGCACGAACGCCTTGAGTTTACCTGCAATTTCGGCGAGCAGTATATTGGCACGCGCCACGGCGGGGAATCTAACGCTTGGGGGCAACATC
>RDXO01000036.1 GCA_004292675.1 Alphaproteobacteria bacterium | reverse complement strand
TAATCACTTGCTTCCACAGAAGGCAATAGGGTATAAAACACCAGCAGAAGCAATCGCAGAAGCTATGAACTCACCCAACCTGACGGGGATGGACACCTACGTAATACAGCCATCATCCAAGCTAGGATTGCTACGAACAGCGTATAGCTTGATGGTAACTCATAGAATTCAAAGATAATATAACTAAAAAAGCCACACATACTCCAAATGACGATGCCACTATATAAACCATCAGCTCAAAATACCTCAATGCATCCTCATTAAGATTTCCTTCCGCCTTTAGCTTCTTCACACATTGCCGCATTTCTTTTGGTCAGAATGGTGATGTGTGGTAGACCATGATGATTCCTTAATTCGATAGTTCAGGCATTATATAGCATAGTGTTATAGTCATTTTCTATCAAACGACTATACATTTTAGCGATTCTCGCGCAGTTCAATACTAAAACGTACCGCTTCATCACCAGAAATAGACTGCATTTGATACGTTTCGGAAGAATGCGCACCTAGAAACAAGGTTGTCCATCCAGAAACATCTTCTGTTCGCACATTATTCTTATTATAAAACTGGGTACGCGCTTGTACGGAGAGAGGATAATCGGTACAATTCACCAAGTTCGCTTCTACGTTCGCTGTGCCTGTTTCAGTACGGTTTGTGCGTACCGATCGTGGCATAATTTTATACATGATATTCGCATCACTAAATGATACAGCATTAAGTGCTTCGGGCGCAGTTGCATCCGCCACATCCGATACCAATGCAGGTGCGTTTTTGGAAATTTCACCTGATAATTGCGAAAAATCGCATTGTCCTGTAGTCTGCACTGGTGCGCAACTTGCTTGTAGCATAAGCAATGCGCTCAATAAGATACTATTTTTTATCATATTTTATCTCCAAAAATTATCATTCAGCTACTGCATTCGGTGCAGAATCCGCAACAGAAAGGCTAGAAACTTGCCGTCCCCATACCAAACCACACTGATTTTTCCAATTAATTTTCACATAAGATTCCGATGGTTGATTATTTTCTACTTTGCTTATCTGCACTGAATTTGTTCCATACGGAACATTAGCAGTTGCTATATAAAGAATGTTAGGAAGATTATCCCAATAACGAATATCAGCATCAATTTGCGCTGAGCTTTCTGCTGCTTTTGCAACTAAACCTGCTAATAAAGCTACGCCAGAAACAACACCAGCCGCTCCTGCTGCACCTTCATGACCCTGTGCCACAAAATCATTCATCATTGATACACCTGTCGTTGCTGTTGCTACGCTAAGTTCTCCAACGGCAGATGCTCCTTCTTTGAAATCTGCTTTTCCTCTCAGTACTTTATCAATTTCCCTGCCTCCTCGCGTTATTGCTTGCCAATACACATCTTCCGCTGCAAATAGAGTGGTATTTTTTCCATTCACCATAAAGCCCACTTGCTGTACGTTAGGTGAAGTACCACGTTCATAAACAAGTGCTTCTAATTGTTCATCATCACGTTTTTTGATGGGAGCTGCACCAGCTTCATAAATTACCAAAAGATTATCTTTAGATGATGGTGGCACAATATGTTCATTCAATGTTGTTGCTTCCTTATAGCGTTCTGTTGCTTGTGCTGTATCGGCTAAACATTGTGATGTCCACCCTTCAAGGAAAGCAATGGATGCAAAATCTGCTCGATATTCTGCTTCTTCGGCAAAAGAATCTTGCAGCATCGCGGCTTTGAAGCTAGCACGGGCATTTTCATAATCACCTGATGCCATATATGTAAGACCACGATAATAATAAAGCATCGTGCGCTCATAAGCATCCCCCTTATATTCCTTGGCATTTTCCTTAAAAAATACGCTACGCGCTTTTTCTGCTGCTTCATTATCAGCATAAATAGCCTCTACCTTAGCAATGCTACTATCCAACGCTTCAGCAGCTAATGCATATTCACCCAACTGAAACGCTGCGAGTCCAATACGGTTTTGGTTCAACACAACATTGCGATCGCCTTCTTTGGGAATACGTGCATAGAGACGCTGCAATGGTTCAGGCTTGCCTTCGATATATTGTTGCAACACTTCGGGTTTAACCTCAAGCTCTTTTTCGTGTTGTTGCGCGCCACCACACCCCATAAGCATGAGAGGAAGTAACGCGGTAACGGTGGATAGCATGGTATGTTTCATGATTGTCTCTCTCTTTTTATCTATAAACTACATTATCTTGACCAGCGCGATTGATAGTATAGTCATTACTCCACACAATCACCCCTGTTTCTAAATCCATCATCTCAAAGGTGATTTGTGTAAAGCGTTGCACCATACCATTGGATGCATCTCCTGCATCTAATGTTCCTATGCGTCCTGTTAAACTAAAATCTGCACCTGCGAGCTTATCGGCAAGCCCTGTACTTCCGTGATCCATTAACCCTGCGCGCTTCAAATCACGTTCCTGAGTGACTCGAGCGATATGTTCTCTGTTCACAAAGAGCATCCGACCTTTTGCTGCACGGTTTAATTGTACGCGCAAACGATCGGTAATCAAATCCTTGTCGATTGCTTGGGAGCTTTTATTTTCAAATAATGATGAATCTATAATAATACGTGGTGAAGTTGCACGCCCTGCAAGATCGGGAACACTCAACAGATCGCGCATCATTTTATCAGACATACTCACCACATCATGCCCTCCCACACCAACACCCGATACTACGCCGCGATCGGATGGAGCAATATCGACGGTTCTCATGCCTTCGCTGTTGTCTACGTGCGTACATGCAGCGATGAGAAGGATAGGTAAGTGTATAAGATGTTTTTTCATGGGGAAACTTCCTTGTTGTATGTCTAATATTATTTTCTGCGATGGCATTCGACACCAGGTCCACGACTCGAACACCCATCATTATTATCTCTTTCATAGAAATTTTCTGGCGATGACGTGGACTGCGAAGCAATACTAGATGGTCTCACTTGGGTCGATGTATTATTCTGAACATGATCGAGCAAATCTCCTGCAGAGGGAGCGAATTCTAATCCTGGTCTGTATGGGTTCGTTACCAAAAATTGCTGTTGCTGCATCAATGCTTGATTCTGCAACATAGGTGTAGCAACATTTGCGGCAACGCCTACCCCCTGCATAATGCTTGAAAACAATCCTGAATCAGCATCAGAATCATACTCTGCTTCCGCCATCTGCGCATCATAGGCACGTTGTTGCGCCCCTTCTGCCATACGTTGTTGGAAGGCTTGGTTCGCCTCACGTTGTCTTTTGCGTTCTTCTGCCGCACGTACTGCTTCTTTAGTTTTGATGTCCGTTAGGCGCATCAATTCTTCGGTTTCACGGGAACTTTTGGCTTCCCAATACTTATCGACCCCATAAAGAGCGAATTTTTTCCCCCAATCTCTTACTGTATTCGATGTATTAACCATATTTGCACATCCAGTCGCACCCCCCGTTGCACTACCGACCGCACACCACGCTCCTTGAGCAACTAAAGCACTTCCATGCTCTGCTATGCCATAGGGATCACCACGAAGAATTGCTGACGCTAGTCTACCATTTGTTTCTACTACTCCAGCTATTGCAGCACTTCCAGAGAAAAATCTACCTATTCTATTGGCATCTTTAGCAATTTGCGTTAGACCTTTTTTATCTGCTAAATACGACATTCCATTACTTGCATGTTTACCCACAGAAGAACCTGCGCGTGCATAAGAACCAGTAGTGGCTAATCCATCCCCAAGATTAGGATTATTATCACGCACCATTCGTGAACCAGATTCATCTGCACCATTCCGAACAACACGCGACTGCCCCCATGCCTGCTGCGCGCCCGCACAAGATGCAATCATCATAATTGTACATGTACACATAAAATAAATCGATGGATTGTTTTTCATGCCATCTTCATTAACACAAGGCGCATCAAGCCACATCCCCCAGATGGGGGAGAAACAGATTATTTTACAAAATTTTCTAGCCCAAGCAATATCTGCCGCACCACATCCACTTGACGGTTGACTTCTAACTTAGATGTTACACTTTTCAGTTGACTTTTCGCGGTTTCGCGGGTGATGTTATGTACATCCGCATGTTCTTCTAGCGTGCTGCCATTACTAATACTGCTCGCCAACTTCGCTTCTGCAGGCGTAAGTCCATAGAGCATTGCAATACGATCCCATGATAGGGTGGGTGTATCACTTGGCGATTTAATAAACATCATGCTACGCGCTTGTGGCGTGAAAGTTACAAAATTTGCACCTAAGGTAGGCGCGATCATGCACTGATAATAGCCCTCTGTTTTTTTACGAATTCTCACTAGATCGGAGTTATGCGCTGTACTATAGGGCGACATAGAGGTGTGCTTTTTAATCGACTGAATCAAATGCGTATGATCCTCTGCATGATGCGCGATAAGTTGATTATTCACAAGCGACAACCCATCTTTTGCGTTGAATAATGCGTACGCTGTCTGATTATGATACAGCACTTTGCCTTTATCATCCAACAATACACATCCGATGGTGAGTGTATCCAACATCTGCTGCATCGATGAATGCATCTGTTGCAGTTGCGCAAACATATTCCCGATTAATGCCGTTTTTTGCATATGGGGCATCAAGATGCGCACTTCCTGCATCATACGGTTAATTTCGGATGGTTGATCCCATGGGTGTTGTATGCTCAACATCATACTTACATTATGATTGCTGATAATTGCACCACCTAACACATCACGAAAACCACCTTGTGGCATCCATTCATTAACAAATGCATTGCCATTTTTTCGTGCTTCTTGCGTGATTTCGCTAGCATCAATTATTTCACCAGCGCGTAGATACATGGCTGCTTCGGGATAAGGATTATGATACTGATAATAATCATTAAACTGTTGCAAATGCGTTTCCTCAATGCCATAGCAATGCGGAACGATAGTATTATTTTGTGTTTTATGGATCACAAGCGTGTTGATTGAACATCCATCATTCACCCTACTGCTACCCCATAGTTTCAAAACATCACTCCACGCAGATTGATCCATCACCGTATCATAAAGGCGATGAATCACATCAAAAAAATGGTGTGGCATGTGCGTCTTTTTATTCATGGACGTACATCATAATTGTTCTGTACCATCAACTTATAGGTTGGCTTGATATGGAATAGATGAAATTTTTGAATGAATTTATCATCTGGCGCGATAAACTTCAAGAGTTTTAAATTCTTTTGATGATTATCATAGTGCCCGTTTCGATAGGTTGGTTCTTCTTCAAGAAAACGTAACGAACCTATCGTGACGCGCTATAGTGCCGAAAAGTCATAAGATGGTGCTTAATCTGCTCTGGTGAATCATGTCAAAATCAATCAAGCAACAGTCCCATGTAGTATCGATCGTAAAAAGGCTAATACTAAGTAAAAGTTCTATGCTATTCTCTATTATTGTGTTATATATGGGTATAACTTGATTATTTTATTGCATCCATGAACCTAAGAGACTTTCAAGCACACGATCATTTCGACGCGAAACAGTCGATAATCAATGAGAGCGCACCAGAATTATGGTTCGTCTATGATGGTGAATGCCCTATATGTTCTTACGCTGCTCATGCCTTACGCATACGCCGTGATGTTGGAACATTGCACCTTATTGATGCACGCACCCACGCAGATCATCCCTTAGTACGTGAAATAACGCAGCGTGGTTATGCCCTTGATCAAGGAATGGTGCTAAAATTTTATAGCCGTTTTTATCATGGGGCAGATGCGCTGCATATGATGGCAATGCTAGGAAGCCCACATGGCTGGTTTAATCGCACCAATCGCATATTATTCCGTAACCCTACCCTTGCAAAAATCTGTTACCCGCTCATGCGCGCAACACGTAATGCGCTACTACGCTTCAAAAAAATCCCCCCGATTGATAATCTGCTGAATCATGATCAGCCCCTTATGCGTAGCGTATTTGGGGATGCGGTGTGGGAACAACTCCCCCCAATATTGCAGGCACATTATAATGTTCGCCCCTATAGTGATGATGCTGTGATAATGCATGGCGTATTGGATGTGCATGTAGCACCATGGTTGGCACGTCTCAACCGCATCACTAAAACATTGATTACTCAAAGCGGTGAAGCAGTCCCTATCACGGTGCGGTTGCATGGCAGCCCACAAAATGCGCATCTCTATTTTGATCGTACCTTTCATTTTCCTGAGGGAATCGAGCATTTTCGTTCTAAAATGCAGCATCTTGGTGGCGATCTGTGGGTGGAATGGATGCGTTTTGGCTTCGGCTGGACATTCCATTTATATTTTGATGGCACACAGATACAGCTTATAGGGCGGCGTTATGTCTTTAATCTATTCGGTTTCACCATGCCCTTTCCCATGCTTGGTTGGTTGCTTGGGCGCGCTACCGCTTCTGAAACTGCACTAAGCGAACACGAATTCCACATGCACACACATACACAGCACCGCATATTTGGCAAAGTCTTTGGCTATCATGGAAGTTTTCGTGTGTAGTGCCACCCGCGCTACTACCCTATGAATACCATCACCCCAACGCACAAAGCAAAACATGCACAGATCAACACCGCCGCCGCAGCAATATCTTTGGCACGTTTGATGGATTCATGATATTCAGGCATCACCACATCACACACATATTCCAGCGCAGAGTTAAATAATTCCGCACTCACTACCAAGGTGATAGCAAGCATCAGCCATAACCAATCAGTGCGGCTGAGATCACTGCATAATCCTATGATCACCACGAGCAATGCTGCACACACATGAATACGCATATTGCGCTGTGTGCGCACAACAAACACTAGCCCTTGCCATGCATAGCCAAAACTAGCACAGAGTGCCTTCATTGAGAATTGCTGTGGTCGCGGGGGGAGATCATGATTCATAAAGGTAATCGCCACGTGATGGGTGAATCATTGTGCGCTTTCGGCATGATGAGTCGTATCATCCGCATCATCATTGCCCCCATCAATGCCACCACCACACAACATGCCATATTTAGTACAAACCACTTTCAAAGAATTTTTATAGCTTCTCTATCATGTGCGCAAAATTCCCAAAATTCAACTTTTTGTGGTATGAGATGTTCATAGGTATTGATATAATATTCTGCAAGAGTCATCTTCCTTTTTTCACTATAATCGCGTAAAACACAAAATAGTTTGCGATATTCATTCGAGCAAAGGGAAAAATAATACATCGCTTCATTCCACACTGTCATTTTTGCACTCGGTGTGTTATTTCCTTCTGTCCATCGATGTGATTTGCATTCCACTAATATTTTGGGGTTTGAACAACCAAAATCGAACCGATGGTTTTTTTTCTTAGTAGAGACACCTAGTAATACAGAATAAGAATCAGATAATTCAATGCCTTGGTTTAACCAAAATTTTTTGATGCTGGTTTCAAATTCTTTCCCTGCTGCAGTATTACTGACCGCATCTTTACGCTGATGATTTGTTGCCTGCATCATATAATTTTCTTATGTGTTCGTTTGCCTATCACACAGCATACACATTTATTGCCGTTCGTCCATCAAGAATCACAGGCAGCGCGATCTTTCCATCTCGATCGGCACATAGGTGCTGTACTTCTCCCCCATGTTCCACCCTATAGGCTGCATGGGGAATAAGACGTGCTATCGTCATCGAAGTGGTGCGTGCATGATGATGCGGATACAACACCATATCCAACCGATCCGGTGTGCTGTGTGCGGATGCCACCGATGCTTCAGCATAAGATATATGATCCACCATAGGATGATGGGATGGCATGTCTGAGGATTGCTGCATCATCGTTGCAAAACTTTGATGATGGGTGGCGCGTGCGAACATTTCTACCCCATGCGCCCATACGGATGCATAGTTGCGATGCCTCACTCCGCCTTGTTCTACGCTTGGGCATTCTTCTTCTAAGGCGTGCATACATGCAGTATATATGAAGTCATCGCCCATTTCTCTTGCTGCGAGCGCAACACAACTATAGGCAGCAGCACGGGAAAAGCGATAATTTCCCGTATCAATACGCCAAAATGCTTTTCGGTTCAACATACCATCCTGCATGATATTTTTGCGCACCAACAGCCATTGCCTACGTGCCACATCAGGGGCGAGCGCATTGAGGAACAGACACGGCAAGGCTTGCGGCATGACACCCCCCATCATGGGAAATGCTAGCCCAATACGCCGCGCACGGCACGCAATGATGCGCCCCTGCCCGTCCATAAAATCATGCTCCAATGATTCAATGAATCGCGCTTGATGCTTCTGCCACCATTCAGGTTGCGCATGGCGAATGGCTGAAAGTCCGATCATATTGCACAATGGATAGATCCAATTAGGTTCACACGCAATAAACGCATAGGGCGATGCGTGCATCTTCTCTTGCATCGATGCAATCAGCGTCGGCAGATGATGCTTCCATATCCGTCTCTCATCATAACGCAAAATAAAACTATCTTCGTGCAAAAAATCTCGCGCTCCCGTGGATGCATGAAACATTGCCATTTGCAAAGCTGCAAATCCTGTAAACATGATATTCTCATGCGCAATCGGATCAGGATTATAGCGTAGATTCCCCCATACATGCTCAAGCGTCCAATAACGCCATATGCGCACATCACGCAATTTATGAATCAGATTGCGCCCTGCTTCATGCATATATGCACCACATGCAGGCATATACACCTGCTGATTCATGGCAAGAGCGTAGCCGAGAAAATTGATCTGATACCGCACGGCTGCCGTTTGAAATTGATCCAGCCATTCAAAACCGTGAAAGTGATCAATGGGTTGCAGCGCACGATCCAGCACAAAACGAAGTCGTTGTACTTCTTCATAGGTTAATTCTGGTTGTTGTTGCTCTTGAGAAAAGGATAGCGCAAGAGTGGATGCATCCGTGCTTAACCATGCATTGAGTTGTATGCGTTTTTTGTTCTGCCTTGATTGCGTGATCTTATTCCATCCATACGCCGTGATAATCGTGGTAATACTCACCACCGCCACGAACAACGCTGCATCAGAATGTTGCGGATGTTGTGATCCCATAATTGATGCAAGCACGGCAAGCACCAACCACATCATAGGAGGTGCGAGGACGTTCCCCGTGGCGAACCATAGCACGCAACTTAATCCAAAGAGCATCAGCCCGCCAAAGAATGCGAAGCCATGCATCATGTAGGTGGTGAAGCTCTCAATCCCGTGCATCAAAAATCCACCCGCAGGGAACATCACGCCTAAGCCCAAAATACGCCACCACGGATCACGACTATATTCTGCGAGCATCCCCCCAAACACCACACACCAAAGATAGATGATAAGAGTGCGACGTTGTATATGCCGCACTAATGATACTCGCTGCGCGTTCTTGTCAGGGATAAGGTGTATCATACCCCCCTTATGCCCCCAAGCGAAGGATACGATAGGTCACCCATAATGCTATGGGAGTCATGGCACAGCTTAATGCATAAAGCATCATAGCAGCTTGTTCGCTACGTTCTCCTTCACCAAGGGCAATGGTAGCAAACATCATCACCGCAAATAGAAAGGGCAAGGTGAGAAGATACCCCATCACTTGATGCATCTCAAAACATACGGATAAGGCAGAGCAAAGGAAGCCACATGCGATGATCGTAAGGGTGGCACTCAGAATCAACATCATAGCAGACGCATTCCACACCTCCCCTTGCGGGGCAAAGAGCCATCCACCAATGCACGCGACGGGTAATGCTGTACTCATTACATAGGCACATAAACGCGCCACAATGATCCATTCCATCAGCAAAGGGGCATAGCACCAATGTGTGATACGCCCCTGCTGTGCATCATCACGGAACGTATCATGGGTAATGTTGATAAGCGCGATCATCACCACGCCCAACACAAGCACAGGCAATATAGCGCGTTCATCAATACCCATGGGCAAACCAAAGCGCATCATCAAATACATGGCAGCAATGCTTGATGTCACGCTCACCATATGCCACGGATTGAGGCACAAGCTACGCATATCATGCCATAAAAAGCAGGCAAACCGCTTCATTTAGCAAATGCCTCATCCCATGAACCCGTAGTTGCCGCTTTGCTATATTCTGTCACTCGGTTTTCAAAGAAATTCGTATGCTCCACCCCGTTCAAAATCTCATCAACCCATGGCAACGGATTATTTTCAATCTTGTACATAGGTTGCAAGCCAAGCTGCGTGAGGCGACGATCACCAATAAAGCGAATATAGCGTTTCACATCTTCAGGTGTTAGCCCCTCAATACCCCCTACCCCAAAAGCGAGGTCAATAAAGGCATCTTCCAACGTGATGATCGTATCACAGATTTTATATAAATCGCGTGCATGTTCCGCTGTATCAACATGTGGGTTCTCATGGACAAATGTATGATATAAGCGGATGATGGATTCCGTATGCAAACTCTCATCACGCGCCGACCATGCGACAATCTGCCCCATTCCCTTCATCTTGCCAAAGCGTTGGAAGTTCAGCAAGATCGCAAATGATGCAAAAAGTTGCAAACCTTCCGTGAACGCTCCAAATGCTGCAAGCGTGCGTGCAATACCTTCATGCGTTTGCGTGCCGAATGTGTGCATATAATCATATTTATCTTTCATTTCTTTATAAGAAAGAAAGGCTTGATATTCTGTCTCTGGTATTCCGAGCGTATCCAACAAATGGCTATAGGCTGCAATATGAATAGTTTCCATATTAGAAAATGCCGCAAGCATCATCTGCACTTCGGTGGGTTGGAACACTTGGGCATAATGCTTCATATAGCAATTATTCACCTCAATATCCGACTGCGTAAAGAAGCGAAAAATCTGCGTCAACAAATGACGTTCATCCGCGGTCAGGGTAGTTTTCCAATCCTTCACATCATCAGCGAGTGGCACTTCTTCGGGCAACCAATGGATGCGCTGTTGCATCAGCCATGCATCATATGCCCAAGGATAGTTAAACGGTTTATAAATCGGTGCGGCGTTAAGTAGGGTCATGGGGAGTCTCCATTGCTGTAGTTAATTGTTGAACGAGGATCGGTATATGATGTTCGATTACCTCAATAATCACATGATCGTCTATCGTACCTAAATAATCATGCACAAGTATATTTCTAAAACCTGACATTTCTCGCCATGCTATATGAGAATGTTGCTGTTTGAACCCTTGTGAAAAACGCTGTGTAGTTTCTGCAATAAGCTGTAATTTGCGTAGCACTGCATCATACACCACATTCTGCTTTAGTGCTTCCCGCACCGTTGCGTGAGGGGCAACATAACTCTTTATGTCTGCGCTGAATTCCACAATAACATCATAATATTCAGAATCTAACTTCACCCTACACCTCCATCATTGATTGGCACAGCATCCATCATGAATTGTTCCATAATACGAGGGCGAATTTTTCCTCCGCTCATAATAATATCCACACGCCTGCCCAGAAGTTCACTTGCATCATATTGGAATCCGCCAATCGCTAGCCCTCCTGCAACCGATACATCAAAATCCACCAGCAAATCAATATCGCTATCTTCGCGTTCTTCCCTGCGCGCAACCGATCCCACCACGCGTATGTTGGATACGCCATAGCGTGCAGCCAATGCGAGTAGTTCTTTTTGGTGTGTGGCGATGTGGTTGAGGAGAGTCATAGGGATTAGGGGTTAGGGGTTAGGGGTTAGGGAAGGTGTCATTCCTGCGAAAGCAGGAATCCAGTATGTTTTGCTTTTGCTGGATTCCCGCCTTCGCGGGAATGACGATGATTTACGGTTGAGAAATGAGAACATTTTGAATGCTGTTTTGAGTGTTATTTGTATTTTCTATTTGTATTTTGAGAGGAGTTATTCCTGAAACAATGTTAGCAAGTCCACGTGTACACAAGAAATTATCTGCTTGTTGTTCCCAATACGCACTTGGTGAATAATGTGAATTTTTTAATTCTAATTCGGTGAAATTATATTTTAAATAATCTGACATAGCTTTAAGTAAAGTAATGAATTTTTTATTTTTTGTATCTTCCCAAATATCAAATTTTGATTTATCGTTTATATCAGGAATATCATTACTCAAGTGGTAAAGATACGCAATCCAAGAATCATATACCTGTTTTCCTTTTCCATTTTTCTTTACATGATAATATTCTAAATCAATCATGTTTAGTGCGGTCACATGATCATCCCTTACTATATGATGTCTAGTTGCCATCAGTGTTCTAAAAATCCATATTTTGCGATCACGTTTTTCTTTTCTTTGATTTAATTGATCTTGCGCCCACACCGCAAAAAATGGGGCAAATAAAGTTGCAGTCACTGTTGCCATGCCAAACCAGAAATTTGAATCCACCATACCCTATTCCCTATTCCCTATTCCCTATCCCCTACTCCCTCTCCCGCGCTACTGACACGCCAAGCACTCCTCATAATTCTGATCCGCTTGATCCGTGCGGTCATTCTTTTTGCGCAGTAAGGACATTTCAAGCTGGATGTTCGTTCCCACCACGTTCGATACTTTCTCGGAGCGTTGCAGAGACGTTGAACGGCAATAATAAAGCGATTTCATGCCCTTCTTCCATGCTTTGAAATGCAGCAAATGCAAATCACGCTTATGGATGTTGGCAGGCAAGAACAGATTCACCGATTGCGCTTGCGATATAAACGGCGTGCGATCAGCGGCATGTTCAATCACCCAATATTGGTCAATCTCTTGCGCGGTGCGGAACACATCTTTTTCATGATCTTCCAAAAAATCAAAATGCTGTACTGATCCTTCATTGCGCGCAATATCGTTCCATATTTCATCATTATCTTGGTCTTTCTCTGCTAATAATTCCTTCAGATGCTTATTGCGTACTGCGAATGATCCTGAAAGCGTCTTTTGCGTAAACACATTTGCAGCATACGGCTCAATGCCTGGGGAGGAGTTCCCTGCAATCACTGAAATGGATGCGGTAGGGGCAATCGCCGTTTTATTGCTAAACCGTTGCATAATGCCTGCTTCCGCTGCATCCAAGCACGCGCCACGCTCATGCGCCAATTTCACCGATGCTGCTTCGGTCTGCTCATGAATCTGCTTAAAGATTTTTTTGTTCCATGCTTTCGCCACTGCGGATTCAAACGGTACGCGCTTTTTCTGCAAAAAGGAATGAAAGCCCATCACCCCTAAGCCTACACTACGCTCACGCGCTGCGGAATAGGTTGCCCGCGCCATCTCAGCAGGGGCATGATCAATGAAATCTTGCAGCACATTATCAAGAAAGCGCATCACATCTTCTACCATCTGCGGATGATTCACCCATTCATCATAGGTCTCTAAGTTCAGTGACGAAAGGCAGCATACGGCGGTGCGTGAATTACCAAGGTGATCATAGCCTGTAGGGAGCGTAATTTCACTGCATAGGTTGGAGGTGCGCACGTGCAAGCCAAGCGTTTTATGGTGTTCAGGGATCGAACGGTTCACACTATCAATAAACAGCATGTACGGCTCACCCGTCTCAATGCGTGCCAACAACATCTTGATCCATAAATCACGTGCGCGCACCGTATGCAGCACTTCGCGTGTTTTCGGACTGCGCAAATGCCATTCTTCGTCCGCTTCCACCGCTTCCATAAAGGCATCGCTAATACTCACCCCATGATGAATGTTCAGTGTTTTGCGATTATGATCCCCACCTGTAGGGCGACGAATATCAATAAATTCTTCAATCTCAGGATGATCAATCGGCATATACACCGCTGAAGAACCACGACGTAGCGATCCTTGCGAAATCGCCAATGTGAGGGAGTCCTGCACACGCATAAAGGGAATCACACCCGAAGTCTTGCCATTGCCACGCACACGCTCACCAATGGAGCGCAAATTGCCCCAATAGCTACCAATACCGCCCCCACGGGATGCAAGCCATACATTCTCATTCCACAAATCAACAATGCCTTTCAAGCTATCATCCGTCTCATTGAGGTAGCACGAAATAGGCAACCCACGCGATGTACCGCCATTAGAAAGCACCGGCGTTGCAGGCATAAACCATAATTGTGAGATATAATCATACAGACGTTGCGCATGGTCGGCATCATCCGCATAGGCAGAAGCAACACGCGCAAACATATCTTGGAACTCCTCACCGTCGAGCAAATAGCGATCACGCAATGTTGCCTTGCCAAATTCGGTAAGTTTATCATCACGGCTAGAGTCTTTTTTGATGGGGTAGCGGGATGTACTGGTCATGATATGCTCCGAATATAATTATTTTTCAAAATGTTAGTGTGTTTTTCCACCTCTAATGCGCCACCCAAGCTAGGAGGATTCGTAACGTTAAGCAAGAGATTTATTTGCATTTTTGTGCAAATTTTTGCTTGCATTTTTTCTTACCCCTTAGAATCAAAGACTTACTGCATCCACTAAATGTTGTGACGACCTATTAGCTATATATCTACATATAGATTATAATCATGCCCAACGGCAAGTAAAAAATATGTCATTTTTTGTCAAACGACTATAGTGCTTCCATTATATAATACGTCACTATCCCACATCAATCACCAGCAATTCAACATCCGTAATGGCATGAATATCAAGCATATTCGATGATTCCCACTGCGCGCCATCCCCTTGCTGCATGAGTTGCCCGTGGATGAGGCATTGCCCTTCCGAGATTAAGATATAGGCACGGTGTTTCAATGGCTGCATGATATGTGTGCCAGCGCGCATCCGTCCACCATAAATTGCTGCATCCGCATAAATCCACATCGCCCCATTATCACGATGTTCGTCCATACCAGAAACTAACAGATTTAATTGATGTGTCACGGGTTCTTTTGGAAAGATTTGCGCTTCCCAACGCGGGGCAACATCACGCTTATTCGGCTTAATCCATAGTTGATAAAGCCGTGTATCTGTTGCTTCATGGTTATATTCTGAATGAACAATGCCCGTTCCTGCACTCATCACCTGCACATCGCCTGCGACGGTGCGCCCCTCATTGCCTAGGCTATCCTTATGAGAAATTGCTCCCTGACGTACATAAGTGATAATTTCCATATTATCATGTGCATGAGGTGCAAAGCCCATACCTGCTGCAATTTTATCATCATTAATCACACGCAACGCCCCAAAACCCATACGATCGGGGTTATGGTAACTAGCAAAACTAAAATGATGGCGTGCATCAAGCCAACCATGATGCGCATGTCCTAATGTCGCATAGGGAAAATGTACGATCATCCTATTCTTTCCCTCTAAGTCCCTGCAGCGCATCACGTATCCCACGTACATCATCTTCTATACGCTTGAAATCTTCTTTATGATGTGTGCCAATATCCTTTATTTCTTGCTTCACATCATCTTCTAACGCTTTGAAATCTTCCTTTGTGGCAGGCATTGCATCAGAAGGTAGATCACGTAAGCATGAGGCATCCACACCGCTTGCACGCATACGTTGCCCTAATTCGGAGGCAAGAGCCTTCTCAATAGCAGGTTTTTTGCCAGACAAGGTTGCCCCTAATTGTTCAAAATGCTGCAAAAGGATTTTTTTGTCTGCATGAATATGCGGTTTATCAAACGACCCGTCAATCGTCAAGGGCAAAGGCAACTGTGCTAAGGCGCGCTGTTTCGGATAGGCAAGCATATGAAGTGCTAACTGACGATACGCCAAATCAACGCTTCCTGTGACATCAATCAATCCCGCCGTACCATCCATCACCGCAAGCTCTGCTTTCGCCTTACCATGACGTATGTTCCACACCCCAAGCGCGCACGTCATATCTACCGTTTTTGCTTCCACATTTTTGCCACGCACTGCCTGAAAAAGTACCGCTGCATCACTGGTTAATTCCGATAACACCCATTGCATCGCTCCAACATGATAATGCAGCGTTCCGTCAAGATTCGGTATAAAATCAGAATAATGGGTGACTTTTGAGGTAAAAGTCCCATCAAATGCTACAGCTCCCTTCTTGACACCATCATGCTTCGCCATATGACGCGCCAGTTGTTCCAATGTCATGCCGTCCATCGTCGATGAAACTGCGATGGTTGCAGGCATAGCACGCGCATCCACCGTGAGATTAGCACGCATCATGCCATCAAACACCATCGCATGAGCATCGCGCATCGCAAGCGTCTTGTTGTCCAACGCCATAGGCAAAGCGACATTTTTGGCAACAATATCCTTACCATACAGAATCTCATCTATCTGCACCTGAAAATCACGCACGATCACATGATTGAGCAGGGCAAAGGGGATCGTATCATCCTTTGCTTTTTTATGAATCACTTCCTTCGATGCATCAGATGTGGGGGATGACGGATCATCGGCTTGTTGATGCACTGACCGCTCCAACGTCACACGCGGCATATGCACCACCCCACCTAAAATCGGTTTTTTTCCTTGATAATCCATATGCATCGTTGCATCGACTTTGTATGATCCATAGTCCATGTGCAGTTCTTCTAACGAAACCATTGTGGGTGTTAGCAGCATATTTGTTGTAGCATTCAACGGCTTTATGGTAGAATGCGCATCCCCACCCCACAAAGATGCCAACTGATAAGCAGAAGGGATTTTAGCTTCTATCGCACCACGGAATTGTGGTTTTTCATCCTTCCACGTCATTTCACCGTGAAGGGTAGCATGATTTTTTCCTGCTTCTACATCGACTTCTATCGTTGCGGGCTGCATCCATGATGCAACATCCTTGATAGTAGCAATCGGATGATGCAAATGCGCATTAATACGCCCATGTAGGATATTTTGATAAACTAATGTCGTACTCAATGTTGGCTTATCTGCTAAAATAAGTTTCGCCTGCTCAATGAGAATATGCTGCACAACTTCATCTTTTTTATAGTTCACCGTGAGATCACGCACACTCACCATGCCAATATTTAACGGCATCGACCGAAAAGATGATGTGTTCTTTGTCCCTTCTTCTACGGCAAGAGCGGGGGTTTGTGACGATGACATGACCCAATTTTTCTTCATCCCTTGTTGTTCTAGGGATAATTGCGCCCGATCAAGCGCAATCGAATTCACCACCAACTCACGCGAGAATAATGGCAGGAGCGAAAAGGAAATACTCGCATGTTCTGCCGTGAGCAAGGTTGCATTCTGATTCCACTGCGGGTTACGAAGACTCAGACCACGCAAACCAATCGTTGGAGTAAAACCCAATTCTGCGTATAAATCCCCATGAATGGCAACTACTCCCCCCGTCGATTCATTAAGCAGTTTAACGATCATCGGTTTAATTTCTGGTGAGAAAAAATTGACCACTACCAAAAAAACCGCAATCGGCACAAGCACCGTAACGAGAACAAGTCCAATAAGAATACGACGCACTATTTTCATACCATTTTACGAGGATTTATGGGATAACACAAATCGAAAAGATTGACGACAATAATCATAGCCCGTGACCAATGTCAATAAGGTAGCAATCCACAGCATTGCATCCCCCACATCACGCAAAAGATCATATTCGGGCATCATGCCCACGACCAACAAAATGAAACATGCAACCATCTGGCTTGCTGTTTTATATTTTGCAAGCGTTGTCACATGCACCACAACATTATATTGCAACATACATTCACGCAAACCTGAAATAAATAATTCACGCAACATAATCAATACAACCGCCAAAGGATGTGCCAAACCTTCCGAAGAAAGCAGCACCAATAATGCCGCCACAAGTAATTTATCAGCAATCGGATCAAGCATACGCCCTAAATCAGAATGAATATTCCATTTTCGTGCTAAATAGCCATCAAAAAAATCCGTAATCATCGCATACAAGCTAAGCATCAACGCGGAAATATAGGCGGTACTGGATTCAAAACCATAAAGCAAGGCGCACATTGGCACGATCACAAGAATGCGACTGATCGTCAGCATATTGGGGATATGTTGCTTAAAATTATGAAATGACATAGCGTTGCATCATAACAAGTTTTTTGTATAAATCAATAAAAATACATAAAGCAAAACACACTCACTACGCATTGAATTTCATCCCCTATTTTCTTGAAAACCTGCCTTTTTTGGTTGTGTTGAATGGAACATTACCCTATAAAGTTAAGCTGCTTCATCCTTCTATTTATTTCGCAGTACCCTCACAGCTCTCATGATATTTTTTCGACGCAAGAAAAATAAAGAACATGCCCCAAGCACCGATCATCTTCAGGATGAGCCATTGGCACATGCAGAAGATGCAGAAAGTGCCGTGTCTTTTGATGCTTTGGTTGAAGAATCCTACCTAGAAGAAGAGAGTGATCATGATGAAATGCCTCCCTTAGATGCGACAGACATCCCCCTTCCCGCACCCATACCTCCTGTGCAAGACGAACCACAAAACCTCTTGGCACGCCTACGTTCAGGACTTAGCAAAACATCCCAACAACTTAGCGGAGGATTAACAGGCATCTTCACCAAGCGCAAACTAGATGATGCCACCTTAGAGGAATTGGAAGAACTGCTTATTATGTCAGATATGGGCGTTCATGTCGCACAAAAGATCGTACACAACATCCGCACAACACGTTTTGGTAAAGAAATCAGTGCCGATGAGATAAAACACTATCTTGCCGAACAAATTGCAAGCATCGTGCAACCGTGCGAACAGCCCATCACCTTCACGCACCGCCCTACCGTCATTATGGCGATTGGAGTGAATGGCAACGGCAAAACCACCAGCCTTGGGAAATTAGCCGCACGTTATCGCAGCGAAGGTAAAACGGTGATGTTGGCCGCCGCTGATACCTTCCGCGCCGCAGCAGTGGAACAGCTCAAAATATGGGCGCAGCGCGCTGACGTTCCGATTATCACAGGCGCACATGAAGCCGACCCCGCCAGCGTTGCCTATCAGGCATTAGAGCAAGCGATCGCCCAAAATATTGATGTGCTATTAATCGACACCGCAGGACGCTTGCATAATAAGCATAATTTGATGCAGGAATTAGGGAAAATCACTCGCGTCATTAAAAAACTTGATGAACACGCCCCGCATCATGTTGTGATGGTGTTGGATGGCACGACAGGACAAAATGCCCTTGCCCAAGCGAAAAATTTCAGTGAAATGATCGGCATTACAGGCTTTATCGTCACCAAATTAGATGGCACAGCGAAAGGTGGCGTAGTGGTAGCACTTGCCCATCATCATGGTTTGCCCGTGCATTATATCGGAGTTGGGGAATCATTAGACGATATGCAAGAATTCCGTGCCTCATGGTTTGCACGTTCCTTAGTGGGGTTGGAGTAACTCTATGCATCCTTCTGCCCGCCTATGCGCCGTCTGTGAATTGCTGGATACGGCACGCCAACGCCCTACCATCCCTGCCGATGCCTTATTTGCGCATTATGTCCGACAACGCCGTTATATTGGCGCGAAAGATAAAGCCTATCTTGCCTCCTTATTCTATTACATCATCCGCCATGAATTGATGCTACATTGGGTAAGCGAACAGCATACGAAGCGTGTGCCAAGCGCACGTATGGTGGTATGGCTTGCGGTCATGTTGCGTGATAATCTCTCTCGTGATATGATTGCATCATGGTGTCAAGATGAAGGCTATGGTCTCGCACGCCTTACAGCGGAAGAATATGCATGGTTTGCGGATCTTCCAGAATCTGATCATTGGCTTAGCGATGCGCCCGATGACATACGCGCCTCTATTCCCGCATGGTTGTATCATCGCTTGCACGATGCTTATGGCGAACAGATGCCTGATCTAGCGCACACACTTATCCAAGAAGCACCGACCGATCTTCGTACCAACACCCTAAAAACCACCCGTGAAGCGTTGCTTTGCGCCCTTGCAGCCCATGGCATTGAGGCAGTTCCGATTGCTCTCACAGATCATGGTATACGACTCACGCAACGTCACGCGCTCTTTTCGCTTCCTGAATTCACGCAAGGTCATTTTGAAGTGCAAGATGCAGGTTCACAGATGATTGCGCAATGGGTGAATGCACAGCCGGGGCAATGCGTTATTGATTTTTGCGCAGGCGCAGGGGGAAAAACATTGGCGATCGCTGCATCTATGCGCAATAAAGGAAAGATTCTTGCGTGGGATACGCATCCCAAACGCATGGAGGATCTCCCCAAACGATTGCGCCGTGCAGGAGTGGATAATGTTGAATCACGCGTCATTGAATCCGAACGCGATGCATGGATCAAACGCCATAAGGAACGCGCCGATTGGGTGCTTGTCGATGCCCCATGCACGGGTACGGGTACATGGCGACGCAACCCTGATCTCAAACGCAAAACAACTCCCGAAGGACTAAGCGAATTATGCACCATCCAAGAAAATATTCTTGATTCAGCAGCACGTTTAGTGAAAAAAGGTGGCAGACTTGTCTATGCGACGTGTTCCCTCTTGCCTGAGGAGAATCAGCGTCATATTGATGTTTTTCTAGCGCGTCACCCTCATTTTACCATCGAGCCTATTGAAGTAAGCTGGCATAATGCGCCTCTGCCTTACGTGCAAATGACACCACATGAACATGATAGTGACGGTTTTTTTGTGGTACGTTTTCGTGCGCAGTAAATAGAGCGCGAACCATCACACGAAATAAAGTTTGCATTTCTTTAACCATTGCCGTGCTATTATTAATATTAAGATAATCTATTGTTTTAATAGCGCACTATGATATCCTTTCGTTATACGATCCTATCGACAAGTTGTTTGAGTGCATTATTGCTGCATATGCAGTGCGTTGCAGCCTATGCATTGCCGACGGGTGGGGTGGTGAGTGCAGGCA
>RDXO01000016.1 GCA_004292675.1 Alphaproteobacteria bacterium | reverse complement strand
CTAGGCGTGTTTGCATCATTATAAAAAGAGGGGGTCTAAAATCCCTCAAAGCAAAGCTAGTGTCTTATGAATAATGGTGGGGGTTGAGGGATTTGAACCCCCGACCAAGACGTTATGAGCGTCCTGCTCTAACCGCTGAGCTAAACCCCCTCGAGCGGATAAGAAAAAACACTATAGACAAAAGATAGGTAAGAAGCAAGCCTGTTTTATGATGTTTCGGTGCAAAATATCTTGGCAGTTCTATCATGCTTATGGTATAGAAGGACATGACGTGAATAAGCATAGAAAGGAACGTGGATCAATGAAGGTTTTATTTTTGCATCAAAACATGCCGGGGCAATATAAGCATTTATGTCGTCTGTTTGCGGATGATCCGAAGAATCAGGTGGTGTTTGTCACGAAGCCGAAAAGTTTTGATGTACCCAATATCCATAAGTTGGAATTCAAAGTTCCACGTGAGGCTTCTATTTCTACGCATCGTTATCTCTCAGGAGCAGAGCAGGGCGTGCTTGCGGGGCAAGAAGTATGGAGATCATTGAATAAGTTGAAAAAAACTGAGGGCTTTATTCCCGATGTGATATGTTCGCATCCGGGTTGGGGTGATGCGATGTTTGTCAAAGATGTCTACCCTGATACGCCATTATTGAGTTTTATGGAATTTTATTATCGTGCTAGTGGTGCAGATGTTGGATTTGATCCTGCTGATCCATGCGGGGAGGATGATAAAGCGCGTATTCGTACCAAAAATATTGTGAATCTTTTGAGCCTAGAGAGCATGGATTGGGGTATATCCCCGACATTGTGGCAACATAGTTTGCACCCTGAAGCATTCAAATCACGCATATCTGTTTTGCATGATGGGATTGATACAGATTTTTGTGCGCCTGATTCCAATGCTACGCTTACATTAGCGAATAAAACATTCCGTGCGGGTGATGAAGTGGTCACCTATATTGCGCGCAATTTTGAGCCTTATCGTGGCTTTCCAACCTTTATGCGTGCAGCGGAAATAATCCAAAAACGCCGCCCTAACTGCATGATTCTTGCCATTGGTGCAGATGAAGTCAGCTATGGTCGTAGGCTGCAAAAAGGGGATACATGGCGGCATCGTATGCTGAAAGAAGTCACGTTAGATATGGATCGTATTATCTTTCCGGGCGTATTGTCTTATCATCAACTCATCAATTTATTTCAAATATCAGCAGCACATATTTATCTCACCTATCCGTTTGTATTATCATGGTCATCGATGGAAGCGATGGCGGCGGGCTGTGCTATGGTATCTTCGCGGACGCTCCCTGTGCAAGAAGTGATGCATCATGAGTATAATGCCTTGCTTGCAGATTTCTTTTCACCCGAAGATGTGGCGAATCAAGTGGTGCGTATTTTAGACTCTAAGGATCGGATGCAGGATATGCGGATGCAGGCACGTAAGACGATTGTCGATGCATATGCTCTTAAAGATTTATTGCCATTGCATCAACAGCTTGTGGTAGATTTAGCACAACGCAAACTTCCGCCACCGACGCATGAGGTCATGATGGCGCGACATCAAAATAATCGTAATTTTTCTCAATTACTTATGAATAGAGCAGCGTAGGGAGTTTGATCATATGGCAAAAAAATCGCGTGTTCCTCAGCAACAATTATCGCAAAAAATGCAACAAAAACAGGCATTTTTGCAAGCAGTACGCAAACAACAAGGCTTCACCCTGCCAAACACTGATAAAAAAATTGTGGTGAATGTGGGGTATAGCTCTGCGCACATGAATTCATTACACGCAACCTTTAAGAAAGAAGCATGGCACGAGGTGCGTGTTGATGTGGATGCAAAAATGCAGCCTGATCTTCTTATCCAATCGATGACGGCTATCCCTGAAATTCCCGATGATAGCGTTGATGCACTTTGGATGGCGCATGTAATGCATCGTTTAACCTATGATCAAGCAAAGCTCTTGGTGCTGGAATTGGTGCGTATGGCGCGTGTGGGAGCAGATATAGTCGTATCCGTACCCGATCTGCAAGTGGCAGCAGCCTATATTGCGCGTGGCGAAGATGAGCATGAACTTTATCATCCACCAGCGGGTACAGTATATCCCGTGGATATGATGTTTGGGTTTCGTCCGTTTATTGCGCGTGGCGATCTAGCGCGTATGCATAAAAGTGGTTATACAGCGGAGATGTTAGGAAGATTTTTGCGTGATGCAGGGGTTAGTAATCTTCATATTTCACGGTCTAATCATGAGATTGTGGCGCATGGGAAATATTATCCTTATGAGCATCCTGAACGTGTTGAGCGTATTTCTATGCAGGAAGCACCGTCATCTATGCCACACGTGCCACCAAACGCAGCGGGGCAAGCGCATATCCAGCAAGCGGTGCGTCATATTGATCCCCTAGAAGCTGAACCACAATTATGGAAACCATTGGGGCTTGTGCGTTAACATGCTATATTTTAGGAATAATCAGTGAAATCTTCAAACGATATTCTTCATCTTGGTG
Organism: Alphaproteobacteria bacterium; assembly: GCA_004292675.1. Classification (GTDB taxonomy): domain Bacteria; phylum Pseudomonadota; class Alphaproteobacteria; order Rickettsiales; family UBA998; genus RDZH01. Next base: position 74,231 of record RDXO01000016.1, on the reverse strand, counting down.
CGTATCCTTTAGTACGGATGCGCCGTAATCGCAAATCCGCATGGTCACGCAATCTGGTGTCGGAAAACTCACTTTCCGTGCATGATTTAGTCTGGCCATTATTCGTACAAGAAGGTAGCGAACAATGCACCCCTATTGCTGCGATGCCGGGGGTGAATCGTTGGAGCATTGATCTCTTGGTGCAGCAAGTGCGTGAAGCTGCTAATCTTGGTATTTCTGCTGTGGCATTATTTCCCGTTGTGCCAGCGCATGTGAAAACCGAAGGAGCAGAAGAAGCCTATAATGCGGATAATCTGATATGTCGCGCTGTGCGTGCGCTTAAAAAAGAATCGCTAGAGATCGGTATTATCTGTGATGTAGCACTTGATCCGTATACGATCCACGGGCAGGATGGCTTGATGGACGGGGATGTCATTGCCAATGATGCAAGTGTGGAAGTGCTGATGAAGCAGGCGTTATGTCTTGCAGAAGCGGGAGCGGATATTGTCGCACCCTCCGATATGATGGATGGACGCATTGGTTCAATCCGTATGGCATTGGATGAAGCATTATTCCATGAAGTGCAGATTCTCTCTTATGCTGCCAAATATGCCTCGGCATTTTATGGACCATTCCGTGAAGCGGTAGGTTCAGCGCAAAATCTTGGGAAGGCGAATAAATTTACTTATCAAATGAGTCCGGCCAATGGTGAGGAAGCGATCCGTGAAGTAGCACTGGATATTTCTGAAGGGGCAGATTTAGTGATGGTTAAACCCGGAATGCCGTATTTGGATGTGGTGCGGCATGTGAGTGAGCATTTTTCTATCCCCGTCTTTGCCTATCAGGTCAGTGGTGAATATGCCATGTTGCGTGCAGCAGCGGATCAGGGATGGTTGGATTGGAAAAAAACCATGATGGAATCCTTGCTTGGATTCAAACGTGCGGGCGCAACGGGTGTCTTTACCTATGCTGCCAAAGAGGTGGCGAGTTGGTTGATGGATCATGCGTTGCATCATACGAAATTGCGCTAGGTTCTGTTGATTTTTTCTACTGCTGTTTGCTAGAGTCATTTGACAAAAAAATTACTCATTTTTTATGTCAAGTGCGACTATAACACTATAATGGAAGCACTATATCAAAAAAGGCAGCCCGCAGACTACCTTTTTTGATTTCATTTGTCGGAGATAAACTCCTTATTAACGGCTGGACACCAATTCCCAAAAGCGTTGTTCAACCATTGTACAATGTACTTTACATGATTCTTATAACACACTAATTTGTTTTTGCAACGATAAAATGAATAGGTGTGTGGTATGAGATATGCTTTAGGATATGATATGGGGGTGGGTTCGCTAGGCTTCGCAGTGATAGCACTTAGTGAGGATGGAGAACCTGAAGATGTTCTGGATATAGGTGTGCGTATCTTCAGCACCGCAAGAGAACCTGATAAGGGAGGTAAAATTGGCGAACCTTTAGCGGCGAGCAGACGTGCTGCACGAGGTGTTCGCAAACGTAGTGATCGCTTAAAAATGCGCCGAAAATCATTGATGAAACAATTAATCCGCTATGGACTCATGCCAGATTCTGTAACGGAGCAAAAAATGTTAGAGACATTAAATCCGCTGGAATTACGAGCAAAGGGAGTCACAGAACCACTAAGCCTATATGAATTGGGGCGAGCATTATTCCACATGCAACAACGCCGAGGGTACAAAAGCAACAGGCATGAAGGAGATAATGAACAAACGGGTGTCATTGAAACAGGTGGTAGAGAATTACGGCAAAAATTAGCTGCTTATGACATGACGTTGGGACAATATCTTTATCATAAACCAGATCAACAACGTGGTTCACGTTTTCGTAAGAACATGGAAGGCACATATACCTATTACCCCATGCGTGATATGGTGGAACGAGAGTTCACCACGCTATGGAACATACAACAAGGTTATCATCCCATGCAACTAAATGATGAAGCACGGGATGCAGTGCATCGTGCTATATTTTATCAACGTCCGCTTAAGCCACAGCCACGTGGTGCGTGTTTGTATTACACAATGGAGGAGCGCGCACCCATGGCATTGCCTCTAGCGCAGCGATTTAGAATCCTTCAACAAATTCATAATATGCGCATTATCGGAGGACATCATCAGTTTAGCGGGATTCCTCTTTCCGTAGAAGAGAAGCAACGCATATATGAAAAAATGCTTGTTAGTGAGAGTGTGAAGGAAAGTGACGTTAAAAAATTACTTGCACTCCAAGGAACGCAGCACATCAATTTGTTCCGAGCGAACGTCACTGATAAGCTCAAAGGAGATAAAACGGCGGTTGAAATGGAGAAAGTTTATGGCAAGGAATGGTATTGTGTACCGCTTGAAGTGCAAAACAAGATAGTTTCCCTTCTCACGGATTGTGAAAAAATAACCCAACCTCATGGGAAAAGCAGATTATTAGAACATGAAGAAATCATTGAACGCTTAATAGAATGTTTTGATTGCACGGATGAACAAGCACATGCAATGGCGAACGTTAAACTTAGCAGTACCATGGCATCATTTAGTGCTAAATTGTTAGCAGAACTTGTACCGCAGATGGAGCCATTAGGAGGTAATAGGTCTTTATCTGAAGCTATTGCCATGCTGAATGTTCCACAAAGTCGCATGGATAAAGAGTGCGATCTTTTGCCCTATTATGCGGAACTATTGGGGAATCACTGCACTAAAATGCCCTCTGCTGATAAGCATGTCCGTGATTATGGACGTGTGTCTAATCCTACTGTGCATGTTGCACTCAATCAGCTACGCAAGGTGCATAATAGTTTAATCACGCGATTTGGTGGCAAACCTGAATATATCACTATCGAACTGGTGCGAGAATTAAAGAAAGGACAACGTGAAATTGCTGATATTATTAAGGAAAATGACAAAAACAAAAAATTACGTCATCGATGGAAGGAGGAAATCAAACAGGAATTAGGAATAGAAGCGAATGATCGCGATTTAGCAAAAATGAAATTGTGGAAGGAGCTAGCTGAATCCAACGCAGCGAATGAACGCATATGTGTATTTACAGGAAAGCCGATTCGCCTATCTCAGTTGCTTTCTGCTGATATTGAAATAGAGCATATCTTACCGAGATCACTCACGTTGGATGATACGAGTGCCAATAAAACGGTGTCTTTTGTAAGTTTCAATAGGCTCAAGGGAAAACAAGCACCTGAAGCATTATTTGCAAGCCCTGTCTTATGGGAAGGACGCACGATTAGCTATGAAGATATGGTGGAGCGTGCCGATCATCTAAGAAACGCGAAAGCATGGCGTTTTCGTAAAGGTGCGATGCAGAGTTTTGAAGAAAAATCTACCAAGATTATCTATAAAGGTGAAGAAGTTGATACGGGACTGGAGAGTTTTGCTGCCCGTCATTTGATTGACACCAGCCATATGGCAAAACTTGCAAAGAAATATCTTGCCTATGGGTGCGCTCAGGGAGAACGAGGCATGATCGCTACACCCGGTACCTTAACGGGGTTGTTGCGTCAAGCATGGGGTTGGAATAGCCTGCTTGCGGAGGATGATGCCAAGGATCGCACGGATCATCGCCACCATGCGGTGGACGCATTGGTGATTGCGCTTACTACTCGTAGCATGGTGAAACATATTGCAGAGGCGGCAAAAATAGCAGAAATAACAGGGCGCAAACTTTCCTCGGTGGTAGGTGAAATGACCAATCCCTTTGCGCATAAGCGGCACATCATTCAAAGTTTGGTAGATAAAATGGTTGTGTCGCACAAGCCTGAACATGGTACACCCGCTATGAACGGAGGCACTACAGGACGGTTGCATGAGGATACCTATTATGGAAGAACACAAGAAACACCTAAGAGCAATGCAGTCTATGTGGTGCGCTGGAAACCAGAGGAATTTACGACCCGTAAACATGTAGAGAAAATCGAGGATAAACTTTTACGTGATACGATACTCACCTATCTTGAGGGGGTATCAGACAAAGAAACCGCGACATATGTGCAACAATTTTGCAAAAATCAGAAAATTCATACAATTCGCGCCCTAGACGAAAAGAATGCAGTCTATGTGGTGCGCTGGAAACCAGAGGAATTTACGACCCGTAAAGATGTAGAAAAAATCAGGGATAAACGTTTACGTGATACGATACTCACCTATCTGGAGGGGGTATCAGACAAAGAAATTGCGACATATGTGCAACAATTTTGCGCACATCAGAAAATTCGTGCAATTCGCGCCCTAGACGAAAAGTCTAAAAATGCCATGGTAGAAGTGCGCGATCCAGTGACCAAACAGCCCTATAAATTTATGGTGGGCGGGAGCAATCATTGCGTGGATATATTTATCGAAACAACGGGTAAAAAAGCGCATATATGGCAATCGGAGATTATCAAAACATTTGATGCGAATCAAAAAGATTTTGTGCCTGAGTGGAAATCCGAACCCAATAGAAAATTAATCTGGCGTTTACATAAAGATGATATAGTGGGATATGAAAAGGAAGGAAAAACCATGTATGCACGGGTTCAAACACTAAAAGCTAATGGGCAAATATTTTTTGTGCAACACAATGATGCAGATGGCAAAACATCATTCAGTATGATGCCAGCACCTGCACAAAAAGCGAAACTACGCAAAATATCCGTTTCTCCTGATGGGGTGGTGTTAGACCCGATGCGGGTGCAGCAGGGGGAATGAGATGCTCGGGCGGGTGATAGAAATTGCGGAAGATGGCAGACACCTTGCCGTCTTTCGTGGTTTCCTTAAAGTCACCGCCGAAAAACAGGAAATTGCCCGCATCCCTTTGGATGAAATCGCTGTGATTATGGCACATGCCCATCAGCTTTCCTACAGCAACAATCTGCTGGTGGAATGTTGTAATAGGGGCATTGCCTTTATGTTTACTGGAAGTAATCACACCCCCGCAGGGTTTTTATGGCCAACCGAACAGCATCATGCACAAGCAGGTATTATGCAGGCGCAACTTACCGCTACGCAACCATTATGCAAACAATTATGGAAACAACTCATCAGTGCAAAAATCTATTTTCAGGGTGAGCAGTTGCACGTTCAGCATGGTGAGGATGCAGGCTTGTATGCCATGTCGAAGATGGTAAAATCAGGAGACATAGGCAATCTGGAAGCGCAGGCGGCGCGACGATACTGGCAACGCATGATGGGGAAGGATTTTACGCGCAATCAGGATGATACGGATATTCGGAACAAGCTATTGAATTATGGATATGCCATTCTACGTTCCACTACCGCCCGCGCTATTATGGCAGCAGGGTTGCATCCTACGTTAGGAATATTTCACCGTAGCCGTATTAATACCATGTGCTTAGTGGATGATGTGATGGAACCCTTCCGCCCATTAGTCGATGCTCATGTACTCACCTTGATCAAGCAAGGTGTGGGGGAAGTGGATAAAGTAGCAAAAACAGCACTCGCATCTATTCATCTGAACGATGTATGTCTGGATGGACAGGCGGCTCCATTGGGCATGGCAGTGCTGCGAGTGGCAACGTCCTTGGCAGAAAGCTACCAATCGGGTAAGGCACGGTTATTGTTACCTGAAAGCCTCATGCTACCAAAAAATTATAGGTTATGATGATGACAATATTAAGTGGGTATCGTATTATGTGGCTGATGGTGATGTTTGATTTACCCGTAACAACGGCAGAAGAACGCAAAAAAGCAACGAAATTTCGTCAAGAATTACTGGATGAAGGTTTTGAAATGTCTCAGTTTTCTGTCTATATGCGTTATTTTGGGAGCAGGGAAAGAGCAGATGCTGCAACCAAGCGCATACTAAAAAGAGTGCCGCCACTTGGCAAGGTAAGTATGATACAATTCACGGACAAACAATTTGAAAATATTGTATCCTACACCAACCGCAAGCCTACTCCGCCTGCGGAAAAAATGGAGCAACTGATTCTTTTATGAACAAGATTAGAGCATTTTTCTCAGAAAAAATTGGCGTAAATTGCTTTAATTTCAACAATTTACGCCTAAGCTAGTATACACTATTGGGAATTGGTGTCCAGCCGTAACGTATTGTGTCATTTACTGAAGGAAGTCAACAGTATACACTATTGGGAATTGGTGTCCAGCCGTAACGTATTCACCTGTTTTTACAGTTAAATCATGAGTATACACTATTGGGAATTGGTGTCCAGCCGTAACTGTTGCCCCTACTGATTTTTCGATTTTAGGAGTATACACTATTGGGAATTGGTGTCCAGCCGTAACACATAAGGCATTCTGCAATGGCACAAATCGAGTATACACTATTGGGAATTGGTGTCCAGCCGTAACGTCTCGTATAATCTTTGGCAGTTCCTCGAGAGTATACACTATTGGGAATTGGTGTCCAGCCGTAACCTAACGAGTCTTGACACATAATAAAAAGATTCGGGGCAGGTTCTTACACACAAGATGCTACGCATCGTGATATGTCTGCCTTTTAGGTGCAGTGCAGGATCGATTTTTCTTGATTTGTCGTAGCATATAAGTGTTATTTAAGCATATGGATGGCTATCATGCCTCAATATAATGCAAGTACTATATATCACCACTAACAACGGCGCATATTATGACACAACGCTATCGTCTTGACTGCCAACACGCCCTTGCGCGGATCACAGATTCTATTACGGATGCCCAACTTCGTTTGTTTACGCAACGTTTTTATCGAGCATTATCGCTTGGTGATCTGGATGATATTGCACCAGAAATTGCCGTGCAGATCGCCGCACTTGTGTATCATGATGGGCATCATGTTCCTTCAGATAAACCGAAAATCACGATCCATACACCTGATTTTCTCAAACAAGCCTATGGGCGCACCCGTGTTGCCGTGACGATCTTCAACAAAGATATGCCTTTTTTGGTGGATTCATTGTCGATTGCACTGAAGAATTGTGGCTTTACTATGTACCGCACCATTCATCCGCAATTATCAGTCAAACGTGATGAGAAGGGTATGCTATTAGATAATGATCATCCTTCCACCACTCGGGAAGAATCATGCATCTATTTTGAACTATCGCCTTTATCCGATGATATGGATGCAAAAAAACTTGAAGCACATTTATGCGCTACGTTGGATCATGTGTATAAAGCGGTAGAAGATTGGCGCATTATGGTGGCACGCGCTCGTGAAATCAGCACCCATATTGTGATGATGGGGCATCATTTACCTGCCGAAGATATGGATGAAGCAACTGCCTTTTTTGATTGGCTGCTGAAAAATAATTTCATCTTCCTAGGTTATGTTGCCTATGATTTTTATGATGCAGAGGGCAAAGAGTGTTTTACGCCCGTTGAGGGATCACAACTCGGTGTATTCAAAATCGCTGAGTTTGATTTATTGCAGCGTGGTTATGCGAGTCTTCCTCCTGAGGTGCGTCATTTTGCCCTACAAGATCATCCTATTGAGATCACAAAATCCAATCGTCGCTCGGTGGTGCATCGTGATGTGTTGATGGATTATATAGGCATTAAACGTTATGATGCTGCGGGGAAGGTGATTGGGGAATCGCGGTTTCTTGGCTTGTTTACTTCCCCAGTCTATTATCAACAAACGCAAGAAATCCCCTATATTCGCCAGAAGGTGCAGGCTGTGCTGGATTCTACAGGTTTTAGCAAGGGGGGGCATAGCGGTAAGGCATTAAAAGCGGCGTTGGAGTTTTTTCCTCGTGATGAATTATTCCAAATCTCAACCGATGATTTGTTAGAAATCACGATGGGTATTGTAGCACTTGAAGAACGCCCTGATATACGGGTCTTTTTCCGCAAAGATATTTTTGAGCGGTTCATGAGTTGTTTTGTCTATATGCCCCGTGATAAATTCAATACGTTTGTATTGCATGAGATTGGTAAAGTTTTGGCGCGGCATGTGGATGGTTCAATCAAAGCCATGTATTCTCAGCTTACGGAATCTGCCCTTGCGCGGGTGCATTTTATTGTAAAAACCCAACCGGGGCATATTCCTACCGTGAATATGCCTAAGCTGAATGAAGAATTGCGCTTTATCATCAATTATTGGCGCGATAGTTTGCGGGAATCACTACACGATGTGTGCGGTGAACAACGTGGTGAGTATGTGTTTCGTGAATTTTCTGAGGCATTCCCTCGTGATTACACCAATACTACCCGTGTTGAGGATGCGATTAAAGATATTTTCTTGCTTAAAGAGGTGCTGGAGCATCGCACGGCACGCTTTAATCTTTATGTGGATGAAGCAACGAGTCGTATTCATTTGAAGATGTACCGTATTGCGGATCGTGCGCCCTTATCGGATATGATCCCCATGATTGAAAATCTTGGGTTTAAGGTGCATGATGCTGTGCCGTACCGTGTCTATGTGCGTCAAGGTGCGGAAGAACAGCCGATTAAAATGGTTGTGCGTGATTTTACTTTGCTGCCTGCAACGGCGGATTCCTATGATCTTGAAAAAATCAAACCTTTGCTTGAAGAAGTGTTGGAGCATGTGTGGTCTGGTGCGACAGAGAATGATATTCTCAACAGCCTCGCGCTTCGGGCAGGGTTGAATACACGTCATATTACCATTTTGCGTGCCTATACACGCTATGCCAAACAAGCAGGGCTTGGTTATTCGGAAGCCTATATCGATCAGGCTTTGTGCAAACATGCGACGATTGCAGCGCAACTTATTGATTTATTTGAAGCACGCTTTCATCCGCAAAAACATGATAAGACGATGCTGCAAGATTGTTATGGGCATGTGATGCACGCACTCACCCATGTGGATAATCTTGCAGAAGATAGAATCTTACGTTTTTTCGCAGAAACAATACAAGCGACTTTGCGTACCAATGCCTATCAACACGGTGCAGATGGCAATGTGAAGCCTTATCTATCCTTTAAGTTTGATTCGCTTGCCGTACCAGATTTGCCTTTGCCTCGTCCGTTGCGTGAAATCTTTGTCTATTCACTTGCAACAGAAGGCATTCATTTGCGTGGTGGATTGGTGGCACGTGGTGGCTTGCGTTGGTCGGATCGTCATGAAGATTTCCGCACCGAAGTGTTGGGCTTGATGAAGGCGCAGCGTGTTAAAAATACGGTCATTGTTCCCACAGGCTCTAAAGGTGGCTTTGTGGTGAAGCAATCGATGGATGGGATGGATCGTGATGCCAAAGTGCAAGCAGCCATTGCGAGTTATACGCAGTTTCTATCAGGCTTGCTTGATATTACCGATAATCGTAATGCAGATGCTATTATCGTGCCGCATAATGTGGTGCGCTATGATGATGATGATCCCTATTTAGTGGTGGCAGCCGATAAAGGCACGGCAACCTTCTCCGATATTGCTAATGCTATTGCGCATTCTTATGGTTTTTGGTTGGGTGATGCCTTTGCCTCAGGTGGTTCTGTGGGCTATGATCATAAGAAAATGGCGATCACGGCGCGTGGTGGTTGGGTTTCTGTGGAGCGTCACTTTCAAGAAATGGGGAGAGATATTCATACGCAGCCCTTCACTGTCATGGGGATTGGCGATATGTCGGGCGATGTATTTGGTAATGGAATGTTGCTTTCTCATCAGATTGCGTTGGTGGGCGCGTTCAACCATATGCATATTTTCCTTGATCCAACTCCTGATCCTGCAACCTCTTATCATGAGCGCAAACGCTTATTTGAGATAGCGCGTGGCAGTTGGGATGGCTATAATGCCTCACTGATTTCACAGGGTGGGGGGGTCTTTTTGCGTAGTGCCAAAACGATTATCCTTACGCCAGAAATACAGCAACTACTTGGCACAAATGCAAAAGAATTGACACCGCATGAGCTTATCCGCATGATGCTGCAAGCACCTGTTGATTTATTATGGAATGGTGGCATTGGAACATATGTTAAATCACGCAATGAAACACACGAAATGGTAGGTGATCCAAGCAATAATGCGGTGCGCATTAATGGCGATGAATTGCGTTGTCGTGTGGTGGGTGAGGGAGGTAATCTCGGTTTTACCCAACTTGGCAGAAGCGAATATGCGCGGCTTGGTGGGCGAATCAATACGGATGCCATTGATAATTCCGCAGGGGTAGATTGCTCCGATCATGAAGTGAACATTAAAATCGCACTCACTCATGCTATCAGCAAAGGGGCGATGAATGAAGCGGATCGCAACCCGCTTTTGGCACGTATGACGGATCGTGTTGCTGAATTAGTGCTTGAAGATAATCGTCAACAAAATCAAGCATTAAGCATGGCACAAGCGCGTGCAAAAGAAATGTTAGAAGTCTATGCACGTTATATGCTGACGTTAGAGCAGGAAGCGATATTGGATCGAGCGGTCGAATTTTTGCCGAATCCGAAAGAGATTGATGCTTTGAAAGCTAATGGGGCGACCTTAACGCGTCCAGAACTTGCCATATTGCTTGCCTATAGCAAAATCGCGCTCTATGGTGTGTTGTCGCAATCATCATTGCTTGATTCATGTGCGTTTAATACGCGTTTATTGCGCTATTTCCCTGAAGCGATGCAAGAAGCTATGCCGAATATCTTGATTGATCATCCGTTGCGCCGTGAAATTATTGCAACGTCACTGACCAATGAGATTGTCAATCGTGCGGGTATTACCTATATCGATACCATCAAGCATGATACGGGGCATGATGTGTGTAATATCGTGCGTGCGTATGTGGTGACGCAAGAATTATTCCAGTTGGATAGTTTGTGGGAAGCGATTGAAGCATTGCCCAATAAAGTAGAAAGCAGCGTGCAAATACAGCTCTTTATGGAGGTGACAGCCTTCCTTGAGCGCGTGAGTGTATGGTTTTTGAACAATATGCCACAACCATTAGATATGGAAGGAGTGATCCGTGATTTCCATCCTGCGATGGAGTCCTATCGCAAGGAATATCAACATTTTATCTCGCAATCCATGACGCTTCAGTGCGAAGAAAAAATCACAACTCTTGAGCAGCAACATATTCCGCATGAGGTGGCGAAGCGTCTTGCGATGTTGGATATTTTATTGGCGGCTAGTGATATTGTGTTGCTGGATCAGCAAAGCCCGCATCAACAACGCGCCATTGGGACTATTTATTTTGATGTCGATGCGCGCCTTGAACTAGATGGGTTGCGTCATGCCGTCTCCCTTCTTTCTGCGGAAACCTCATGGGATCGCTTAGCGGTGCGCAATGTGATTAATGAACTCTATGAAGAACAACGACGTTTGACCTCGTGCATCATGGAAGGATTAGCCTTGGGTGCATCGATCGATGAAGCGATGCAGTTGTGGGAACGTGTCAATGGAGGTGAAATTGAGCGTTATCGTCGTATGGTGCATGATCTCAAAACCACAACCACACCGACACTTTCGATGTTTGTGGTGTTGTTGCGTAAACTTGCGACGATACGCTTTGTGCCGAATGAATCAGCGGGTATTGTGAATCTGGCGGACTAAATTTATCATTGCGTCAGGTGAACGTGTGGTGTATGGTACGCTCTACCATATTTCATAGGATATAAGCGTGAGCGACCATAGTTCGATACAAACCATTTCTATTGAACGCGAAATGAAGCGTTCTTATCTTGACTATGCGATGAGTGTTATCGTATCGCGGGCATTGCCTGATGTGCGCGATGGTTTGAAACCAGTGCATCGTCGTATTCTCTATGCGATGCATGAATCGGGCTGTGATTATAATCGACCCTATAAAAAATCCGCCCGTATTGTCGGGGAAGTGATGGGTAAATATCACCCGCATGGCGATAGCGCGATTTATGATGCATTGGTGCGTATGGCGCAACCATTTTCGATGTCGTCGATGTTGATTGATGGGCAGGGGAACTTTGGTTCGATGGATGGCGATCCTCCTGCGGCGATGCGTTATACAGAATCACGTTTGGCGCGTATTTCTCAGCAAGGATTATTGGAAGATACGGACAAAGACACGGTTGATTTCCAAGAAAATTATGATGGATCAGAACGTGAACCGCGTGTGCTTCCTGCACGCTTTCCCAATATTTTGGTCAATGGTGCGGGGGGTATTGCTGTGGGTATGGCAACCAATATCCCGCCTCACAATCTTGGTGAAGTTGTGGATGCAACCTGCTATGTGATTAATCATCCCAATGCCACGATCGATGATGTGGTGCGCTTGATCCCTGCTCCTGATTTCCCTACGGGGGGTATTATTCTTGGACGTTCGGGAAGTTACAATGCTGCACGCACAGGGCGTGGATCAGTCATCATGCGTGGACGTACTGAGTTTGAGGAACTGCCCAATAAACGCACCGCTATTATTGTTACGGAAATGCCTTATCAGGTGAATAAGGCGCGTTTTGTTGAGCGTATTGCAGAATTGGTGCGCGATAAGAAAATAGAGGGCATCTCTGATTTGCGCGATGAATCCGATAAAAGCGGTGTGCGCGTGGTGATTGAAGTGAAACGCGATGCGATTCCTGATGTGGTCTTAAGCCAGCTCTATAGCTATACGCCACTACAAACATCTTTTGGGGTTAATAGCTTGGCGTTGCATCATGGCGCGCCAAAGCAATTAAGCACGTTAGAAATTTTGCGTGCATTCATTGCCTTCCGTGAAGAAGTGATTATCCGTCGCACCACCTATTTGCTGAATAAAACGCGTGATAAAGCACATTTGTTGCTTGGCTTAGCGATTGCTGTAGCGAATATTGATGAAGTGATTGCGGTGATTCGTAATGCGCCTAATCCGCATGTTGCAAAAGAAGAATTGATGGCACGCAGTTGGGATGCTTCCGATGTATTGTCATTACTCGCTTTGGTGGATGACCGCCGTAATTATCTTGATGGCAATCTAATACGGTTCACGGATGAGCAAGCGAAAGCGATTCTTGAATTGCGCCTGCAACGACTCACAGGTTTGGAGCGCGATAAAATCCATGAAGAACTCACTGAATTAGGTGAAGCCATTACCCGTTATTTGCAGATATTGGCATCGCAAACGGAACGTATGGACATCATGAAAGCGGAATTGCTGGAAGTGAAGGCGCAATTTGCTGTGCCGCGTCGTACTACGATTGAAGATGCGGAGTTTGAAGCGGATATGGAAAGCCTGATTCAGCAAGAAGATATGGTGGTGACTGTTACCAGCGGTGGCTATATTAAGCGTGTCCCGCTTGATACCTACCGTGCGCAAAAACGCGGTGGTAAAGGTCGTTCGGGCATGAGCATGAAGGATGAAGATGTGATTGAGGCATTGTTTGTTGCCAATACGCATACGCCTGTATTGTTCTTCTCCAATTACGGCACGGTGTACCGTCTGAAAGTCTATAACCTCCCGCTTGGTACGCCTACGACGAAAGGCAAGGCGATGATCAACGTCTTTCCGCTGAAGGAAGGTGAGCGCATCAATACGTTTATGCCCATGCCTGAAGATGAAACCAAATGGAATGATCTGCATATTATGTTTGCAACCTCCTTTGGTACGATTCGTCGAAATGATCTTTCTGATTTCCACCGTATTCAAAGCAATGGTAAAATCGCCATGAAACTTGGCGCAGGTGAGGAATTGGTTGCGGTGCATGTCTGCTCCCCTAATCAAGATGTTTTGATTGCTACTGAATATGGCAAAGCAATTCGCTTCGCTGTGGATGCTATTCGCGTCTTTGCAGGGCGTGATTCGCAAGGGGTGCGTGCGATTAAACTTGCGGAAGGTGATCGTGTTGTATCGATGTCGATCATTACGCATGGCGGGGAAACGGAATCAGAAGAACGTGCAGCATTTGTGAAGAAAGCAAATCAGTTGCGCCGGGGCGCGGAAGATGAGGCTGAGGCTATAACCCCAAGCGATGATGCGGATGATGAAACCACATCCTATGAGCTGAGTGATGCACGTTTTGCACAGATGTTGGAGCGTGAACAACTGATTTTAAGCGTCACCGCCAAAGGTTATGGGAAGCGAACTTCTTCCTATGAATATCGCATGGCAGGACGTGGAGGGCAGGGGATTACGACCATTCCAACCAATGAACGTAATGGTGCTGTGGTTGCAAGTTTCCCTGTGGAGCAAGGCGATCAGTTGATTTTGATGACCAACGCCGCTAAAATTATTCGTTGTTCGGTTGATCAAATTCGCATAACAGGGCGTGCTGCGCAAGGGGTGCGTTTATTCAGTGTCGCACATGATGAATATGTGGTGTCTGCTGTGCGTATTGCTGCATCGATGGTACAAAACGCCACCGATGATGAGGAGGAAGAAAATCTATGCAAACCACCTCAATAGGCGTTTATCCCGGAACGTTTGACCCCATCACGAAAGGGCATATGGATATTATTACACGTGCTTTGCGTGTCGTGGATGAATTGGTAGTGGCGGTAGCATTGGATACAGGAAAACAGCCAATTTTTTCTTTGGATGAACGTGCTGCCTTGGTGTGTGAAGATGTGCGCACCTATTTGGGAGACAATGCACGGCGTGTACGTGTGTGCAGCTTTTCAGGATTGCTTGCCAATTTTGCGCAAGAGCAAGGAGCGCATGTATTGATACGTGGCTTGCGTGCGGTATCTGATTTTGAATATGAATTTCAGATGGCTTGTGTGAATTCCAAACTTGCCCCACATATTGAGACCATCTTTTTAACCGCTTCGGAATCCACACATTTTGTTTCTTCGCGTTTTGTAAAGCAAATTGCCCGCCTTGGTGCATCGGTGGAGGCGTTTGTATCTCCTAATGTTAGTGATGCGTTAAAAGCCCATTTCTCCTCATAAGCAAGAGATTCGTGACGCGCTATCATTCATATTTATAGCGCGAACTCACGATAGGTACGCTTATATAAACGTAACTAACCTATCGTGACGCGCTATAAAGCCGATCTGCCCAGCGTTTGAATAGACCAACCGCGCATACCCAGACGACATCACCGACAACAGTGAACAGCACGACAGAAGGGGGAAAATACATAGCAGCGATAGCCGCAGCAAGAGCGATGTTGTTTGAACCAGAACACAGAGCAAGGCTTTTGCTTAACATGACGGAGCGATGTTTTCCTGCACACCAGCCCACTACAAAGAGCAGTGCATAAAGTGCGCTTGCTAATAGGAAGGCATCGAATAAAAGCGGGAGATTATCTAGGATAAAGCCACGCTGCATCCCTACTACACTTGCCCCCATGCCTGCCATAAGCAGTGGGGTAAGCCATGAGGTGTGGGATGTAATCCATGCACGCGCACGGGCATGATGGCGAGCCACTCCAAAATAGGATGTCGTGGGAAGTATAATGCTTAGAGCAATGGTGCTGAACATCGCATAAGGATCAATATCCATATGTTGGTTGCCCAGTAGTTCCACCATAAAGGGAACGATGATGGGAGTAAGAAGGCTAGTGATCACTGTGGCGCATAACACTAACGCTACCGATGCGCCCACCATTCCAGCAAGTCCTGCTGCAGACACGCCCACAGGCATGAGTGCAATCAGCAATACACCCAGAGCATAATCGGGTGCAAGGATGTTGCTGATCCAGAATAAACAGGCGGGAAGGAGCAAAAAGCGACTTATATAAAGTACTACGCCCCAGCCCCATGCAATAGATCGCATATCATGTAGGCGTATTTTGCTACACGACAAAAACATGACAATGGATACAAAAGCAAGCGGCACTTCAGGCGGGCAATACTGCATTGCAGGTACGCTCAGACCAAACATTAGCCCCAAAAAAAGAATCAAGGTAAAATGATGTTCAATCCAAGAGCGTATCCTGCGAATGCCCATGATTAACTCACCTTTTGGTAAATCTCACTACCCGCTTGCTTGAATTTCTCTGCCATATCCTGCATCCCTGATTCTGCATCTGTGCTTGATGCAAGGGCAGGTTGGTTTTGAATGTTGGCAAATACGCGCACTTCTTGGCTGATTTTCATCGAGCAGAATTTTGGTCCGCACATCGAGCAGAAATGCGCATGTTTCGCACCATCAGCAGGCAAGGTTTCATCGTGGAATTTCAAGGCACGTTCAGGGTCAAGCGAGAGATTAAACTGATCCATCCAGCGGAACTCAAAACGCGCACGGCTGAGTGCATCATCGCGGTGTTGTGCGGCGGGATGCCCTTTTGCGAGATCAGCGGCATGGGCAGAAATTTTATAGGTGATCACCCCCTCTTTCACATCATCACGATCAGGCAAACCAAGATGCTCTTTCGGCGTGACATAACACAGCATCGCGCATCCGAACCAACCAATCATCGCCGCACCAATCCCCGAAGTAATATGATCATAACCGGGAGCAATATCGGTAGTGAGTGGCCCGAGTGTATAGAACGGGGCTTCGTCACATGCTTCAAGTTGCTTGGTCATATTTTCTTGAATCAGGTGCATCGGCACATGCCCCGGCCCTTCGATCATCACTTGGCAATCATGTTTCCATGCACGGTGCGTGAGTTCCCCAAGGGTTTTGAGTTCAGCAAATTGTGCAGCATCATTGGCATCAGCGATTGAACCGGGGCGCAATCCATCACCAAGCGAGAAAGATACGTCATAGGCTTTCATGATTTCACATATTTCATCAAAATGCTCATAGGTGAAATTATCCTTATGATGCGCCATACACCATTTTGCATGAATCGAACCGCCACGGCTAACAATACCAGTTACGCGTTGTTCTGTCATGGGGATGAACGGCAAGCGCACGCCTGCATGGATGGTGAAATAATCCACACCTTGCTCGGCTTGTTCAATCAGAGTATCACGGAATATTTCCCATGTGAGGTCTTCGGCAACGCCACCCACTTTTTCAAGTGCTTGATAAATCGGCACTGTACCAATCGGCACAGGAGAATTACGGATGATCCATTCACGGATATTGTGGATGTTGCGCCCTGTGGACAAATCCATCACCGTATCCGCTCCCCAACGTATCGCCCATACGAGCTTATCGACTTCATCAGCAACGGAAGAGGTCACGGCAGAATTTCCAATATTAGCATTGATCTTCACCTTGAAGTTGCGCCCAATGATCATTGGCTCAAGTTCTACGTGGTTGATGTTGGCGGGAATAATAGCGCGCCCACGTGCAACTTCATCACGTACAAATTCAGGTGTGATTTCTTGTGGGATAATTGCACCAAAGCTGTTGGCTGCATGACGGTTATCACGACGTGAGAAACGGCGATCACCTACGGTTTCACCAAAGGGGCTTTGATAATGTTGCCACTGCTCAAGATATTCCCTGCGCCCTTCATTTTCACGAATCGCAATATATTCCATTTCTTCGGTGATGATGCCTTTGCGCGCAAAATGCATTTGGGTCACATTGCCCCCCATTTTGGCACGACGTGGGCGCGGATTCACCTTCGGGAAAGTCTCGACCAACTGGCTTGCAGCACCGTTCCAATCCTTAAACCCATTATCTTGCGGTGTTACTTCGCGCCCAAGATAGGTGTCACATCCGCGACGTTCTACCCAACTATCCCGCACTTGCGTTAAACCTGCACGAATATCGATCTTTGCTTGCTCATCTGTGTACGCACCTGATGTATCATAGACGGTGAGATTTGGCTCACGGGCGGTGGGAGAAAGTACAATCTCACGCATCGGCACATGCACATCGGCAAAGCGCGTGCTAGAAAAATAACGCTTTCTTGAAGAAGGTAGCGCACCTGTAGTAACGGTAAAACTCATATTCATGCTCCATATTAATGCGAGTCATGAATATGACGTGCCTTATCTCACAACGCAAGAGGAATATGCAACTATGATCAAAAATTTATATAGATAGAGACCTCTGCAGAACTCCCAATTCTTGTCATGCCTACGAAGGTAGGTATTAATAAACTGTTGTTATTGCTGGATTCCTGCCTACGCAGGAATAACGAATTCGTTGGTTTTATGGGTTATCAAAAATTCTCAGATAGGTTCTTAATGCTATTGACGTTTCTTGCGTATGCAGCGAATAATCCCATAGATGCTGATGCTCATCCAAATGAGTTCTATGACAATAGAAGGCATGTTAGGTTGTTCATAGAGTGATACTAAGATGAATGATGCACCAATCCCATTGCATAACGGGACGCGTAGTTCTTGGGGATCCCAGCGACCAGATTGCATAAGAAGATAGCAAATCACAAGAATCATAGTTCCCGTATAGCCAATAAATTCGTAGATAGACATGAAAAACCCCGTATTGTTCGATGTATCTTTGCACCCTTTTATCATAATATCACAAAAAAATTATTTTTATCTTCATTTTATACTATTAATCTTCATGCAAGGGTGGCTATGATAGGGCTTATGTATCCTTATCCAAAAAAAGCAACCATTATACGTGATTTTATCTTCATGTTTTTGATCATTTTTGTGGTCTTAGTTTTTGTTGGTTGCGCTGTTGCGTATAAAACCCATGATTATTATGCTCATGAAACGGTCAATAGCTTAAAAGAAGAGCATCATCGTATTGATCGTACCTTTCATACGGAAACGAATTTTGCCTCTTATGTGCTGGAATCGTTAGCGCGTCAATTAGTGCATGATGATTATACTCATAATCCCCAAAAGATGGCGACTCTTTTAGGATCATTTCATGCGGGTGGCAAGGATAATCCCTTTTATGAATTGATGTGGGTCAATGCTGATTTGAATGTGATCAATACCAGTAAATATGGTGTTTTGGATGTGCCTTATACGGTGGCAGATCGCGATCATATCAAAAAAGCATTGACAGCACCATGGCGCGCCCATATTGGTCGTCCAATACAAGGGATGCAGGGGGAGCAATGGTTTCTTCCGATTAGCTTAGGGATCACCGATATACAAGGTACATTTATTGGCGTGCTTACGGTGACGTTTGATATTCAAGAATTAACGCATAAAATGCAGTCTTCCATACAAAAAAATGGCGTGAATTTTGCGATGTACACGAATACGTTGACGTTTGTGACGGACAGCGCACAAAGCGATGATAGCATTGTTCCGCTTAATGAAGATATTCTTGCCAAATTTTATAAAGCAGCAGAACAATCATCAGATTCTGAAATTTTGTCGATGCCTTCTATTATGCGTAGGAATCTGTCTTTTGCTCTTTATCAAAAATCGCAATATTACCCCTACCTCTTTTGTATCACCTATGATCATCAATATTTCAATGATGAAATCATCTCCTTACTCAAAGCGCGCATGATGCAAATTTTGGTGCTAGCAGGATTTTTATTCATCTTATTATGGCTGATTCGCACGCGCCTAATCTATCCTATTGAACATCTATCGGAGGTTGCCAAAAATATCATTTCAGGCAAAAGCCCCTCTTATATGCCACGAGGTGGGTCGCTGGAAATTGAACAATTAGGTAACCACATAAGCAAATTAAGCGCGTGTATTGAAGAGCAAAAACGTGTTTCCCATGAGTTGAAACTTAAAAATCAATATCTTGGTCGCACAAAGGAAACGGTAGAATTGCTCACACGTGCGCGTAGTGATTTTCTTTATACGACGATGCACGATATACAAAAGCCTTTAGCGAGGGTACATCAATCGATTCTTGAAATGCTCGACTATGAGCATCGAACGCCTGCTTATGTTGAGCAAGTCAATGAAATTTCTGTGGGTGTATATCATCTGAATCAGATGCTGGAAGATATAAAATTCATTGCGAGAACAGAATATAATTCATTGATTTTACGTGAAACTGTGGTGCATGTGAATTTTGCGCTGCATCGTGCGGTGCGTCAATTTCATGAAATCCCTGCATTTCGCCATGTGAATGTAAAAATACATTCTGATGAATTCATGCCTTCTGTGTTGGTGGATGAGGATCGTTTTCTTCATATGCTGGTGAATATATTATGCGGCGCAGCATCGCATATTGTGCAAGGAACATCGATAGAGATTTCTGCACATATTGAGTTTAATAAGCAGATTTCCAAAGAATTAGTGATTGAAATCAAATATGATGCGCATCATTTACTCTCAACACAGGATTTTGGGGCATCTAAACCCGCCGATCTATCCGCATCGCGTGCTGCGTTGCCTGTCATTACATCACGCGTGGTACATGAAACTATATGCTTTGCGCTTGCCCGTATGCTTGCTTCCCTTTATCAAGGAGAAGTGGCGATTGCATCAAGCAAGAATGACATGCATAAGATTTTCTTGCGTTTTTCAAAGAACATTTTGATAGAAGCAATGGATAATATACCGCTCGCAGATGAGGATGCGTAGCAGATGAATGCGAATAAGCGGTATATCTCATTAAGTGCAACCGCTCGCAGATGAAGATGCGTAGCATATGAATGCGAATAAGCGGTATATCTCATTAAGTGCAACCGCTCGCAGATGAAGATGCGTAGCATATGAATGCGAATAAGCGGTATATCTTCTTCGTCATTCTTGGCGCAAGGCAGGAATCCAGCAACAACAATATTTTATGGATGCCTGCCTACGCAGGCATGACTATTTTTATCGTTATCGTATCCACGCGGATGGATCGACAGCTTTAGTACCTTCGCGGATAGAAAAATGTAGCTGCGGTGCAGAGACATTGCCCGTTTTTCCAACAAACCCGATCAGGCTACCTTGATTAAGGTCTTGACCTTTTGCTACCACTGTGTCACCTAAATGACCATAGGTGGTAAGTAGCCCGTTGGCATGTTGGATAATTACCACTGTTCCAAATTCATCAACATTACCAACATGCAACACTTTCCCTTGTGCTGAGGCGCGCACAGGCTCACCATTGCGCCCTGCAATCGCAATACCTTGTTTACCCGTTTGCGCAAAGTTTTTGATAATCTCACCACGCACAGGCAAGGTGAAGGATGGGGCAGCACTCATTTTTTGCATGGCTGCAATTTGTTGCTGTTCTTTTTGTTGCGCGCTTTTATCCTCAGCGGCTTGCAGCGGAGCAGGCTCTTGGATGGGTGCAGTCACAGCAGCAGGGGGCGCAGGTGGTGTTGGCTCTACAAACCCTTTAGGCAATAATTGCTGATCGAGGGCAGCGCTTGGCACTTTAGGCGTAGGCGGTGCCGATTTCGTTGCAAAAGGAGAAGTAGTAGGCTTGGGATTATTAGGAGTAACCTGCGCGAATTTCTGCTCCTCAGCAAGGCGTTGGGCAATCATCGGATCGACGGTTGTTTCTGATGTGGTAACAGACGCAACGGTGGAAGGCGTAGGTGCTGGTGTGTTTATCGGATCATTGGTGATGGGCGGTAAATCAGACGCACCAATAGGTGCAACGGGAGCTTCAATGCCATAGGTCTGATAATCATCATGAATATATTTCGCATCTTGCGACGGAGGCATCGGAGCGCGATATTGGTTGCTATAGCGCGGAATCTGATTGCCATTCATATCATAATGATTGCCATAGCGATCCTGACGGAGTCCTTCCCGAATATCAACTTGCGCACGATGCTTTTGTAAACATCCTGTGAGTGAGGTGAGGGCAAGCAAAGAAAAAATAAATAACGTTCTCATAATTTCTGCATACACTATTTTTTCATATCACACAATAGGGGATTTTAACGCAAAGCATTTATTAAATCCGCAATCAGATCATCCACATGTTCTAAGCCAACCGATAAGCGCATCATGCCCGCCCCTATCCCAATAGCTTCTTGTGCTTCTGTGGTGAGGGTCGCGTGGGTGGTGGTAGCGGGATGAGTGATAAGACTTTTAGAATCCCCTAAATTATTGGATATATCAATCAGTTGCAGGTTATTCATGAGTGAAAATGCAGCTTTTTTCCCCCCCTGCACACTAAACGCAATCATGTTGCCACCGCCGTTCATTTGCTTGCGCGCTACGTCATAATGCGGATGGCTTGGCAGAAGGGGATAATGCACTTGTGCGACATGTGGGTGCGCTTCAAGGGCATTGGCTACGGCAAGGGCATTGCTTTGATGACGTGCCATGCGTAAGCTGTAGGTTTCCAAACTTTTCAACACCACCCATGCATTGAAGGGGCTAAGGGCAGGTCCTGTATGACGATGAAATGGCAAGACAGTTTCTTTGATAAAGGACTCGCTTCCAAGAATCGCACCACCAAGCGTGCGCCCTTGTCCGTCCATATGCTTGGTTGTGGAATAGACAACCACATCAGCACCGAGCAGAAGCGGAGCTTGCGCGCCGTTACCTGCTAAGATATTATCGACAATAAGCATCACCTTATGCGCGTTGCAGATGCCTGCAATATGGGCAATATCCAACACATCAAGGGTGGGATTGGCAGGTGTTTCAATGAACACTGCCTTGGTATTGGGGCGCATCGCTGCTTCCCACGCGTTTGGTTGCGTGCCGTCAATAAAACTAACTTCCATACCAAAGCGCGGGCATATCTCCGCAAGGATATAATGGCATGATCCAAAAAGCACACGATGCGCGATGATATGATCGCCTGCACGCAGATGGCTCATGAGGCTAGCAAACACCGCCGCCATACCACTGCCCATCACGCAACAAGCCTCCGCTCCTTCTTCCATCAGCACTAAGCGTTGCTCTAGCATATCAAGCGTTGGGTTGAGGTAGCGCGAATAGACATAGCCAGGGGCTTCACCATTGAAACGGCTTTCAGCAATTTCGGCATTATCATAACAAAAGCCCGAATTGAGGAAGATGGCTTCGGATGTTTCACCAAATTCACTACGCTTTGTGCCACCGCGCACTTGCACGGTTTCAGGATGCCACGATTGTGCTAGTGTTTTATTATCTGCGTTGCGTTTCACCATAGATTTATTCCGTTATTATGTTTTTGCTGTGTGAGACAAAGTACCAAGCTGCAAAGAATACGCAATAATTATGTATTTAGTCAAGCTAATCGTTTGATAATAAATCCATGTTCTAGCGGTGAAAAGCCAACTTTGGGATAATAGTCTATCGCTGAAGGAGCGGAAACCAAGAGTAATGATGTTTGCTCAGATATGTTTTGTCGCACATGCGCGATCAATTCTGATCCAACGCCTTGATGGTGATATTCTTTATCTACTGCTAAATCAGATAGATAACAACAATAGCTGTAATCCGTTAAAGCGCGCGCTATACCAATCAGCCGTGCATCATGCCATGCAGAAATCACTAAATTAGCATGTGCAAACATCGTCGTGATGCGATCATGATCGTCAATAGGGCGTTTGATGCCTGATGTGTGAAATACGCGAATAATATCATCGGTAGTGAGTGAACAATTTTTTTGGTATGTGATCATCATCGCTGTACCCTTTGTTCTAAAGTTCTTTGTGTTGACACATATACCCATTTCATTTCAAGGAGTTGAGTCATTGAAATGAAATTAAGGGTATATCTTATTAGAAATACTCATCTTTTCCACATGTTGATACTACGCATCTTCATGTGTGATGAGTATAGATTCATACCATTGTCATTATTTTATCATAGAATTGTCATGCGACTCTGCTATAGTCAATCTAATAACCTCACACACATTAGCGAATCTTATGTTCGGAAGCAACCCCAAAAGACCACCCATCCACGGTGATGGTACTATGTTAGATGTACAAGAAATATTTCCAACTTTTCAAGGAGAAGGACCGTTCACGGGGCGTAATGCCGTATTCATCCGTTTAGGGGGGTGCAATTTAGCATGTGCCTTCTGTGATACGGAGTTTGAATCCTATCACGCGATGGCACTGGAACAGATTATGATCCGCATCCACGCACTTGCGCAGAAGATGATTGCTCCATTGGTGGTGATTTCAGGGGGCGAACCACTACGTCAGCCGATTGAACCATTATGTCGTGCATTGTTAGATGCAGGCATGACAGTGCAGATTGAAACAAATGGCACGCTCTTTCGACCATTGCCATCTGAAGTGCATATTATATGTTCACCCAAAGCACCCTCTGGAACATATGGGATGATTCGGCATGATCTTTTAGAGCGTTGCACTGCCTTGAAGTTTATCATCTCCGCGACTAATCCTGCTTACTCTGGCGTGCCTGAGGTGGGGCAATCATCATTGGGGCGCGCACTTCCTATCTATGTGCAGCCCATGGATGAATATGATGATCACAAAAATGCCCAAAATTTTGTACATACGGTTGCCCTAGCGCGCAAGGGCGGATATGTGCTTGGAATGCAATTACATAAAATTTTTGGTGTCGCTTAAGAGAGGATTGTGCTTGACTTTTAAGGGGATGTGCATGTATCATACATATGATCCTTATATGCATGTTTTTTTGTTTATCAAAAATCGGCATATCTTGATTTGATGCACCTAGCATCGAGTTTTCATTAAACCCGCACCATTTTTGGATGTGTGGTTCTTTGTTGTTTCGTTTTGGAAATTTCTGAATCATGGCACAGCTTAAACGTTCGGTAACGGTTGGTCTTTTTGCTGCGCTTGTTACGGCAATGGCTTTTTTTTCCTTAAAAGGAAATGAATCAGTGTCTGTGACAGCGTCCCCATCCCCATCCCCTGTCATGCAGTGGAATGTTGGTGTACGGTTGCAAAAAGTCGCGGATACTTTAGTACGGTACAAAGGATCAAAAGATCTTGTGCCAAACAAGAAGTCTAACAGTCGATGGCTTATAATGAAAACCTCTGACGGTTTTCTTTGTGAGCAAGAAACGGAGAATGGGCTTGGAATTTCAAGCACCATCGCTCTGTTCGATGGCACGCGGGAAATGCAACCTCTGGGTATGCGGCATTCGGAAACGGGTGTTGTTATCAGAATTGCGGGGGATGTTTTCACCGCACACAAAAGTTCCGATATGACCCCTCTATCCCCAGCAAATTCTGGTGATAGATTCGTTGTAAATCAAACCATCATACAAGCACATGAGTGCTTGCAAGAGAAGTTGAACCTTCGCTAATGACAAGAAAAGCCCACTCACTTTATTCTATAAAGTAGGTGGGTTTTTCTTTATGGTGGGGCATAGTGCCTCCAAATAATTGCCGCTCTCGTCATGCCTGCGTAGGCAGGCATCCATAACATACTGGCGTTACTGGATTCCTGCGTAAAGCACTATAGTCAAAAAATTAATTGGAATGACTATAATTGACGAAACATACAAAGAGGGCTATAGTATGCCATTATTAGAGTATGGGGTCGTATGGATATAAAAAGCATGGTTGTTGAAGACATAACAAAAGCGGTGGCATTCATCGTGATGTATGTGATGCTGTTTCTTGTGGCAAAATCCCTTAAGGGCTTTTTGATCCCCTATAAAATTAATAATGAACTCACCAAAGAGGATAATTTTGCGGTTGCCCTTGCTATGTGTGGCTATTATTTGGCAAGTGCAGCAATTTTTGTAGGTGCATTGCTCGGGCCAACGCAAGGTTTCTTTGAGGATTTGATGGCGGTTGGGGGCTATTCCCTGCTTGGTTTGGTGTTGTTAAATGGTTCGCGTTGGTTTAATGATAAGGCTATTTTGCGTACCTTTTGTGATACGGAACAACTCATTAAAGAGAGAAATGTTGGTGTAGGTGCTGTGCATTTTGGTATCTATCTTGCCACGGGGTTGATTGCAGCAGGAGCGATATCGGGGCAGGGTGGTGGCATTGCATCGTGCATCGTGTTTTTTATCCTTGGGCAACTATCCCTTGTGCTTTTTAGCTTAATCTATAACAAACTATCTCCGTACAATATTCACGATGAATTGCTCAAGAAAAATACTGCAAGCGGCATTGCGTTTGGGGGTAATCTGATTGCCTTATCTATTGTGATCATGAATGCAGCTTCGGGCAATTTCATAAGTTGGCAACAGGATATTACGTTGTTTTTGATTTATAATGTGATAGCCTTTGTGTTTTTACCCGTCATTAGGGTGGTGATGGATAGGCTTGTGGTGCTTGGGGATTCTTTAGGGCGAGAAATCAGGGATGATAAAAATATTGGTGCAGGTTTTTTAGAAGCAACTATAGCAATCATTTTTGCTGTGATTCTAGCCATAGTGCTTTAATGGGAGTGTTGTGCTGTGGCTTATAAATTCTCTGAACGACTTTATCAAGATCACCAAGATCATCAAGAGCAACCCTCAGAAGATGCGATTGATTGGAAGAAGGTTTCTTTAGTGTTTTTTCTGTTTAGCATCATCAGTTTTATCACGGCGTTGTTCTACACGGCAGACACCAAGAAGATTTATGATGGCGCGGTGTATGTAAGCTATAATCAACAGCACAAGAAGATGGTGCTTATGGGACCTCTCATGGTGAAACAAGCCAAAGAAGTGTATGAAATCACTATACAATCTGATGTACGTGAAAATAGCTGGGTATTTATTGAAGGAGAAGTGTTGGATGCGAATAAGGAATATCTTTTCTCCTTTGGGCAAGAGCTATGGCATGAGACGGGGTATGATGATGAAGGGGCATGGCGTGAGCAAGAGAATGATTATTCCATGAAGGTGACGTTTCCACAAGCGGGGCAATATTATCTCAACTTCAAAAAAGAAGGAATGCAGAATGACGATAAAATACATGTTACCCTCAGTCAGAAACGTGGAAGTAGCCTGCCACATATGGTATTTGCTGTGATTACATGTTTGATTGGAGCGGTGTTGCGGGCAGTGCATTACAACATGATCGCACAAACAAACTATACAGGATATTAGGGGCGGGTAGTTGCATGACGCATACGACAAAAATTATTCTAGCCTGTACGGTTCTTCTTGGGTTAACCTATGGAACGCTCTTTGCGCCTGCATCGCATGGCTATGGCTATATGGGCTATCGTGGCTATCATAGCGGCCCCTCTTTTTGGTATTGGGGTGGCACGACAACCTATACTGAGCCAAGCAATCGTAGTGGCAGCGTGAATGGTACGGATCGTGTGGGTGGTGGGCCTGGTAGTGGTAAATGAGTGGCAAATGATGCAGATGCATGACAAGAAGCATTCCCTTACCCTTATATTCGCAGCCTTTATCTCTGGTTTGTGTTCGATTATTTATGAGTTATTGATTGCCACCACAGCTTCTTATTTTCTTGGTGATAGTGTGAAGTTTTTTTCACTTACCATTGGTATCTATATGGCATCGATGGGGGTAGGGACGCTGATGTCGAAATATATCGAACATCGTTTGTTGCTTCGATTCGTGCAGATTGAATTGATATTGGCGTTACTCGGTGGGTTGAGTATTCCCATTTTATATTTTTCTTATGCCTATACTGACTTATTTATGGTCTGTTATGTGTTTTTCACTATTGTAATTGGTATTCTTATTGGCTTAGAGATACCTTTTTTAACGCGTTTGATGGATCGTTATGTGGAGCTGAACGTCACAATCGCCAATATTTTATCATTTGATTATTTTGGTGCGCTGATTGCCACCATGGCATTTCCGTTCATCTTGTTGCCATTGATGGGGGTGTATCAATCCTCTTTATTATTTGGGTTTGTGAATATGTCTATTGGCTTTGCGGTTTTGTGGGTATTTCATGATGAAATTGGGGTGCGCGCAGCATGGTTAAAAAGAATCACTATTGCGCTTAGCGTGTTTCTTGGTGGCATGATGCTATGCTCGCATCATTTTTTGCAACATTGGGATCAAAGCCTCTATGAGGATAGGATTGTGTTTAGTGATCAATCGCAGTATCAACGGATTATACTCACCAAAGATCGTGATGATATACGACTGTATCTTGATGGCAATCTGCAATTTTCCTCAATCGATGAATATCGCTATCATGAAGCGTTGGTGCATATTCCGTTTGCGGTACGCCTTATGCCGATGCGTCGTGTGTTATTGCTTGGGGCAGGGGATGGCTTGGCGGTGCGCGAATTGTTACGCTATGCAGAAATAGAAGAGATTATAGTGGTCGATCTCGATGCAAAAATGGTGCATGTAGGCATGAATAATCCCTATGTAACGTCATTAAATCAGCGGAGCTTGCATTCAAAAAAAGTCCGAATCGTCAATGCGGATGCCTTTGGATTTCTACAAGAAAACCAGCAATTATTTGATTTGATTATTGCCGATCTGCCTGATCCGAATAATAATGGATTAGCACGGCTCTATAGTAAGCAATTTTATCAGTTGATGAAGAAAAATCTAGGGGCAGGGGGCATGATGGTGACGCAAGCGACAAGTCCTTATTTTGCACCACAAGCCTATTGGAGTATTGCAAAAACGGTGCAAGCAGCAGGATTTGTACATATGTATCCCTATCATGCCCATGTGCCATCCTTCGGGGAATGGGGTTTTGTGCTGGCAAGTCAAGAAAAATTAAAGAAGGATTATCCAAAATTCGACGTTACCACTCGCTATGTGGATAAAACCAATTTCGCTAAGTTTTTTGTTTTTGATAAGGATACCCTCGTTGAGGATGTCGAGGTGAATCAGTTAGACAAGCCCATAGTGTTGGATTATTACCTCAGTGGCTGGGAATATTACAGATAGTGATTTTGCTTGTGCGCTTTTTGTGAAACAATCTTAGCCTCATGATTCGATTGGTGCGCAAAAATACACAGAGGTTCGCTTAGGCATTGCCTTTTGAAATAAGCCTGCCATAATAGCGATGAAATAATATTTTAGGAGTTCTATTGTGAGTCAATCTGCTGCTGTGGTAAATACGTCTGATTATAAAGTGCGTGACATTACTCTTGCTCCGTGGGGGCGCAAAGAAATAAGCCTCGCGGAATCAGAAATGCCGGGGCTGATGGCGTTACGCACCGAATATGCAGCGATGCAGCCGCTCAAAGGTGCGCGTATTGTTGGATGTTTGCATATGACCATTCAAACGGCAGTGCTGATTGAAACGCTCACGGCACTTGGCGCAGAAGTCCGCTGGAGTTCATGCAATATCTTTTCTACCCAAGATCATGCAGCAGCAGCGATTGCGGTAGCAGGTATCCCCGTATTTGCATGGAAGGGTGAAACAGAAGAAGAATATGAATGGTGTATTCATCAATCTATCGAGGGGAATCCATCGTGGAAGCCTAATATGTTGTTGGATGATGGTGGTGATTTAACGAAAATTATCCATGAGAAGTATCCTGCATTAGTTGCTGATATTCGTGGTGTATCGGAAGAAACAACCACAGGTGTATTGCGTTTGCATGAAATGTGGAAGGTTGGTGCGTTAAAAATGCCTGCTATCAATGTCAATGATTCTGTTACTAAATCAAAGTTTGATAATCTCTATGGTTGCCGTGAAAGTTTGCCCGATGGTTTGAAGCGTGCAACGGATGTGATGATTGCAGGAAAAATCGCGCTTGTTGCAGGTTATGGGGATGTAGGTAAGGGCTGTGCCGATGCGCTCAAAAGTCAGGGTGCGCGTGTGTTAGTCACGGAGATTGATCCAATTTGCGCATTACAAGCAGCAATGCAGGGCTATGAAGTGGTCACTATGGAACAGGCAGCACCGCTTGCGGATATATTTGTGACGGCAACAGGCAATAAAGATGTCATTACTTTGGATCATATGCGTGAGATGAAAGATCGCGCGATTGTCTGCAATATCGGGCATTTTGATAATGAAATACAAGTGGATGCACTGAAAAATTGTGTGTGGGATGAGATTAAGCCCCAAGTAGATGAAGTGACGTTGCCGAGCGGCAGAAGAATTATTGTACTCGCAAAGGGGCGTTTGGTGAATCTTGGTTGTGCAACAGGGCATCCAAGTTTTGTGATGAGTGCCTCATTTACCAATCAAGTGTTGGCGCAAATTGAATTATGGAATCATAGTGCCAATTATGCCCATCAAGTCTATGTGTTGCCACGGGTGTTGGATGAAAAAGTGGCGCGCTTGCATTTGGATAAATTAGGTGTGCAACTGACAAAGCTCAGCGAAACACAAGCCAATTATATTGGCGTGGATGTGCAAGGACCGTTCAAAACGGATGCGTATCGCTATTAAAAATCCACATTGATGGAATATATATGAGTGCATCGCTTGCAGATTTTATGATCGCACACCCCGTAGAATTGGGCTATGGGGTGCTTCTATTGTTGGGCGCGATGCTGATTGTGATCACACAACGTTGGTTCATGCGCCGAAAACGGGGAAATGTCGAAGTGTCCACCTTGGTACTTGCGGCATTTGATCGTGCAGGATGGGGCGTAGTGATTTGGCATCAAAAAGATCATCGCGTTCTTTTTTCGCAGGGTGTGCGGCGTTTGTTTGAAACACGTCCGATATTTTCCCGCATTGATGATTTTCTGGCTATGGTGATGGAAGAAGATAAAAAATATTTTTCTTCCATGATTGAACAGCAAGAAGAACCTATGATGAAAGAATCTATGGAACGCTCGCGTATCATTCGTATGGCGCAGGGGGATACATTAGAAATTATTGTCGAAGCAGTAGCATGGCGTGGTAAAACCGCTAAGATGCTGATGATACGTCCTATTTCCAAAGCACATCGCAAAATGCTTGCGGTGCAGAAAGAATATGAATTGCTGAAAAAGCAGTCGCAATTTTATGGCGATACACTCAATAGCCTAGCCTATCCCGTATGGGTGCGTGCGGAAGATGGTACGGTGCGTTATTGCAACATTGCGTATATGCAACTTATTGATGATAATCAGGATATTGCAGTCTATGGTGATAACAAAATACCCGAACTGTATAAAAATGCGGCGAATCTTGCACAGACAGCAAAATTAGAGAAGAAAATACAAACAGCGCGGCAACGTTTTTTTGTGGATGGGCAACGTCATTATTTTGAAGTGGTGCAAGAATATCGTCCTGAATTTGGTGGAACGATTGGTTATGCTTTGGATGTATCAGCATTGGAGGAAGCGCAGGCGCGTATTTTGGATCATCTCACAACCTTGGATGATATTTTAGAAAGTTCGCTGAGTGCCATGTCGATATTTGGCGAAAATATGCGCTTAAAATATTATAATCGTGCATATGTGCGCATCTGGGGTGTGGAGGAAGCATGGCTAAAAACCGAACCCACACTTTCTGAGGTGATGGAATATCTACGAGAAGCGCGTAAACTTCCTGAACAGATTAATTTCCAAGCCTATAAACAGCATAAATTGCGTTTATTTACCGAAGTGAAAGACCCGCATGAGGAGGTATCGTACTTGCCTGATGGTAGGACGTTGCGTAATGTATTGATCCCGCATTCCATGGGAGGCGTATTATTTATCGATGAGGATGTGACGGATCGCTATGCCTTGGAAAGTTCCTACAACACTCTGATCGCCGTACAGCGCGAAACGCTTGATAATCTTTTTGAAGGCGTTGTTGTGTTTGGTGAAGATGGGCGATTACGGTTGAAAAATCCTGTCTTTTTGTTGTTGTGGAATCTGGAAGAAAAAGATATGCCCAACGGCACGCATATTAGTAAAGTCTTGGAGAAAAAACGTAAATTTTATGTAGGAGATGATTGGGAAGAATATAAATCATCCTTTTTAGCGCGTGTGCAGTCGCGTCATTCATTTAATCGTCGGATTGATCGGAATGATAATTCAGTGCTTGATTGCAATGTTATTCCTTTGCCCGATGGAGGGGTGTTGTTTACCTATGTTGATATTACCGCCACAACCTTGGTTGAACGATCCTTGCGTGAGCGTAATGAAGCATTGCAGGCAAGTGACAAACTAAAACTTGAATTTTTGGCCAATACGTCATATGAATTGCGATCACCACTGACCTCAATTTCAGGTTATGCAGAAATGCTACAGAATAATTATTTTGGTGATTTGAACCAGAAACAACGAGAATGCGTTGATGGGATTCATATCGCTGGGCAGCATTTGTCGCGTGTTATTAATGATATTTTGGAACTTGCAAGCATTGAAGCGGGCTTGTTTGAGTTGGAATTGCGAACCTTTGATGTGTATCGTCTCTTAACGGCGATGTTGGGATTAGTGCAGCAGCGTTTGCGAGAATATAAACTTACTGCAGAGATTCATTGTGATCCGAACATTGGTACATTATGTGCCGATGAAAAACGTGTGCGCATCATTATGTTCCACTTGCTTAGTAATGCCGTGAAATATTCTAATCCAAGTGGGCAATTCGCGTTTGGAGCGTTGCGTCAGGATGGAGGAGTGACCTTCTGGGTGCAAGATTATGGTGTGGGGATTGAACAAGAAGAACATGATGAAATTTTCAAGAATTTTAGTCGTGGCAGTGCAGGAAGGCGTATTTCTGGAGCGGGGCTTGGTTTATCCTTAGTCAAAAATTTTGTTGAGATGCATGGTGGTAAAGTCCATTTAGAATCCCAAAAAGGGGAGGGAACGCGTGTCACATGCTGGATTCCCGATGCCCAAAAAAGAGAAGATGAGGAAGCAAAACATGTTCCTCTAAAAGCACCTCAGGTTTTTGAGCTAGACTTAAAGAATATGTGAATGCACTATAGTGAATAAAACATAGTTGTGATATGCATTTATTTCCTCTATAAGTAATTTCATGAAACATGATGAACCTCTCTATTTAGTGCCGTCAGACATGCAGCGTGCGGAATATGTGTTGACGATTGCGTGTCCTGATGTGGGGAATATTGTCGCAAGCGTTGCAGGTTTTATTGCCTCGCATGATGGCTTTATCCTCGAAGCAACGCAATATGGCGATCCTGTAACGCAGACTTTTTTTCAACGCATCCATTTTCGCGCAGGGGAACGTACACCATCCCATGATGCATTAAAAGGGTTGTTTGTTGAGCATGTGGCGCGCCCATTTTCTATGCATTGGCAGATGCATGATGCCCATAAGCGCACGCGTGTGATGATTATGGTATCCAAAGTAAGCCATTGCTTAAACACATTATTGCATCGTTATCAAAATAATAGTTTACCGATTGAGATTCCTGTTGTTGTCTCGAATCATCCTGATTTGCAACGGCTTGTCGCATGGTATGATATTCCCTATTATCATCTGCCCGTGGAGTCCCATAGCAAATTAGCGCAAGAAGAGCGTGTGCTGGAACTTGCCGAGCGTTATCAGATTGATTTAGTGGTGCTGGCGCGGTATATGCAGATTCTCTCTCCCGCCTTATGCCGTTCCTTTGAAGGCAAGGCGATCAATATCCATCATTCATTTTTGCCAAGTTTCAAGGGTGCAAAACCTTATCATCAGGCGCATCAACGCGGGGTGAAAATTATTGGCGCAACGGCACATTATGTGACGCAAGATTTGGATGAAGGGCCGATCATTGAACAGGAAGTTGGACGGGTGAGTCATACATGTGCGGTGGAAGAATTAGTGCGTATGGGTGAAGAAATTGAGAGTAATGTCTTATATAAAGCCGTGCGTTATCATGCTGAGCATCGTTTGTTGCTTAATGGCAACAAAACAGTAGTTTTTTAAGGAGAAGTGAAGATGGGAGTCAATCCTTTTGTGTGGCTTGTGGTGCAACTGATTGATTTGGTGTTGCTGGCGGTTTTTGTGTCGTTTGTATTATCCTTGCTGATGCAGTTTGGGATAGTGAATCGCTATCATCCCCTTGTGTCGCGTATCAATAATGTTCTGGATCGGGTGTTAGACCCAATCTTTAGTCGCGTGCGTGGTCTTATTCCTGCCATAGCAGGGATCGATTTTTCGCCGCTTATTGTGATTTTTGGATTGCAGTTTTTGCAGCGCGCCATTATCTTTTACATCGCGTGAATAAGGAAACAGTGATGCGATGCGCTGCAATATTACGTAGCATAAGCGTGCATATTACGCATTTTTACATTGTAACTAAAAGCGCAATAGGTTACAACCGAAAGCAGAGATTTTGTTGAACTCATAAGTAGGTTTTATGCAAGAAGTGGTCGCTTCCTATTTTCCAATTCTGGTTTTTCTAGGGGTAGCATTGATGATTGCAACATTAATGACTGTTGCACCAATGATCGTTTCCCGAGGTGGGAAGCCCGATAATGAAAAATTATCGCAATATGAGTGTGGTTTTGAGCCATTTGGTGATGCGCGTGGTAAGTTTGATGTGCGCTTTTATTTAGTTGCGATTTTATTTATCATTTTTGATTTAGAAGTGGCATTTTTATTCCCATGGGCGATCACCTTAGGGGATATTGGTGATTTGGGTTTTTGGTCGATGATGGTATTTTTGGGTATTTTGACCATTGGTTTTATTTATGAATGGAAAAAAGGAGCGTTAGAGTGGGAGTAGAAAACGAACACGGGATTATTCCTTCGGGCAATGTTCCTATTTTGCCGGGTATTGAGCAAGATGCATTGCTCACTAGCGTTATGGATGAGTTTCAGGATAAGGGCTTTGTTGTCGCTAAGCTAGACAAAGTCGTGAATTGGGCGCGCACAGGTTCATTATGGCCGATGACCTTCGGTTTGGCATGTTGTGCGGTTGAGATGATGCAAGCCGCCGCAAGCCGTTATGATATGGATCGCTTGGGGGTTGTGTTCCGTCCTTCGCCACGTCAGGCAGACGTAATGATTGTGGCGGGTACGTTGTGCAATAAAATGGCACCCGCACTTCGTAAAGTCTATGACCAAATGGCAGAGCCACGTTATGTGATTTCGATGGGCAGTTGTGCGAATGGTGGTGGGTATTACCATTATTCCTATTCTGTGGTGCGGGGTTGTGACCGTATTGTGCCCGTTGATGTCTATGTTCCGGGGTGTCCTCCCACGGCCGAGGCATTGATGTATGGGATTTTATTGCTGAAGCGCAAAATTGAACGCACAGGAACTATTCGTAGGTAAGATATGGCAGATCGGTTGCAAAAAGTCTGTGATTATGTGCAAGAGCTGTTGCATGATAAAGGGGTGCATGGGTATTTTGTGCATGGGGAACTTATTTTGGACGTGCGTCCAGAATTTTTAGTCGATGTGATGGCGTTTTTGCATGATGATCCCAAATGCAAATTTATGATGCTGGTGGATATTGCAGGGGTGGATTTCCCTGCACGACCACAGCGTTTTGATGTTGTTTATCAGCTTCTTAGCCATACGCACAATATGCGCATACGCGTTAAACTAATGACGGATGAAGAAACGCCTGTTCCGTCCTTGGTTGCGTTATTCCCTGCTGCAGGGTGGTATGAGCGTGAAGTGTGGGATATGTATGGTGTGTTATTTGCGGGCAATCCTGATTTGCGCCGTATTTTGACTGATTATGGTTTTGATGGGCATCCGTTACGCAAAGATTTTCCGCTGACAGGTTATGTTGAATTGCGCTATAACCCTGAGAAAAAAGCTGTGGTGTATGAACCCGTGAACTTACCACAAGCGTATCGTGATTTTGATTATATGAGTCCGTGGGAAGGGGCGCGTTATGTGCTTCCTGGGGATGAAAAAGCTAAGGTTGGATGAGTTATGGATCATAATGTTGATTTGAAAAATATGACCATCAATTTCGGGCCGCAACATCCTGCGGCACACGGAGTGTTGCGCTTGGTGCTGGAGATGGATGGTGAGGTGGTGGATCGCGCTGATCCGCATATTGGGTTACTGCATCGTGGAACGGAAAAATTGATCGAGCATAAGACCTATGTGCAGGCTCTGCCCTATTTTGATCGCCTTGATTATGTGTCACCCATGTGCCAAGAGCATTGTTTTGCACTTGCCGTGGAGAAGTTGCTTGGCTGTGAAGTGCCGAAACGGGCGCAATATATTCGTGTGATGTTTGCAGAACTTACCCGTATTTTGAATCATATTTTGAACGTCACGACCCAAGCGTTGGATGTTGGCGCGATGACACCCTTGCTTTGGATGTTTGAAGAACGCGAAAAAATGCTGGAATTCTATGAGCGTGCATCGGGTGCGCGGTTTCATTCTGCTTATTTCCGACCAGGGGGCGTGCATCAAGATATTCCCGCAGGAATGTTGGAAGATATTGATGTATTTTGTCGTGGGTTTGGCGCATATATTGATGATGTGGAAGGTTTGCTGACAGAAAACCGTATTTGGAAGCAGCGTACTGTTGATATTGGCGTAGTATCGAAAGCAGATGCACTTGCATGGGGCTTTTCAGGACCAATGCTACGCGGTTCTAACATTGCATGGGATTTACGCAAGTCGCAACCTTATGATGTCTATGACGAACTAGAGTTCAATGTTGCGATTGGCAAAAATGGTGATTGCTATGATCGCTACCTTGTGCGCATGGAAGAAATGCGTGAATCACTAAAAATTGTGCAGCAATGTGTCGCTAAAATGCCTGAGGGCGAGATCATGACACCCGATGTGAAAGTTGCACCGCCGAAGCGTGGTTTGATGAAACATTCGATGGAAGCACTCATTAATCACTTTAAGTTATATACGGAAGGATTTCGTGTGCCTGAAGGGGAAACCTACACTGCAGTGGAAGCACCTAAAGGCGAGTTTGGGGTCTATCTTATTTCGGATGGATCAAGCAAGCCGTATCGTTGTAAGATACGCGCTCCAGGGTTTGCGCATTTGCAAGCGTTGGATTTCTTAGGCAAAGGGCATATGCTTGCTGATGTTAGCGCGATTATTGGGACGTTGGATGTGGTATTTGGGGAGATTGATCGCTAATGCACATCTATGGTTACGACAATCTTATGGAGGAAGACGCGCTTGATGCATCGCTGTATCATGCCAACTGCTTGGATGTGATGGATGCGCTGATTGATGCCTATCCTGAAGGTTGTTTTGATATGATCTTTGCTGATCCGCCCTATTTTTTATCCAATGGCGGTATCACATGTAAGGCAGGGAAGATGGTCTCTGTCGATAAGGGCGCGTGGGATAAATCACAAGGTGCGAATGTGAATCATGATTTTAACCATGATTGGCTATCACGTTGTCAAAAACTCTTGAAGCCCAACGGCACATTATGGGTATCTGGAACGATGCATGTGATTTTTTCTGTTGGCTTTGCCATGCAGCAATTAGGCTTCAAGATGCTCAATGATATTATCTGGGAGAAGCCGAATCCGCCACCGAACCTTGCGTGCCGAACCTTCACGCACTCTACTGAAACAATTTTGTGGGCAGCGAAAAATGATAAGGCGAAGCATTATTTCAATTATGATGCGATGAAGCATGAGAACGAAAACAAGCAGATGAAATCGGTATGGCGTTTTACTGCTCCGAAGATGGATGAAAAAACCTATGGTAAACATCCAACGCAAAAGCCTATGGCATTGCTTAAGCGTTGCATTGCTGCATCAACGAAGGTAGGGGATGGTGTGTTTGATCCGTTTTGTGGCAGTGGCACAACAGGCGTGGCTGCACTTGGGTTGCGGCGCACATTTTGTGGTGTGGAATTGGAAGCTGAGTATGTGGATCTTGCGAAAAAGCGTATGGTGGAGGCACGTCAAAAAGCAAAGGTACAGCCAAGCGTAGTGAAAACTATTGGTGATCTAGAAGAAGAAAGGTGTTAATTATGCACAATGTGGTACATCAATTTATCCGTTCCGTCATACCCGCGAAGGCGGGTATCCAGTATAAGCTAGATTCACTGGATTCCTGCTTGCGCAGGAATGACGAATACCTTACGATTGGTGGCATTTTTGAAGTGCTTGAGCTAGCAATATATAAAAAAAGAGGAATGTACGAATTTATTCGTAGCTAATGTAGGTGAAAATTTATGGAATCAGCAGCAGGAAAAGTCGCCGCACCCGAGGCGCAACCAGAAAGTTTCAAATTCACACAAAAAGTGCTGGAAGAAGTGCGCGAGATCATTGCGCGTTATCCTGAAGGCAGGCAGGCAAGTGCGGTGATGCCGTTGCTTATGCTTGCGCAGCGTGAGTGTGGGAATTGGCTTCCCAAGGCAGCGATGGATACGGTTGCGGAGTTGCTGGATATGCCACCGATGCGCGTGTATGAAGTAGCGACATTCTATTCGATGTATAATCTGCATCCGATGGGGAAATATCATGTGCAGCTCTGCACGACTACCCCATGCTGGTTGCGTGGTTCAGAAGCTGTAGTGAAGGCGTGTGAACAGCATCTAGGGATTACGCTTGGCGAAACAACGGCAGATGGCATGTTTACGCTTAGCGAAGTAGAGTGCTTGGGCGCGTGTGTGAATGCGCCGATGTGTCAGGTCAAAAGCTCTGAACATGATGCATTTTATGAAGATTTGAACGAAGAGAACGTCGTAGCGTTGCTACGCGATTTAGCAGAAGGACGACGCATGAAGGCAGGTTCACGCATTGGGCGGCATAGCTCTGAACCTGCGGGGGGCGTGACAACGTTAAAGCATATGGTTAAAGGGTGAGGAATAATTATGTTAAAAGATGAAGATCGTATTTTTCACAATTTATATGGATTTCAGGATTGGAGGCTCGATGGGGCGAGGGCGCGTGGAGATTGGCACGGAACGGGTGACATATTGGCACAAGGGCGTACAGCTATTATCGATCAGATGAAGGCTTCTGGGTTGCGCGGTCGTGGTGGAGCAGGTTTTTCTACGGGCATGAAATGGTCATTTATGCCACAAGAGGTCAAAGAGCGTCCGCATTATTTGGTGGTCAATGCTGATGAGGGTGAGCCGGGAACGTGTAAAGATCGTGATATGATGCGCCATGAGCCACATAAATTGATTGAAGGGTGTCTTATTGCTTGTTTTGCAATTCAGGCCCATGCTGCGTATATTTATATTCGTGGTGAGTTCAATGAGGAAGCGAATCGTTTGGAACATGCCATCAAGGAAGCAACGGAAGCAGGTTATTTGGGCAAGAATGCCTGCGGATCGGGCTGGGAATGTAATGTCTATGTCCATCGTGGATCGGGTGCATATATTTGTGGCGAAGAAACGGCGTTGATTGAGAGTTTGGAAGGCAAAAAGGGTCAACCACGCTTAAAGCCTCCTTTTCCTGCGGGGGCAGGCTTGTATGGATGCCCAACCACAGTGAATAATGTGGAATCCATTGCCGTTGTGCCGACTATTTTGCGCCGTGGTTCTTCATGGTTTGCGGGGCTTGGGCGTGAAAATAATACGGGAACAAAAGTATTTTGTATTTCAGGGCATGTCAATAATCCGTGCAATGTTGAAGAAGAGATGGGCATACCGCTGAAGGAACTTATTGAAAAACATGCCGGGGGGGTGCGTGGTGGATGGGATAATTTGCTTGCGATTATTCCTGGCGGTTCGTCTGTTCCTGTGTTGCCGAAAGATATATGCGATACTGTGCTGATGGATTTTGATTCTCTGCGGGCGGTACGTTCAGGTTTGGGGACGGCTGCCGTGATTGTGATGGATAAATCAACGGATATTGTGCGTGCGATTGCGCGTTTATCGAAGTTCTATAAGCATGAATCATGCGGACAATGTACCCCATGCCGTGAAGGTACGGGATGGTTGTGGCGTATGATGGAATCGATGGCGAATGGTACGGCGCGCAAAGAAGATATTGATCACATGATTGAGATTTCTTATCGCATTGAGGGACATACGATTTGCGCGCTTGGTGATGCGGCGGCGTGGCCTGTGCAAGGCTTAGTGCGTCATTTCCGCCATGTGATCGAAGATCGTATTGATGAGTTTAGTCGTAAAGCTGCATAAGGCATAGAAAAAGATTGCGAGAACTTGGTTTGAACTATAGAACAGTGAATATGATGAGTGAGTAGCACGATGCCTATTATTAATATAAACGGAAACGATTATGAGTTTGACAATGGCTTGACATTGATTCAAGCGTGTGAGCAGGTGGGGGTAGAAATACCACGCTTTTGCTACCATGAGAAGCTGGAGATTGCAGGGAACTGCCGTATGTGCTTAGTGGAAGCGGTAGGAATGCCGAAGCCTGTAGCATCTTGTGCGATGGGGGTGAATGATTTGCGCCCTGATCGTGATGGTAATCCACCGAAAATCCGGACAGATTCGGAATTGGTGAAAAAAGCGCGTGAAGGCGTGATGGAGTTTTTGCTTATTAATCATCCGCTTGATTGCCCTATTTGCGACCAAGGCGGTGAGTGTGATTTGCAAGATCAGGCACTTTATTATGGTAAAGGTGTCAGTCGTTATGAGCATCATAAGCGTGCAGTTGAAGATAAGTATATGGGACCACTCATTAAAACGCATATGACGCGCTGCATCCATTGCACGCGCTGTGTGCGCTTTATGGAAGATGTCGCGGGTGTGCCAGAGCTTGGTGCAACGGGGCGTGGTGAAGGTGCAGAGATTACCACCTATATTGAGCAGGCATTGCATTCTGAGCTTTCAGGCAATATCGTGGATTTATGCCCTGTGGGTGCGCTTACCTCGCGCCCATATGCTTTTGCTGCACGTCCGTGGGAATTGAAGAAAGTCGAGACTATTGATGTTATGGATGCGGTGGGATCGAATATCCGTGTGGATGTACGTGGCAATGCGGTGTTGCGCGTGTTACCTCGGTTGCATGAAGATGTTAATGAGGAATGGATTTCTGATAAAACGCGTCATGCCTGTGATGGGTTAAAAATACAACGCCTTGATCGCCCGTATGTTCGTGAGAATGGTGCGTTGCGCCCTAGTACATGGGATGAGGCGTTTGCAGCGATTGCTGAGGCTGTGCGTCCCTTAAAAGGCAATCAGATAGCGGCGTTAGCAGGGAATCTTGTAAGCACGGAAGCTATGTTTGCGCTTAAAGAACTGATGCATAATCTTGGTTCAGTGCATTATGATTGTCGTCAGGAAGGGGCGTATATACCAACTTCATCGCGCCATGATTATCTTTTTAACACGACGATTGCTGGTATTGAACAAGCCGATGTGATTGTGCTGGTTGGAACAAATCCACGTATTGAAGCTGCCTTGGTGAATGCGCGCATACGTAAGCGTTACCTTGCAGGGGGGCTGCGTGTTGTTAATATTGGCAATCCTCATGATGTAACCTATCCTGTGGAAGAACTGGGAACAAACCCGCAAATTTTAACTGATATTCTATCAGGCAAACACCCAATCGCAGAAGTGATTCGCGCTGCAAAAAATCCGATGATTATTGTCGGGATGGCTGCATTATCACGTGCAGATGGTGATGCGCTTTATCATCATGCACGCGCAATCGCGGATGCTATGATGGTGCGTGATAATTGGAATGGGTTTAATATCTTGCATAATTCTGCTGCTCGTGTGGGCGGATTGGATGTTGGCTTTGTTCCCGGAGCTAACGGCATGGGAACAGCAACTATTATGGATGCTGCTGAATCAGGTGCGATTAAGTTGGTCTATCTTTTGGGTGTGGATGAAATTGATATGTCATGCTTCGCACCTGCCTTTGTTATCTATCAGGGGCATCATGGTGATGCGGGTGCAGCCTATGCAAATGTCGTGTTGCCAAGTGCAGCCTATACGGAGCAAGATGGCATCTATGTGAATCTTGAGGGGCGTGTGCAATATGCTGTGCGTGCGGTATTCCCACCGAATGAAGCAAAAGAAGATTGGCGAATTATTCGTGCGCTTTCTGAGATAGTGGGGCATAGCTTGCCGTATCAATCCTTAAATGATGTACGTGAGGCTATGTTGCGCGCCCATCCGCAGTTGCAACATGAAGATAGAGTGCATATTCACGCTCCTATAGCCATGACAAAGGCATCGTTGGGTTCTATTCATTCTGTGCCGTTTGCAGAAGCCATTACCAATTTTTACATGACAGATCCGATCAGCCGTGTTTCTAAGACGATGGCAGCATGTACGCGTGACGTTGGAACTAATCAGAATAAGGTAGCATAAAATGGTGTATGAATATCTTCCTTTTTTAGAGCCGTTTCATTCTTTGTTGGTGCAGTTGGGGCGTATTTTGATGATTACGGTACCGTTGCTCGTTGGAGTGGCGTACCTTACCTTATTTGAACGTAAAGTCATCGCATCGATGCAGTTGCGTAAAGGTCCGAATGTGGTTGGGCCGTTCGGATTGTTGCAGCCTTTTGCTGATGGGTTGAAGCTCTTTCTTAAGGAAGTGATTATCCCAACAAAATCAAGCAAACTCGTTTTTCTTCTTGCGCCGATGATTACCTTTATGCTCGCATTGCTTGGATGGGCGGTGATTCCTATTCATGAAGATTTTGTGTTGGCGAACATTAATGTTGGCATACTGTACATATTTGCGATCTCCTCACTTGGTGTCTATGGGATTATCATGGCGGGTTGGGCGAGTAACTCGAAATATGCCTTTCTTGGTGCGATTCGTTCTGCTGCGCAAATGGTATCCTATGAAGTATCGATTGGTTTGGTCATTATTACGGTATTATTATGCGTTGGCTCACTAAATCTTCGTGAGGTTGTATTAGCGCAACAAGAGCATGGGTGGTTTGTGGCAAGTGGTTTATTCCCGATGTTTGTCATATTTTTTATCTCTGCCTTAGCGGAGACGAATCGTCACCCTTTTGATTTACCCGAAGCGGAAGCAGAATTAGTTGCAGGCTATAATGTTGAATATTCGTCCATGACTTTTGCCTTATTCTTCCTTGGTGAATATGCCAACATGATTTTGATGAGTGCGATCGCAAGCGTGTTGTTTTTGGGCGGTTGGTTGCCACCTGTGGAGCATGTGATGCTATCGTGGATTCCGGGCGTTGTGTGGTTTTTGCTAAAAATCGTTGTGATGCTGTATGTGTTTGTGTGGGCGCGTGCGACCTTGCCACGTTATCGCTATGATCAGTTGATGCGGTTAGGCTGGAAAGTATTTTTGCCTATTTCATTGTTTTGGGTTGTACTCACGGCAGGATATTTGAAATATAATGGGCTGTTGCCATAAGAAGGAGAGATTCATTATGTCATTCATGATGCAAGCAGTACGTTCATTGCTGTTAAAAGAGATTATTTCAGGTTTTTGGTTGACGCTCAAATATTCGTTCAAGACACCAGTCACCATCAATTATCCATTTGAAAAAGGGCCGATCAGCCCACGTTTTCGCGGAGAACATGTGTTGCGCC
This sequence comes from Alphaproteobacteria bacterium, assembly GCA_004292675.1. GTDB lineage: Bacteria > Pseudomonadota > Alphaproteobacteria > Rickettsiales > UBA998 > RDZH01. The sequence continues at coordinate 31,589 of RDXO01000016.1, read as the reverse complement.
GTTATCCGAATGGTGAGGAGCGGTGCATTGCGTGCAAATTATGTGAGGCTATATGTCCCGCGCAAGCCATTACGATTGAGGCGGAACAACGTGCCGATGGATCACGACGCACTACACGTTATGACATTGATATGACAAAATGCATTTATTGTGGCTTTTGTCAGGAGGCGTGTCCGGTTGATGCGATTGTGGAAGGACCTAATTTTGAATTTGCAACGGAAACACGTGAAGAACTATTTTATGATAAAGAGAAATTGTTGAATAATGGCGAGCGTTGGGAAGCGGAAATTGCTCTAATGTTGGCAGCAGACGCACAGTATCGCTAAAAATGCAGAATTATGGGATTTATGATAGGGAATTGTTGCGCTTTGTGTGTAAGCCGTGCTAACAACAAATCCGAATGGTGGAGTTTATGGAATTTTCGTTAGTCAATATGTTGTTTTATCTGTTCAGTGCTTTGGTGCTGTTCTCGGCTATTATGGTGATTAGCTCGCGCAATCCTGTCCATTCCGTGTTATTTCTTATTTTCACGTTCTTCAATGCAGCGGGTTTGATTGTGCTGCTCGGAGTTGAATATATTGCGATGACGTTGGTCATTGTCTATGTCGGAGCTGTTGCTGTTTTGTTCCTCTTTGTCGTGATGATGTTGGATGTGGATTTTGAGCAATGGCGACGTGGATTTATCAAAAATATCGCACTCGGCATCGGTGTTGCTACCTTATTATTTATGCAATTAGGGTCTGTCATTTTTGCTGCATACGTACAAAGTGAGACGCATAATATCCTCAATCCAGAAGAAACGGTTCAAGCGAAGCCGTTGATCACCAACACGGAAGCTATTGGGCGCGTATTATATACGGATTATGCCTATATCTTTTTAGTGTCTGGATGTGTGTTATTGGTAGCCATGATTGGAGCAATCGTATTGACATTGCGGCATCAGCCAAATGTTAAGCGTCAAAATATAGCCAAGCAATTAGCACGAACCCGAAGTGAATCCGTGGATTTGGTGCAGGTTGAAACGGGAAAAGGAGTTACCTTATGAGCGCACTTTTTTCAGATATTACCATTTTAGATTATGTGCTTGTATCGACCTTTTTATTTATTTTGGGAATCTGTGGCATTATCTTAAATCAGAAAAATGTCATCACTATTCTCATGTCGATAGAATTGATTTTATTGTCAGTGAATATCAATTTTGTAGCATTCTCTGTGCATTTGCAAGATATTGTGGGGCAAGTTTTTGTGGTATTTATTTTGACGATTGCAGCGGCTGAAGCGGCGATCGGGCTTGCCATTTTGGTGGTTTTTGCACGTAATAATCGATCGATTGCTATTGAAGATAGTAACAAATTAAAGGGATAATTATGGATATGCTCATCAAACTTATCGTCCTGTTTCCGTTAATTTCCGCTGCATTCATTGGCTTGCGCACTGCACGCATCAAGGATGAGCAAGCGCATATTATATCATGCGGGCTTTTGATTGGTTCGGCTCTTTGTTCCGCGATTATTTTTGCGCAACTGCTTATGGGCGCACCGATGGCGAAAGTCCATCTTCTAACATGGATCAATTCGGGTGATTTTCACGCGGATTGGGTATTGCGCGTGGATATGCTCACCGCCGTCATGTTGGTGGTCGTGACGTGGGTTTCGTCTGTGGTGCATATTTATGCTGTGGGCTATATGAGTCATGATGATCATCAACCGCGTTTTATGGCGTATTTGTCGCTCTTTACCTTCTGCATGTTGATGCTGGTCACAGCAGATAATTTTGTGCAACTATTCTTTGGTTGGGAAGGCGTTGGTCTTAGTTCGTATCTTTTGATTGGCTTTTGGTTTGAACGTGATTCAGCAAATGCTGCATCGATGAAAGCATTTATTGTGAATCGCGTTGGGGATGTTGGGCTTGCATTAGGGATTGCGCTTATTTTCCTTATGTTTGGCTCTGTGGAATTTGATGATGTTTTTTCCAAAGCTGCTATCATTGGAGATACCAGCTATGAATTTTTAGGCTTAAGTTTGCGTGCTATGGATTGGATTGGTATTTTGCTTTTTGTTGGATGCATGGGAAAATCAGCACAATTTTTGTTGCATACATGGTTGCCCGATGCGATGGAAGGGCCAACTCCTGTTTCGGCATTAATTCACGCGGCAACCATGGTAACGGCAGGGGTGTTTTTACTGGCACGTTGTTCGGCTTTGTATGATCATGCGCCATTGGCTCTGACTATTATTACGATTTTTGGAGGGTTTACTGCATTATTTGCTGCATCTGTTGGCTTGGTGCAGAATGACATTAAGCGCGTTATTGCCTATTCAACCTGTTCACAATTAGGATATATGTTTTTTGCGTGTGGCGTAGGAGCGTATGCAGCGGGCGTGTTTCATCTTATGACTCATGCATTTTTTAAGGCATTATTATTCCTTGGTGCAGGGTCAGTTATTCACGGTATGTCGGATGAACAAGATATGCGCAAGATGGGTGGGATACGCAAAGAAATGCGGATCACATGGGCGTTGATGTGGATTGGATCATTGGCATTGGCGGGTATTCCTCCGTTTGCAGGCTTCTATTCTAAGGATTTGATTTTAGAGGCTGCCTATGCTTCGGGAACGGATGCGGGGATGTTTGCGTTTTGCATGGGTGTTGTGGCTGCCTTCCTTACGGCTTTTTATTCAGGGCGTTTATTATTCATGACCTTTCATGGCACATCACGCGCATCAAAAGAGGTGCTTTCCCATGTACATGAATCACCAAAAATTATGATAGCACCGCTCTTTATCTTGGCTGCTGGTGCAGTATTATCTGGTTTTGTGGGGGCGAAATTGTTTGGAATGGTTGATGCCTCGGGTACGTTCTGGTCAGGTGCAGTGCAAACGGGTGGGGAGCATGGTATTTTGCATGATGCGCATCATGTGCCTCTATGGGTGATTATTGTGCCGTTGTTGGTTGCGGTAGGGGGGCTTGCTGCATCCTATTTCTGCTATGTTCATTCACCAAGAACTCCTGTGAATATCGCATCATCTTTTAATGGTGTGTATAAGTTTTTGCTTAATAAATGGTATATTGATGAATTATATAATGCCATTTTTGTACGCCCAACCTTGTTCTTGGGGGCATTTTTATGGAAAAAAGGAGATGAGGCGGTGATTAATCGTTTTGGTCCAGATGGAGTAAGTACCCTCTCTATGAAAAGTGGTGCGATAATGGCGCGGATACAAACAGGTTATCTCAACCATTATGCATTAATGATGGTTGCGGGGCTTGCATTCATCGTATTTTGGTTAGTGACACGAGGATTTTAGCATGATTGAAGGTTCATTGCTTTCTGTTTTAATTTTGACACCCTTAATTGGGGCCGTTTTTATCGCAATGTTTCTTAGTGGCGATGAGCGTACAACGCATCATAACGCCCGTAATGCTGCTTTATGGACGACGATTGTCAATTTTCTTATTTCATTGTTGGTGGCATATGAGTTTGATGTTACCGCACAATCTATGCAATTTGTTGAAAAACATGAGTGGTTTGAAGGGCTTGGTATCTATTATTATCTTGGCATAGATGGCATCTCATTATGCTTACTGTTGTTGACGACATTCCTTATGCCTTTGTGTATTCTTGCTGGATGGAATAGTATCAAAACACGCTCGCGTGATTATATGGTATCCTTCCTTGTGCTTGAATCGCTTGTGATTGGAACTTTTTGTGCCGTAGATGCATTATTATTCTATGTCTTTTTCGAGGCGGTGTTGATCCCCATGTACATTATTATTGGTGTATGGGGCGGAGCAAACCGTATTTATGCTGCGTATAAATTCTTCCTCTATACGTTACTTGGATCGATTTTATTTTTGGTGGCGTTGGTATATCTCTATTATCAATTCGGCACGACTGATATGCTTGTTCTCGCGGAAAAAGCTCCTGAACTTTCGGGAACTATCCAGCATTATCTTTGGTTTGCAATGTTTGCATCCTTTGCGGTTAAAATGCCTATGTGGCCAGTGCATACATGGCTTCCTGATGCGCACGTTCAAGCACCAACTGCAGGTTCTGTCATTCTTGCAGGTGTTCTGTTGAAAATTGGTGGATATGGTTTTCTGCGTTTCTCACTGCCGATGTTGCCTCAGGCTTCCGTTGATTTTGCTCCGATGATTTATGCTTTAAGCGTGGTGGCCGTCATTTATACGTCGCTTGTTGCTCTCGTGCAGAAAGATATGAAAAAATTGATTGCTTATTCGTCTGTTGCCCATATGGGGTTAGTAACTATTGGATTATTTGCCTTTAATTCACAAGGCATTGAAGGAGCGATGGTGCAGATGGTGTCGCATGGTTTGATTTCAGGAGCGTTGTTCTTGTGCGTAGGGGTGGTCTATGATCGCTTGCATACGCGTGAGATTGCGCGTTATGGTGGGCTGGTTGCTGTCATGCCACGTTATGCCATGTTCTTTTTGTTCTTTACTATGGCATCGATTGGGCTTCCTGGAACGAGTGGATTTGTGGGTGAGTTTATTGTGATTATGGGCATATTTAAGGTGAATGCCCTCATTGCCTTGCTTGCCTCAACGGGTATGGTTTTAGGGGCAGCGTATGCCTTGTGGCTCTATCGTCGTGTTGTATTTGGTGCATTGACGAAAGGTGAGTTGAAAAAAATGGAAGATGTGAATACGCATGAGCAATTAATGTTTATGGTGCTTGCTGCATGTGTTTTATTCATCGGCGTATATCCGAGCTTTATGTTGGATGTGATTTCACCGCCTATTACGGCATTAATTGAACATATGAACGCTTCAGGCGCATTAAGCACGAGCCTAGCAACAAATGGAGGCGTATAATGATTCCTTATACACTTATTCAAGGATTATACCCTGAGATTTTACTTGCAGGGATGGCTATGTTTTTGCTCATGTATGGAGCGTTTTTTCAATCCAGCATGACGCAACGTGGTATCGCCTTATTGGGGTGCAGTTCGCTTTTTACCATATTTTTAATGTATGCGGTGCAACTGAAATTAAATATTCCTGCGCAAAATCTCTATGGCATGGTACGTATTGATAGTTTTGCGACATTTGCTAAAATTATCATTGTACTTTCTGCATTGGGTGCAACGATTTTATCCCTAGACTGGTTGAAAGATCACGCTGAAATCGCAAAGGAATATGTGGTTCTTGTGCTGTTTGCAACGCTTGGATTGGTTCTGTTGGTTGCCAGTGAGAATCTATTATCCTTCTATGTGGCGTTAGAATTGGCAAGTTTGGCGATGTATGTTATGGCGGCCTATGAACGTGATAATGGCATTTCTTCCGAAGCAGGTCTCAAATATTTTGTTCTTGGTTCTCTTGCTTCAGGCATGATGTTGTTCGGTGTATCGCTGATTTATGGTTTTGCGGGAACGATTCAATTTGAAACCTTGTCGACTACATTAGCCAGCACGGCAAACGTGAATATCGGTGCTGTGATGGGTATTGTTCTTGTGCTTGTAGGGATTTTCTTCAAAATATCTGCCGTTCCTTTTCATATGTGGACACCTGATGTGTATGAAGGCGCGCCTACCCCAGTCGTTGCTTTTTTTGCAACTGCACCGAAAGTTGCCGTATTGTGCTTTGCTGTGCGTTTTCTTTCAGAAGTGTGTGGCGATATCGCGTCCTATTGGCAACAAATTATCGTGTGTGCAAGTGTTGCCTCTATGGTATTGGGTGCGCTCGCGGGACTTGTGCAAACCAACATTAAAAGGTTGTTGGCGTATAGTTCCATTGGTCATGTCGGCTATATATTAATGGCGATTGCTGCGCATTCCTATGAGGCGGTCTATGCGATGTTGGTGTATCTTGCTTTTTACTGTACCATTAGTTTGGGCGTGTTTGCATGTATCTTAATGTTGCGTAGTTCCGGAACTCCTGTGACGCATATTCATCAATTAGCAGGGCTTTCGACTGCGTCACCGCGCATAGCCTTAGCTCTTGCGGTGTTTATGTTTTCGATGGCGGGCATTCCACCATTCCTAGGATTTTTTGGTAAATTCTTTGTATTCAAAAGTGTGGTGCAGGTGGAAAGCCTTATTTGGCTTGCTGTGGTTGGGGTGTTGTCGAGTGTTGTGTCGTGCGTATATTACATACGTATCGTCAAAATCATGTATTTTGATGAATCATCAACCCCCTTAGATGTGTTGCCGCGCCATCCTTATTTGGGTTATATCATCTTGGCATGTGTATTGTCTAATTTTGTCGTGTTTGATTTTTCGCTTATCTTTAAGCCGGCCTTGTTGGCGGCGGGAGTGTTGTTTCCCTGATGGTTGGTTCGACATTGCACTTTATTGATAGCTATCATTTGCTAACCTTCGATGAGTTGGATAGCACGAATGAAGAAGCGAAACGCCTAGCAAAAGCAGGTGGGCAGCATGGTGCTGTATTGTGGGCAAAAACTCAGACGCATGGCAAAGGGCGTGATGGTAGGCAATGGGTCTCTGAGGAGGGGAATTTATTTTTCTCTTTGTTGTTGCAACCTTGTGCATCGGTGGAACGCTTACCGCAACTTTCCTTTGTTGCATCCCTCGCCTTATATCAAGCATTGGCGTATGTATTAAATGATCCTGCGGCTGTAACGCTTAAATGGCCCAATGATGTGCTGGTGCATGGTAAGAAAGTAGCGGGAATTTTGCTAGAAACGGTTTTATCGCGTCATCAAGATGCATCATGGGTGATTATTGGCGTAGGGGTGAATATCATGCATCATCCTGAGGATGCGTCCTATCCTGCAACGAATATTCATGCCCATGGTGTGGAAATTATCAGTGCAAAAATTGTATTGGCACGTTTTTTGGATGCATTTGATGCGCTTTATGATGAGTGGTTAGACAAAGGTTTTGCTTATATTCGTGATCAATGGTGTAGCGTGGCAGCGCATATGGGTAAAGAGATAGTGTTGGAGGAAGCAGAAAATAACGTGACTCAGGCAACAATGTGTGCTATAGGGGATGATGGAGCATTAATCGTGGAAACAGAAGGTGGCGGCACACGATCGGTTTATGCTGCGGATGTGCGGGTTGTGATGCCCTCTGTGAGAGAATGAGTGATGTTATTAGCGATAGATGTAGGGAATACGAACAGCGTATTTGCGTTATTTGATGGTGAACATCTTGTCAGTCAGTGGCGTATGGCTACCAATGCGTCTCGCACTTCGGATGAATATGGTTTATGGTTGCGCCAAATGTTGGCACTCAATGATCGCACCTATTCAGAAATTACAGATGTTATTTTAGCTACGGTTGTGCCGCGTGTACAATTTGAGCTGGTGAGTTGTTGTAAGAAATATTTTCATGTAGAGCCGATGCTTGTTGATTCCGCCTTAGATGTTCCTGACTTATCTGTGGATGTCGATCATCCTGAAGAAGTGGGTGCGGATCGTCTTGTCAATGCTTATGAAGGATGGAAACGTTATCAATGTGGCATGGTGATTATTGATTTTGGTACAGCGACTACGTTTGATGTTGTCACCAAAGAGGGTGTCTATATTGGTGGTGTTATCGCGCCAGGTGTGAACTTATCTCTTGATGCACTTCAAAAAGCAGCAGCAAAACTACCCTCGATCGGTGTGCGTTGTCCTAGCCATGTGATCGGTAGAAATACTGTGGCCGCGATGGAATCGGGCATTTATTATGGTTATGTTGGCATGATCGAGGGATTGCTGAATCGTATTAAAAAAGAATATGGCGACATTGAAAAAGTGATTGCGACAGGTGGTTTAGCACCCCTCTATGTGCGTTCTATCCCTCAAATTGACGATATTGTCAGTGATTTAACCATTTATGGATTGGCATCCATTTATTATACTAATAATAATTTTAACATAATAAACTACAATAAAAACGAAGAGGCGTATGGCAGTTGATTTTTCAGAATATAAAAATAAGTTATTATTTGTTCCACTTGGGGGATCAAATGAAATTGGGATGAACCTCAATCTTTATTATTTGAATGGCAAATGGTTGATGATTGATTTGGGTATTGGTTTTGTTGATGATCATTATCCGGGGGTCGAGATTATGGTGCCTGATATTGAGTTCATTGTGGAGCGCAAAAAAGATTTGGTTGGGCTGGTGTTGACTCATGCGCATGAGGATCACTTAGGTGCAGTACCCTATTTATGGGATGAGTTGCAATGCCCAATTTATGCGACGAAATTTACTGCATCTGTTTTGAAGCGTAAATTACAATCGAATGGTCCTCTGCCTGCAAAATTTCCGTTGCATGAAGTGGAAATTGGCAGTGAGTTTAAGGTTGGTCCATTTACCCTAGATTTAATTCCTTTGACGCACTCTATCCCCGAAATGCAGGCAGTTGCTATTAAAACGCCGCAAGGTGTGGTGATGCATACGGGCGATTGGAAATTGGATGAAGAACCGTTGGTTGGTCCTGTGTCTGATGAAGCCACCCTCAAACGCTATGGTGATGAGGGCGTATTGGCAATGGTATGTGATTCAACCAATGTGTTTGTGAAGGGTGAATCAGGGTCAGAAGCGCGCGTGCGTGCAACTCTCACGGAGCAGATTGCTAAACATAAAGGGCGCGTCTTTGTTGCTACCTTTGCTTCCAATATTGCCCGTGTTGAATCGGTGCTGTATGCTGCAAAAGCCTGTGGGCGCAGTGTAGTTTTGGCAGGGCGTTCTTTGTGGCGCATGGTGGAATCAGCGCAAGAGAGTGGCTATTTACTTGATGCCCCCGATCTGATTAGCGAAAAAGAAGCCAATAAATTATCACGTTCGGAAGTATTGGTGTTGTGTACGGGTTGTCAAGGTGAGCCTAAAGCGGCACTTACCAAGATTGTGACGCAAACGCATCCATCTTTGCGTATTGCTTCTGAAGATACGGTGTTCTTTTCTTCACGTGTGATTCCGGGGAATGAAACTAAAGTGCGTTGGTTGCATAATCAGTTGATTAATCAAGGCGTTACGGTTGTGACTGATAAGGATGATTTTATCCATGTTTCGGGGCATCCAGCGCGTGATGAGTTGAAACGCATGTATGATTTGGTTCGTCCTGCTATTGCCGTGCCAGTACATGGGGAATCATTGCATATTCGTGAACATGCGCTTTTTGCATCACAATTAGGTGTGCAGGAAACGGTTGAGCCGTATAATGGTGCAGTTATTCTTTTGGAGCGTAACGGTGCGCGTATTGTGGATCGCGTTGAATCGGGATATTATGGCTTGGATGGCACGACGCTTATTCCACTTAATAGCCCCATCATTAAAATGCGCCGTCGATTGCGTGAAAGTGGTCATATTACGGTTTCGTTGGTTTTGGACAAAGATTTACAACTTATTTCCGCGCCTGAAATTAGCGCGCCAGGATGCCTTGATCCGTTTGAAGACGAAACATTGCGTCATGCCATTGAGCAAGACATACTGAAAATTTTTGAACGTTCAGGTTCGCGGATGAAACTTCAGGTGATTAAAGATAGAGTACGTGCATCAGTATCGAAGCGTATTAACGATGAATTAGGGAAAAAACCAGTAATAGATATACATGTGCATCAATTATAGTGATGCTCATTTTTTGTTGCTTCGTGACAAGAATGCGTTGAACTTATAAACTATATAGTCGTTTGACAAAAAAATGCTTATTTTTATGTCAAAGAACGACTATAACATTATGATTTATAGTGCTTTTACCATCATATAATTGCCGATCAATCGGTAATTATATGATGGAAGCACTATAGCACTATAAATCATAGTGCTATAGATCCTCATTCATAGGTGGGCGTGATGATTGCAATTTCAAAAAAAGTTAAAATTGTATTGATTATATGCATTATTTTGCTGGTGATGATCGCATTATCCACGCTCTTTGTGCCAATGATGATGGATGCTGAAAAGATGCGCGTGCGTGTGCAGCATGATTTAAGTGAGCAATTAGGTTATGATGTGAGCATACGTTCTGCTGAGGCATCGTTTCCTCTGAAACCACGCATGACTTTTTCTGGGGTGATTATTAAAAATCATCCCAAGGCTTTATCAGATAAATTGATGACCATTCAGATGGTTGCAATCGATTTTGGGATTTTTGATGCATTTACGGGTGATTTTCACGCTGAATCTATGCAGATTGATGGGCTTTCTTTGGAAATCCAAGAGTTAAATCCTGATGTCTATACCCTTGAATTATCACGACATGTTGGAAAAATATTATCCAATCCCTATATTCCCTCGGATGTTCATATTCAAGCGAGCAAGCTATCATTTCTTCCCTTTGGTGCGCAAAATCTTTATGAATTGCAGGGGGTAAGTGGGAGCTTCCATGCGGATAAGGAAGGAGAATTTACTTCGGATTTCGATATGATCATTTCCGAGCATAAAATGCATTTTCATGCATCGGGGCGATCTGTGCGTGATGCCATGGATGCTCTTCAGGTGCAGCTTACCTCAGGTGAAGATACCGTCCGTTATGAAGGCAAGTGGGGATATATCAAGAATGCGCTGCATTTGGATGGCATGATAGAATCACATATAAAAAATCTTGCTTCATGGGCTTATCTTGTTGATATACAAGCGCATAATGATCGGTTGCATGATATATGGGGAGAGGATAATGCCATTAAAGGTGGGCTTGCGATAAAAATGCAAGGGGCGAAATTGGTTGTAGCATCACGTGATATGACGATGAATGAACACCCGCTATCTATAGGTCTGTCTCTTGTCAATCGGGATAGTGCCTTGTTTAAGATCAATCTTGAATTAGCGGAAGTGACGATTGATGATGATTTTGGAGCTTCCTACACGAAGGAGCAATTTAATCATTTGATAGCCTATATGCTTCCTGCCAAAAGTCGAGGAACGGTTGATGTGCGCATCAAGAAATTAGCATGGCTTGGGGTGGAATCACGCAATATTGACTTATCTGCCATGCTACGGGATGGTGAATTGACCATCAATCAGGCGGTTGCGCATATGGCGGGTGATACGCAATTATTGCTCTTTGGTATCCTCAAGATGGATATTAATAAAAATGTCAATTTGGATGCAACATTGGAATTATTAGGAAAAAATATCCAAGCCTTTATGAGTGGGCTAAACCTTGATGAACATAAGTTGATGGCAAATCATGAAGGTAACTTCCGCGCTAAATCAACACTCTATATCTCTCCTCAGACAAGTGCCATTTCAGAATTGCGCTTTCAAGCGGGTGATTTTTTTGTCGAAGGTGCGGTTGATTATTATCCCGAAGGTGAGACCAATTATGTGGCTAATTTGAAAATATCGGGCAGTAAGCTGGATTCTTTAGCGCGTTATATCAACCCGGCGGCAAGCGGTGCGCTGTTGGAGGATAATTTTGATACTCCAAAAATCACCTTGCCTTGGCTTGATTCTATGCGTAATAGCTATAAATGCACTTTGGTATTTGATCGCTTTACCTTGTATGATTTAGAGGGCAAGCCTTCACGGTTTTTACTCACTATTGCCCCGGATAAAATGCAATTTAATTCGGTGGATTTGAATGTTGGCGAAATTAAATTTTCAGGTGATGTTGGCATTGATCAATCCGAAGCAATCCCTAATATTAACGCCCATGTGTATCTATCACATTTCAATGTCAACTCATTGGTTGGACGTAGCTTTCGTACCTATCCTGTGAAGCGTGATAATAATGTTAGTATATGGGGAGATAAGCCCCTAGTGATGGATTTCTTAAAAGGTTATTCAGGCGTGTTTGATCTAGAGTTTGGGGAATTATTTCATGATTCCGTGGTCATGAAAAATGTGCGTATTCAGGCTAAAACCGATGAAGGCGTGTGGGATGTAAGTGAGTGGTATGCAGATGTATGGGAAGGTTCGATGAATTATAAAGGTACAATCGACGTATCTTCCATTGCAGGGATCAAAGGAGATTTGAGGCTAAAAAATGTTTTAGTGCATCGTATGTTGGAATCGACCTTAAATCTATCATCGATTCGCGGGCGGATGAATATCAATCTACGTTTTGATACAGGTGGCATTACGCTGAATAATTTGATTGATAATCTTTCTGCAAACATGGTATTATTTGGTAGGGATATTGTCATTCGCGGTTTTGATGTGGCAAGTCTGGTACAATCTTTACCAAGCGTGCGCAGTAATAGTGAAATTGCCAATACGGTACGCATTGCTTTGATTAAGGGGCAAACTACCTTTCAAACAGTGGAAGGTGCATTTAATATTGATTCCACGCGGATGCACACAAACGGTTTGAAATTCCGCTCAAAACATGCGATAGGCACGATGGTTGGGGCTGCAAACATCAAAAAATGGGCGATGAATTACGCGCTCACCTTCAAATTGCCAAGTATGGCGATTAGTGATTTTCCAGAAATTACGCTCTATTTCAAAAAGTCTATGGATGATCCGCTCTTGAGTGCGGACACGCGAGCATTGGAATCTTTTATGACACAGCGAAGGTTTAATCGATAATAGGTCATCCCATGATTCGTGTAAACATTGTTTACTCTGTGCAGAATTATGCGTATAATCACTGAACGACTATATATTTCTAACCCTATTTACAGTTGTGAAGTGAACGAATCGCTATGAAACTTATAAGCACAGGCGCAGAAGCGAAGTTAATTGAATATCTTGCAAGCAACAAAGAAATAATGAACGATAGCGTGGTTGTCGTGTTTCATTTTTCCCAGCTATTGGAATATTATCGTAGCGAATATCAGATCAAGATCGCTACCAATTTAATCAGTGATTTGTTGAAGAATCAAGAAGGGTTGATTTGTCTGTTTGACGATGCTAACCTTATGGTGGTAGGGCATAATATCCCAAAAATGTTGATGGAAAAAGTGATATTCCAGTTGCGTTATTTATTCATGGATGATCCCTTGGCCTATACCCATGATGGGCATGAGAATGAAGATTTTTGCCATGTTTTTGTGATGCGCGATTCGTATGAAGATGTGTGCGCGATGGTTCGCAAAAAAATGTTGAGCAATCGAAAAACGCCATTGCCTACGGCTACGCCTACAAAAAAAGATAAAGCAGGCGAGAGTCTTCTCTCAGTCAATATGTTAAAGAAAGCACGCTTTTTTGATTCATCAAATTTGGGGCAGATTGAGCGTCTCATTGGTGAGGTGGATGTGCTTCAAGCGATGCGTAAGCAGCCTATTTGTGCCACCGTGCCAAGCATGGCAGTGCGTCGCGTGTTTGACGAACTCTATATCAACATTGCGCACCTTAAGCAGCTTATCGACACGGATGTGGATTTAGTCAGTAATCGCTGGTTGTTCAAATACCTCACATTAACGCTCGATCATCAAATTTTGTTGATGCTTAGTGAGCGTGCCGAACAGCACACATCGTCACCTATTAGTATTAATCTCAATGTCAAGACGTTGATGTCGGATGTGTTTCAAGCCTTTGATGCGTCGCTGCGTGCTTCGTCAAAGGTATCCGTTGTCTTGGAAGTGCAAGCCTCAGATATATTTGAGGATATGTATGCCTTTATCTCTGCGCGTGATTATGTGCAGAAAATGGGGTATCGTCTGTGCCTTGATGGTGTCACGGAACATAGTTTCCCGATGATTAATCGTGCATTATTAGAAGTGGATTTGATTAAGTTGCAATGGAATGCCAATGAGGCATCGAATCCAGAAAATAAAGCCATTGCGGAGGCAGTGAAGCGTTGTGGTGCTAATCGCGTTATCTTAACCCGTTGCGATAACCGGCAAGCGGTGGAATATGGTCAGGCATTTGGTATTTCCCTCTTTCAGGGGCGTTATTTAGATGAATTGATTGATCCAACCCGAACAGTACAAAACTAAACCTATGGTAGAATTTTTATCTAGCTCCCTAGTCTATTATTATGTCGGTATTGTCATAATGTTCATTCTAGGGATTGCTGCGGGCAATTATGCGACCTCGTTTATTTATCGTTTGCCTCGTGGTTTAACCATAGCCAATGATCCGCCTTATTGCGAATGTGAACGCCGGGTCTATCTTTCACCTAAGGATCTCTTTCCGGTGTTTTCGTGGTTATCAACGCGGGGCAAGTGCCGTTATTGCGCGGTTGTCGCAATCCCTGTGACCTATACGATTGTTGAAGCCTTGTGTGGCATATTATTTTCCGCTAATTATTTCATTTATGGCTTTGGGCAAGCATTGGTGCTGATTTTGTCTATGGATGTGATTTTAATCACCATAGCTGCCTTATATTTCATTGAAAAACGTCTTTTTGCAGTGTTAGTTTCTGCCTTTTTGGGTGTTGCTGCGGTGTATCGTATGTCGTTTGGTGAACCTATTACAGGTTTTTTCATGGGTGGCTATCTTGCCATGATGGTTGGCATTGTGATATGGGGGGCAGAATGTGCCATTGCACGCAAACGCACACCTTTTCCCATTTATGCGATGATGTTGGGGTTAGGCGGATGGTGTTTAGGAAAAAGTGCCATCATCCCCTTTGTCATCTTATCCGTGTTTTTCGCTATCATAAGCTATGCCGTGCTTGGCAGAATATCCCCTAAATTTCGCCATTCTGCATGGGTGATGGGGACAGTTGGAAGTATGATTGTGATGCTCTCCTATTTAGGATAATCGATAATGCTCCTCCATTATGTTGAAGAATTGCTGATTTTTCTTGTCTGTTCGTGCGTTATTTTTTCTCTCCTCTCCCTATGGATGCCCTGCAACCGGGGCATTAAATGGTGGAAGGAAAACATCTTGGCAGATTTTAGCTTTATCTTCCTGATGCCCTTGGTAACGCGCTGGGTCTATTTTTATATGATGATGCTTGCATCCATGGTTCTTTATGGATTCGAGGTCAGTGAGGATGATTTTTTCATATTTTATGAAGAGGGGGCAGGGGGCATACTTTCTGCGCAACCTTTGTGGCTGCAAGCGGTTTTGTACCTATTATTATCCGATCTTTATCTTTACTGGGTGCATCGGTTTTTTCATCGTGGTTTTTTATGGAAGTTTCACGCGGTACATCATTTCCCCAAGCAGTTGGATTGGATTCATTCTTTTAGGTTTCACCCCATAAATTTTTGGCTGGCTTTTACTCTGGTCGATGTGCTGTGTATCATGATAGGTTTTTCCCCTATGGTGATGGTAGAATTAATGTTGCTAAATAAAATTTATTCACTGATGGTTCATGCGAATGTGAACTGGACGTTTGGTGCATTCAAATATATTTTGGCAAGTCCTGTGTTTCATCGTTGGCATCATACGCGTTATGATGAGGGTGGGAATAAAAATTTTGCTCCCACTTTTCCGATATTAGACGTGATATTTGGTACGTTTTATATGCCTAAGGGCGTGTTACCTGAGCATTATGGCGTGGATCATCCGATGCCTGCTGATCCAGTGGGGCAGTTATTCTATCCTTTTTCGCGTTGATATACAGGACTTACGCATGAAATGCGTCATCACAATGTCAAAGTCGCGCTATAAAAGCGTTTCCCCAAATCATCCACAACTTCATCAGATCATGCGTTACATACCAGCTATCAAACAACACCACGCCAAAATCCAACTTCTTCCATTCCACGCTGTGGGCGCAATCATATCCGCCACGTGATCCAGCTTGTTTTTGCCGTCTGCAATCGGGTTATACACTCGGTAATCAATGACCCAACTTGACGGGGATGGACAGCTACTTACATTGCAGTTCTCGCAAATCCAGCATTTTCGCTAGCACATTAGCGAAAAATTAACGCAACCTAGTATCTGTTTTATGCACAGAATTTTTTGATAATTAATGCGCCATAGCCAGTGCAGGAGCTTGGGCATGTGCCGTACCTTGACGTTGCACTTGATGGATGGTGATGTTGGGAATATCTGTTATAGGTGTATTGTTGGTGGATAGATTGGCAATATCGACTTGATGATGGTTACGTAAATCTTCAACAATGCCTGTGTAGATTTCAATCATGCTGATGTTGCTATCTGAAAAATGATCTTTTAGCCCCGCAGCGGTAGCAAGCAGCACTTTGGGTAGTTGTTCTTCAGGAACGTGCATCAGTGCATCACTCACATAGGCATAGACGTGCTTCATATCGACTTCCAGTGAGCCAAAAGGCGCGCCCAGACGAACGACATATCCCGCATTAAATACGCCATGTCCTGTTCCGCCGAAATAATCGCGGTCAAATTCTTTTCCAAAGGCTTTTATTTTTACAAGTTTTTTATCATTGATATTGTTTTTTCTGTCCTCAGCGTCCACAAAATTAAGGCGATCTGCCATCATATAGCTTGATGCACCAAACTCGACAACAGAACTTGCCTTAAAGGCAACATTTTCACGAAATTGATCAAGGATAGATGCAGGTTGCGGATTATACGGATCAGGCTCTTTCGCGGTCATGGAAAGAAATTTACCCGTCAACATCATAATGCCTGCTTGAATGGAGATGGGGTTATCATTTTTAGCCGCATTGAATGCACCTAAAAAATCACCTTGCTGCATAAAAGGGATGGCGTTTTTTAATTTTACAGCAGGAAATACTAGCGATGCTGAACCAAGAGTGCGCAGTGCTACTTCACCAACGGTCACCGAATAATGACGTGCGGTTTCATATAATTTTTCGCCAAGCGTAGGCTCTTGCATTTCTGCTTTGCGTGCATCCAATGAATTGCACTTCAGATCGGGTAATTCATTAGGATTCTCCACATAAGGGGTCAATGCATCATTGATATTTTGTTTAATATAATTCAGACGATGTTTATCTTCCTTATGCTGATCTCCAAACGCAATGTTGATAGTGCTTGCCGCGATGTTGAGAACAGCAAAACAAAAGATGGAATTTGTATCTGCATTCTTTGGCACACTGGTGAAACTTGACACAAGCTGTAAACTTTGCCCAACAATACTACTGAAGCCACGCCATTTCCACGGATGAAATTCTTCTTTTCCTGCTTCTGGTTCTGCTAAGGTGCAGCCTGCCTGATTTAAGGAATTTTTCAATGCATCTGGTGTGAGGGAACTTTGCAGGATCAATAGATGCGTTCCATCTTCATGCGAAACATTGTGTAGGAAGTTGGTATTTGGCACGGATTGTTGTAATTGTGTTTTTAGTGCATCACTATCATGCCCCGCTGCGATATGCAGCATTGCATAAGACCCATCGTGAGTCGCGTTTATTTCCGCCCCAATCACGGATGCATCCTTGGATTGAGCATGAAGTAACATTACGTTAGATGATTTTTTCATGGCGTGCTACCTCTGTTCTATACGATAGCGTGCATCCTGCACCATAATTTTTTCAGATGCAAATGACAGTTTTATGACAAAAACATTTTAGCAAAGGGAGGGATCAAACAGATGCAGCAAACGGCATTGGTGATAGGCAACTTCATGCCATGAAGAAGATGAAGAAAAGAAATGTAGCAATCCTGCCGTGTGCAGCACATAAGGGAGTGTCTCTTTTTCCCGTGGGGAGGCAAGGCAATATGCCCATTCAGAAACCCCCGGATTATGCGCAATCACCATAAGGCATTGTGCATTATCATCAAGAGATGTAAGATGCTGTTGTAATTGTGCAGCATCCGCCAGATAAAGGCTATCAAGATTGTGGCGTAGTTCTAAAGATAGAGCAGACTCTTGCTCGAGAATCGCTGCGGTAGCGCGTGTGCGCACCGCGCTTGAACATAGGATATGATCAGGCACGATATGCTGGTTCTGCATATAGGTGGCAAGCATTTTTGCCTCATATGCCCCATGCGTGGAAAGTGGACGGTCGTGATCTTCTTGCCCCAATAGGGCATCTAACGCGTGGGCGTGGCGTACAATCAACACATGTTTGCTCATAAGAACTCGAACGCAAAAAGGGGGCAGTGTAAAACTACTTGTATCTGTGAATAAGCTAGTATAGTGTCGGGTTGTTGCTGAAAAAGCAATCGTTATTTTTCCAAACCTATGGAATATCCAATGAAAAAAATTGAAGCAGTGATTAAACCGTTTAAGCTTGATGATGTCAAGGAAGCACTGCAAGAGGCAGGCGTTGAGGGGTTAACCATTATTGAAGCGCAAGGCTATGGGCGACAAAAAGGGCGTAGCGATATGTCCCGCTCGGTAGAATATGTGGTTGATTTATTGCCCAAAGTTAAAATTGAAGTTTATGTGGCGGATCATCAGGTAGATCGCATGGTGAAAGTTATCAAAGATGCAGCCTATACAGGGCGTTATGGCGATGGTAAGATTTTTGTATCCCCTGTCGATAATATTATCCGTATCCGTACAGGTGAGGAGGGGGAAGATGCGTTATGAAAATAGTATGCTGTGTTCTGTTCATGATGGTTGCATTTTGTGCTAATGCACAATCATTGAGTGATCCGTTGATCATTCAAAATATCACGCCAGCAGGGGATGATGCAGCCTTATCAAAGCAGATTGTGTTGCAGTTCAATAAACCGATGGTGCAGTTGGGCAACATGGATCGTGCAACCACCGAGATACCCATCACCATCACACCGAAGGTTGCGTGTGGGTGGCGGTGGCTGGATACCGACACGCTTGCATGTCAGATTCCCGCAGCATCACCGTTGCAGCAAGCAACATTCTATAAAATGCAGATAAAGCCAGAGTTTAGTGCGCTTGATGGAACAAAATTGCAGCAGCCAATCACGCATCAATTTACTACGGTATTGCCCGATGTGCATTATGCATCCTTCACCACATGGCTTTCGGCAGGTCGTCCGCTGGTGCGTGTGCATTTTTCGCAGCCTGTGACATGGCGTTCCGTGCAGAAAAGTTTTAGATTTGCCCCTACGAACCATCATAGGCATGAGTATGATGTGCGCGTGGTTATCCCAGATGGAGAACAAGAAGATACGCTAGTGCGCACGGCATCGGGGCAAAAGGCGCGTTCGGTGTGGTGGGTGAAGCCTGTGGGATCATTGCCGCTAGATACGCCGATGGTGCTAAAACTTAAAGCAGGGCTAGTATCTGCTCATGGTAGCGTGCCAAGCACCGTAGAGCGTAATCTATTAGCATTTCGTACCTTCCCTGCATTGCGCTTTCTTGGTGTACAGTGTTATACCAATGAAGATGATGCAAACTTAGTGCTGATGGAAGCGGATAAGCCTGAGACATGGAAGCAGTGTAACCCCATGCGCGGTGCGGCATTATCGTTCAGTGCGCCTGTGAAACGATCGCAAATTAAGGAGCATATGCAGTTTTCTCCGCCTATCACGCTGGAGGGTGGTGCAGACCCTTGGGGGGATTTTGAGGATTATTCACAATTATCTTCATCGTATGAAGAAGGGCGCAAATATAATATATGGTTGCCAGCAGGGATTAAAGCAGCAACAGATTATCAGATACGCAGTAAAGAGCCACTAAGTGCGGATGTGCCATGGTGGGAAGGTGTGTGGTATAAAATTGTTGGATTGTTCGTTGATCAACCCGCAACAGGATTGCGCGATGAATTCGGGCGCACGCTTGATACACCTATAGCGATGACGCTACGTACCGATCACCGCAAACCGAACTTTGAATTGATTTATAGAGAAGCCGTGCTTGAGAAAGCCATAGATAGCGATATACCGCTCTATGTGAATAATTTGGATAGTGCGCAACTGGATTATCATCTCGTGCATCAACCAAAAATAGGAACGGTTCACACCCATCATTATGCCTTCCCAAAGATTCGTAATAAACAATTTGCAATTCCGATGCAGATACGATCTCTCGTAGGGGAACAAGGAGGGGCGCTGATAGGAACGCTTAAGACAACCCCCGAGGTAGGGAAACATTATCAAAATAATCAGCTTTTTGCACAAGTCACCCCATTTCAAGTACATGCCAAGATAGGGCATTTTTCTAGTAGCGTATGGGTCACGGATATGGCAACGGGCAAAGCTGTGGAAGGTGCGCAGGTGCGTTTGGTGCATGATACCCTCCATAATCTGCACGATGAATCAAAGATAATCGCACAGGCACAAACCGATGCTACAGGGGTAGCGAGTTTAGCAGGAACATCTGAGTTTGATCCCACATTGAATCTCTATGAACATTTCTATGATTTATGGGGGCTATCGTCGCGTATCTTTGTGATGGTTGATCACAGCCAAGGCAAGGCAATATTGCCGATAGAAGCATCATTCGAGTTGGATACGTATCGTAGTGTGGGGGAATCCATTTATGCTCGCCCGAAAGAGCGTTATGGGCATATGCGTGCATGGGGGTATACACCTCAAGGGATATATCGTGCAGGCGATAAAATTGATTATCAGATCGTGGTGCGTCAACAAGATAACCGCACATTGGTTGCGCCACCTAAAGCATTGTATGTGCTTGAGATGATTGATCCTACGGGAAAAGTAGTGCATAAACATAAAAAAATCACCTTGGATGATTTCGGTACAGCATCAGGTAGTGTTACCCTTCCCAAAAAATCCGCTATGGGATGGTATCAGTTCCGCCTTACTTCCGATGTGGCAAAGCACCGCGAAGATCGCTATGAATATTATGCGCAAGGGCAGGGGGTGAAAGGCACATATACATGGTTTCCGATGAAAGTTCTGGTGAGCGATTTCACGCCTGCACCGTTCAAACTACGCCAAGAAGTGCAAGGCGAACTATTCCGTGCAGGAGAACAAGTGAACATTGAAAGCCATGCAATCATGCATGGTGGTGGGAATGTTCCGAATGCACCGGTACGTGTGACGGCAATTTTGGAATCGCAACCTTTTGATGCGCCCCATCCAAAAGCAAAGAATTTTACCTTTGACAGTGCGCACAATCACATTCATCATAAGGAAATTTTCAAGAAAGAAGATAAATTAGACGCGAAAGGAGCGTATCATACCTCATTCACAGCTCCCGAAGAAAGCATCTATTATGGACGGTTATTGTTTGAATCTGCCGTGCAGGATGATCGCGGGGCATATATCACTACGCGTAGCCATAAACCCTATGCGGGCGTAGATCGTTTTGTAGGATTGCGTAATGATCAATGGATGTGGCAGGCGGGAGTTGCAACCCCGATCCATTATATGGTGGTGGATGCGAAAGGCGTACCTCAGGCAGGCACTAAGATAAACCTTGAATTTATGCGTGAAGAGGTGAAAATTGCCAAGGTAAAAAGCGCAGGAAATGTCTATTTAGATGAATATAACACGGCATGGAACGTGCAGGATAGATGCGAGGCTGAGTCCACAGAGGATGCAGGAAGTTGCACTTTTACTCCGCAACAAGCAGGCTATTATCGTGTGGTGGCGAAGGTGCGCGATGATCAAGGGCGCGAGCATCAAACGATTGCCCATCTTTATGCGGGCGGTGGTGACTATGTGGCATGGAACAGTAATAATGAACATGCATTAGAAATCATCCCAGAGAAAAAATCCTACAAAGTGGGCGACATAGCACGCTACATGATCAAAAATCCGTATCCAAAAGGGCAAGCATGGGTCACAGTAGAACGCTATGGGGTGATTGATCAATTTACCCGCACCTTGGATGAAAGCGCGCCTGTGATTGAATTTCCCATCACTGCTGATCACATTCCGGGATTTTATTTGTCCGTGATTGTTAGCTCTCCACGGGTAGATAAACCGATTGAACATCACCCTATTGAGGGGCAGATTGATTTAGGCAAACCAACCTTCAAATCAGGCTATGTCACGGTGGAAGTGGAAGATAGCGAGAAATTGTTGAACATCCAAGCAACCGCCGATAAATCGCACTATAAACCACGTGAAGAAGTGACGTTGCGTTTGCACGCGGAACATAAAACCACAAAAGAACCCATCCAATTTGCGGTAGTAGTGCTGGATGAAGCTGTTTTGGATTTGCTGAAAGACGGCGTGAATTATTTCAACCCAAGCCGAGGTTTATTCGCGCTTGGTAGCCTTGATGTGCGCAATTTTAGTACCCTGATGCGTATGGTGGGGCGGCACTCATTTGAGAAAAAAGGCGTGAATGCGGGTGGGGATGGTGGCGTTGATATGTCGATGCGCTCATTAATGCGTTTTGTTAGCTATTGGAATCCTGCGTTACGTGCCGATGAGTTGGGCAATGCCACAGCGCAATTTACGCTCCCTGATAACCTCACAGGATGGCGCGTTCTTGCGATGGCGTGGACACCGAGCGATAAGATGGGCTTAGGCGAGGCGCAATTTAGCGTGACGCAACCGACTGAGATTCGCCCTGCTATGTCGAATTATTTGATGGAAGGCGATAAGGCGGAATTAAGTTTTAGCATCTTTAATCGTATGGATAAGACGCGCACCTTGAATCTTGAGGTTGAAGTGAATGGTGATGTGACGCGCTCCGTTACTAAAAAAGAGCAGATCACGCTTGCGCCTTATGGGCGCACGACGCATTCCGTACCTATAGAAGCGGGATTACTTCCACAACAACGCGATTATGAGGAAGGTAGCATCACTATTACCATGCGCGCTGAAGATGCGCTTGATGGCGATGCGCTCATTCATCGCTTGCCGATCAAAAAACGCCGTTCGATGCATATTGCTGCGCAAGCGGGTACGCTCATTGCACCAAGGGCGGTGGATATTCCGATGCTGCTCCCTGAAGATGCGATCCTTGATGGATCGCAGTTACATGTGCAACTATCCCCATCTTTGCTTGGGGGGATGCATGAAGCATTCCGCGACATGCGCGATTATCCCTATTCATGTTGGGAGCAGACGATCTCTAAGGCATTAGCAGCCTCAAGCTATCATCAGTTGCGTAACTATGTTGGGCAGTCTGTGCAGTGGGAAGGGGCGCACGCCTTAGCTCAAACCTTGGTTGATCGCGCTGCATCCTATCAAGCACCCAATGGTGGTATGGCATTTTGGGTGGGTGAAAATGCGTATGTTGATCCGTATTTAAGTGCCTATACGGCTCATGCTTTTATGCGATTACGTCGTGCAGGCTATATAATCCCCGAGCAAGTGGAAACCAAGCTATATGGCTATCTTGAAGAATTGTTACGTCATGCCCCCACCGAAGCAGGTTATGATCTGCATGTGCTTTCCACTGTACGGGCGATGGCTCTTTCGGCATTAGCGCATCATCATACAACCGACACAGCGCAAGCAGAACGATTGCGATCTCATGCCTCACAAATGCTGCTTGTTGGTCAGATTTATTTTAATGATGTATTGGCAGGGGATGCAGCGTTTACGAAGCAGTTTAAGGAAGGCGTGGATCGTATACGCTCGTATCTGCATCATGATAGTGGTGTGCTACAGGTGCGTGCGCAGGATGATACTATAGCGTGGCGCGTGCTTGCATCCCCATTGCGTGATCAATGCGTCTTGGTATCGCACCTTGTGGCATGGGAGCAAAATGTCACGCATAAAGAGCAGATGCACACTATGGTGCAACCGTTAGTGCGCGGGATTCTCAAGGCATATCAGCAGCCAAAATCCTATAAAAGCACGCAGGAACATGTCGCATGTTTAAGCGCGATGGCGGATTATGCGAAGCATTATGAGGGTAAAGCAATCCATACCACCATAAAAGCGACGGTACAAGGCAATTTCATTGGCGAAGCCATATTTGAAAAAGTATCTGATGAACCGTTGAACATCATTCATACATTCACTAAAAACGAGATAGCTTCACCCACCTCACTAAAGATTGAAGCACAAGGCACAGGGCGCAGCTATTATACAACGCAGTTGCACTATGCCACACGCGAAGAAAAAATAGATGCGGTGAATGCAGGGTTTGAGGTGCATCGTGAATATAGCGTCAAGCGTGGGGATGTTTGGGAGTTGCTGGCATCTTCCGCTGAGATTAAACAGGGGGATGTAGTGCGCGTGGATATGTATCTTACCCTTCCCACGGATCGCTATTATGTGGTGGTGGATGACCCAATGGTAGCAGGGCTTGAACCGATCAATACGCAGCTACATACCGCATCTGTGGTGGATGCGAATGATGCGACTGGTGCGTTTAAGGCGGCAAAAGGGGCATGGTGGCACAAGCACAAAGAGTGGAACTCGTTAGAGCGTTCGCGCTGGGGCTTTTATCATCAAGAATTGACGCATCAATTCGCACGTTTTTATGCGGATCATGCGAGTGCGGGGAATTATCATCTGTCCTACACAGCATATGCGATTGCAGCAGGTACATTCCATGCTCCGCCACTGCATGTAGAGGAGATGTATCATGCTGAAACCTATGGAAAGAGTGCGGGTGAACAAGTGCGTATTAGAGCTGGTGAGAAACCATGAAATTGGTGCTGCGTAGTGCAATCATCATGGTGGTGATGGTGCTATGTGCCACCCTCTATGCCTATCGTGATCCTTATCTATCCTATCAGCAGGTGCGCTACGCTCCGCATCGTGTGCAAATGCTGGATAGGCATGGTGAGCCATTATCCTACCATTATCATGATCAGTGGAATATGCATAATCGCACCGCATGGCATCATATTCCACGGTTGATGCGTGATGCATTTGTGATTTCAGAAGATAAGCGTTTTTATGATCATCATGGGGTCGATTGGCGGGCGCGCCTTCATGCAGTGGTGCAGCGTGTGACACAAGGAACGCATGGACGGGGTGCGAGTACCATCACGGAGCAAGTGGTACGGATGCTTCATCCCAGAAGCCGTACCCTATGGGCAAAATGGATGGAAGGCATTGAAGCGGTGATGCTGGAGCAGCGTTTAAGCAAAAGTGAACTGATGGAATTTTATCTAAATCAAGTACCCTATGCAGCGCAACGACGCGGGGTTGTGCAGGCAGCGCGCTATTATTTTAATCGTGATCTCGATACGCTTACCCCGAAAGAGATGCTTGCACTTGTGGTTTTAGTACGCGCTCCTTCTGCCTATGATCTCTATCATGATGCGGTGTCGATTGAAGGGGCAATAGGGCGGTTAGCGCAGCGTATGGTGGATCGCGGGATGATGACGCATGAAACATTGCATAGCCTCACATCCTATGCATGGGAATTACAACCGCCTCTTCCCCCTGTGGATGCACACCATATGATGGCATTTATACGCAAGCATACCCTGCCTTATGCTTCATCATCTGAGGCAATCACGACAACGCTTGATGCAACCATGCAGCAAGCAACCTATGAGATTTTAGCGCAAAGGCTAGCATCATTGGCACATCGCAAGGTGGATCATGCCGCAGCCTTGGTTTTGGATCATCGCACGCGTGAAGTCCGTGCATGGGTATCTATCGGTGATGGATGCGAAGGACATCCCAACAAAGCAGGATGCGCCTTGGATATGGTTACTACGCCACGGCAAGCGGGATCAGTGCTTAAGCCATTTCTCTATGCGGCAGCATTGCACAAAGGCTGGACGGCAGCGACATTGCTTGATGATGCCCCGTATGCGGATAATGTTGGAACAGGGTTGCATCATGTGCGCAATTACAGCCGTTTGCATTATGGCAAAGTCCCTTTACGCATGGCACTTGCTAATTCGTTGAATATACCTGCGGTACGCACCATTCAGTTTGTGACACCTAAAGCATATCTTGCATTATTACGGCGTTTAGGGTTCGATAGTTTGACGAAGCCTTATGATTTTTATGATGAAGGTCTAGCACTAGGCAATGGCGAAATTAGCTTGCTGGATTTAGTACAAGCCTATGCCACCTTCCCGCAACATGGGATAGTGCAAAAGCTACGCGTGCTGCGTGATGAACCGTTAGCAGCACAGCAGAAGATCTATTCAAGAGAAGTGGCATCCCTAATGGGGCATATACTTTCCGATCCGTGGGCGCGTTCATGGGAGTTTGGGACTTCTAGCATCTTGAATTTTCCGATGCAAACCGCCGTTAAAACAGGAACATCAACCAATTATCGTGATGCATGGGCGGTAGCCTATAATCATCATTATGTGATTGGGGTATGGATGGGTAATGCGGATTATCGTCCGATGGATGGCGTAACGGGATCGCATGGGGCAGCCTTGGCATTACGTTCATTATTTCATGCAGTGATGCATGATGAACCTTCTGCTCCGCTGGGATTGAATCCGCATTTGGTGCAGCGTGAGATATGTGCGGATGTAGATGCATTGCAACGTGGTGATGCACAATGCGCTACACGTACAGAATATTTTGTACAAGGCACGCAGGATGCACCCTATCAGGTGGATAAGATTCCGTTCACACCATTTATTGAACGCCCATCGCAAGGATTACGTTTAGCACTCGATCCGCGTATTCCACAGCAGCATCAAGCATTTGAGATGCGCTTGGCAGGTGTTGCGGAGGATGCCCCCGTCACTTGGGTGGTGGATGGTGTGGCGCATACTACACACGGTGCATCATGGCTTTGGACGTTGCAACGTGGAGAGCATAGGGTGCAAGCGCATGTTGCAGGGAGCTTTACAACGCCATCACATCAGTTTATGGTACGCTGATTACATAAAAGGGAATATAACAATGACACATCTTTATCTTGGCGGGAACAATTCGCAGCAACATATTACGCTACGTTATGCTAATCGTCATGGTATTATTGCGGGGGCAACGGGTACGGGAAAAACCGTGACGTTACAAGGCATGGCGGAAGCATTTTCTATGGCAGGTGTGCCAGTATTCATTGCTGATATTAAAGGCGATATTTCAGGCATGGCACGCGCAGGAGAAGAAAAGCCCGCCTTCAAAAAGCGTGCGGATGATTTAGGAATAACACCTAGCTACCGTCCGTTTCCCGTGATTTTTTGGGATGTATATGGTGAGCAGGGGCATCCTGTGCGTACCACCATGTCTGAGATGGGACCGGTGCTATTGGCACGTTTGCTTGAATTGAATGATACGCAAACGGGTGTCTTGCAGGTGGTGTTTGCGGTGGCAGATGCAGAAGGATTGCTATTGATTGATATGGATGATTTGCGTGCAATGTTGCTGCATCTATCCGAAAACGCATCGACCTATTCTGCTCGCTATGGCAATGTGAGTGCGGCATCGGTTGCAGCCATACAGCGATCTTTGCTTACCCTAGAGCAAGCAGGAGGCAAACATTTTTTTGGTGAACCTGCATTAGAAGTCTCTGAGTTTATTCGTCTTGCGCCCAATGGCGAAGGGGCCGTGAATATTTTAGCAGCGGATAAGCTGATGCAATCACCGAAGCTCTATGCAACCTTCATGCTGTGGATGCTTTCGGAATTATTTGAGGAACTACCTGAAATTGGTGATGTGGAGAAGCCTAAGCTGGTATTCTTTTTTGATGAGGCGCATTTATTGTTTGATGATGCCCCAAAAGCATTAGTGGATAAAATCGAACAATTAGTACGTCTCATCCGATCAAAAGGGGTGGGAGTCTATTTTGTCACGCAAAATCCAGCCGATGTACCCGATGCTATCTTAGGGCAATTAGCGCACCGTATCCAACATGCGCTACGTGCCTATACTCCCGCTGATCAAAAAATGCTCAAAGCAGCAGCGCAATCCTTCCGTGCCAATGCCGCTTTTGATACTGAAGAAGTGATAACGCAACTTGCTGTGGGGGAAGCGTTGGTATCCGTACTTGAAGAAGGTGGCGTGCCATCCGTGGTGCAGCGTTGTTTGATGCGTCCTGTATCCTCAAGAGTGGGAGCGATCACAAGCCAAGAACGTGCAGAAATGCTGAAAATGAGTCCGATCGCGGGAGTCTATGAGGAGGCTCTAAACCGTGAATCCGCCAGTGAGATGTTGCAGACACGTATGCAACAACCGCGCACAGAGTCGGATAATCTATGGGGAACAAGCGCACGCGCCCCATTACCAAAACCACCATCCAAAGCAAAAGCTGCACCACGTCCTACAGCAAGTTTGGGTGAACAGATAGCCAAGCAGGTAATCCGTGAAGTAGGAACAACGGTGACCAAGCAGTTAGTACGCGGTATCCTTGGGGCATTATTGAAGCGATGACACTCTTTATATATACAATATATACAGATGACACTCTTTATATCTTGCCACCCTTCACATTATTGTAAATATTGCACGCTATGCATTCGGTCTTATGCTCCCCCCGCAGGCGGGAGAGTAAAACATTCATATCTCATGAAGGGTGACAAGCGATGACACTCTTATATATATAAGAATGGTTCTAAGAACCTGTCACGAATCTTTTTATTATGAGGCGAAAATGGTGATTTTTGAGAACCGTAGCGGAGTGTACTTAAGGTACATGAGCTTTGGTAAGCGCAGAAAATTGCCATTTGCAGACCATAAGAGAGAGATTTGTGACAGGTTCTAAAGCGATGCGCCGTGAAAGATCAATACATCCCGTATCTGATGGGCAAGCTGTGTTCGCTTTTCCTGCAACTCAGGATCATCCCCCCATTGTGCCATGTGCGTATCATGCTCAAGCCATGCACATGCTAAGGCTTCTTCGGGTGGGCATATGCTTCGCAATAAGGCATCCGTTATAAGATAAGAACCGAGTGATTGGGTGAGGATCGTATAGCAAAAGATCTGCACATCACAGAGCGTTGCAAGATAGGCTTTAATCGCATCAATTAATGCTTGGGATTGTACAATGGGCATAATCGAGTGGGTGGTTTGCCATGGATGCCCGTAGATTTCTTTCCCCCATTCCAACCATGGTTGCCATGATCGTTGTTGCTGTTGTGCAAGAGGTGTGTACGCATCTGCCTGATAGCATAATAATTCATGTTGGCTGTAATTATATAACTCCTCAAAAAAGCCCAAGCGGACATCTGCATCCATTTCCAGAAATCCAGAAAGCAGGCGCGTCAAGGGTAGCGTATGAAGTACGAGGAAGGTATCTTGACGTTGCCATTCTTTTTGGATTTGCTGCATAAACATATAAGACTTATGTGCAAGAGTTATGCCAGAACTTGTATGCGCTGTGCGTCCATCGAGTAAAAGCGCATAAGGGGCTTCATCACTGATCGTCACATCTTCATACCATAGGCGAATAGGCGCGTGACTAGAGGACATCGTACAGCTCCCATAATGAGACCCCATGATCATCAGGAGCGAATCCGCATGATTCCCAACTATGTTGCATATGTTCAGGCAAGGGCGCGGTGGCGTGGATGTTGCCAAGAGGGCTTTTTATGTTGATGCTGCGCGCATGAAGATGGAGTTGTTTTGCCAGTACCACATCATTTTGTGCAAATGTTGGAAATGCAAATGCTCCCCCATATTTTCCATCACCAACAATCGGATGCCCAATATGCTCTAGGTGAACGCGTAATTGATGGGTGCGCCCCGTGACAGGAAAAAGTTCCAGCCAACTTACCAAGCCATGCCAGCTTTCCACCACACGGTAATGGGTCAGTGCTTCTTGCCCAGTATGTTCATCGATAACCACGCGCATTTTTTCTTTTTGATGCACATCGCGTTTGCCAAGTGGCAGATTGATGCTCCCTATGGGATGATCAGGCACGCCAACCACCAACGCCCAATAGCGTTTGCGGGTTGTCTTGGCACGAAATGCTTCGGTGAGTTCGGCAGCAGCGAGGCGGGTGCGTGCAATAATCATCACGCCACTGGTATCTTTGTCAATACGATGGACTAATTTAGGGCGCACATCATTCTCACCTTTTAGGGCATCAAGGCGAGCATCGACGCTATCATTGAGTCCCGTGCCTCCTTGGGCTGCGATACCTGCGGGCTTATTCAGCACAAAAGCATGGGGATAGGTTTTAATGATCCATCCCAGCGTTTCCTTTTTTTTGGCAAGTGAAAGGCTTGGTGCAGAAGGCGGAAGGGATGCGGGTTGTTCTGCCAATAACGCATCGGAGCAATAGATTTGTTGATGGGCAACAAGGCGTGTCGATGCATCGGTTTTTTTATTATCTACCTTAATCGCGCCCTTGCGTATGAGTTTATGTAACGCGCCAAAGGGAATGAAAGGGCAGTGTTTTTTGCACCATTGATCCAAGCGCAAGCCAGCATCATCTTCTGAAACAGTGTAATGAACCATAATGTTATTGCATCATCCTGAGCGCAAGCGTATGTCCGTTGCGCCATAAAGTGAGTGAAAAGATTTGTTGAGAGGATTGTAGGGATTGTTGTAGTGCTTTGATGGACGTGATGCGAACATTATTGCAGCCGAGGATAATATCCCCTTCTTGCAAGAATCCACGATTAGCTTCGTTGGTGAGTTCCACAACGATAACGCCATCACTATCTTGCTGTATCCCAAGTTGCATGGCAAGCGTAGGCGTTATTTCCGCCACACGCACACCGTTTAACGGATGCGATCCCTTCAGAAGGATGGCAGTTTGAGATGGGTTGGGCGGGCTGATGAGCGTTACCTTGGTTTCATAGGTCTTGCCTTTGCGATAATACTGCAAGGCTATGGGGGTGTTTTTAGATGAAACGCCAATACGGAATTTAAGCGCGCTTACTGAATCAATATCGACCTGATCAAAACGGCGGATGACATCACCAGAGCGCAAGCCCGCTTGTGCAGCGGGAGAATCGGGGAATACATCCTGTATCAAAACACCGCGCATATCGTTCAACCCTAAGGACGTGGCAATTTCCTGTGTCATATCCTGATAATGCGCTCCAAGCCAAGGGCGAACTAATGGTGCGTCACTTCCACGGTGCTGGATCAGTGCGCGTACCATATTGGCAGGGATGGCAAAACCTATTCCCATATAACCGCCTGTTTTAGAATAAATAGCGGTATTGATACCAATCAAACGCCCGTGCATATCCACTAATGCCCCTCCTGAATTACCGGGATTAATCGCAGCATCGGTTTGAATAAAGAAATCATAATCCGCAACGCCTTCAGCAGAACGCGCCAATGCAGAAATGATCCCGCTTGTCACTGTTTGCCCTACACCGAAGGGATTACCAATCGCTAAAACAAGATCACCAACATTGAGTGTATCCGAATCACGCATGGTAAGGGCAGGGAGGCTGCCCTCCGCATCACGAACCTGCAATAAAGCAAGATCAGAGGATGCATCTTGTACCACGAGATCGGCATGATATTCTTTTTTGTTATTCAATACGATACGTATATCTTCAGCATCTTTCACTACATGTAAGCTGGTGATAACCAGACCTGAGGGATCAATAATCACCCCCGAACCAAGGGAATGCACCTCTTTTTTGCGTGGTTGCGCCCCGTGTGATCCACGAAAAAATTGTTCAAAAAAGGGATCGCCAAACAGTGGGGCAAATCCTGAGCGTACTGCTACATAACGTGATGTGTAGATATTCACTACCGAGGGAGCGGATTTCTGCACTACAGGCGCATAGCTTAATTGCAGTTGTGCAGAGGATTGTGGCACCTGCACCGCCGTACTTTGCGCGTAGGCAGAGACTAGGGTGCTGTAGCACAATATGATGAATAGGCATAATAGCGTACGATGATGGCTTCTCATGACATTTATATAACACACTCTTATCCTTGTGGCATACAAGAATTCTATCGGTTCCATAAAAAATTTCATCTTTGGCAGCAAAATATGTGATATTTTTTTGTTTTTTTCTGCTTTTGTTAAGACATTGTTAGCATTCTTTGAATTATGCTCGCACTCATGAACAGTTCGTTTATTGTCTCATAATTATCAATTAACGGGCAAATAGCCCAATTCATGTAGTAACAATTAAAAGTCCACGTAGGAGTTTACCATGGCACTTAAT
This sequence comes from Alphaproteobacteria bacterium, assembly GCA_004292675.1. Lineage (GTDB taxonomy): Bacteria > Pseudomonadota > Alphaproteobacteria > Rickettsiales > UBA998 > RDZH01. Next base: position 66 of record RDXO01000016.1, on the reverse strand, counting down.
TCAATTAACACCAACATAGCGGCAATGGCAGCACAAGGCAATATTCGTATCGCATCGAATAATGCA
>RDXO01000045.1:912-1590 GCA_004292675.1 Alphaproteobacteria bacterium | reverse complement strand
ATCACTCCTGCCTTAAGCGTTTCGCCAAGATTTCATCGATGGTGAGGAGGTCGCGCCATTGGTTATAATGCGGGTCGGATTTGAGATTTTTGAGGATGGTAAAATTTTGTTGTGTTGTGTGCGTCATGGTTGGACCACGCACGATATTGATGGTGGCATCTTGCGTTACCCGTGCAACCGTATTGGGAAGGCGTATGAGGGCGGAAGGCGCAGGCGGGGTGATGGGTGGCGCAACTGGCACAGGTGGCACGATGGGTGCAGGTGGCACAATAGGCACATCAGGCACGATGGGGGGGGCTATGGGCGTAGGAGGCACTGGCACAACGGGAGCAGGAGCAGGTGAAGGTGCAGGAGCTGGCGGCGGTGCTGATAGGGCGGTGACGGTGAGTGTCCCTACAGGATTCGTGAAGCTAAAATCATAATTATCATCATTGCCGTTGAGCATCGTGAGATCATACAGTCCTGCAATGCTTGTAGCATCCGCAAGCGTAGTCACGGTTGGCAGAGTATTGATCACCGAGGCATCATCAGGCGACATAAAGCCACCAAACAGCAGAGCAAAAATCGGATTGGCTTCTCCAACGGCGCGGCTAGGGTTTGGTTGCGCTAAACTCACCGTGAGTAGTGCTTTGGTAATATCGCCGGTGACGCTTGACGGTTGCGTCAGGCTGTAATTGC
>RDXO01000045.1:0-895 GCA_004292675.1 Alphaproteobacteria bacterium | reverse complement strand
AACGAGGCTCACCACATCGCTAGTGAGTACCCCTGCACCAAGCGTACCGCTGACGCTGGCAATATCTGTGCCATTATAGATGCGTGTGCCACCGCTCGCGCTCACGATGCTAAGGGCTTTCGGGCTGATGCTAAGCGTGCCGAGCGCGTAGGTGATGTTATAATTGCTCAAGCCTGTGCCAGTTGCTGCTGATGGCGTGATGTTCCACGTCCCCTGATTCCAGTTGCCTGAGCTGCTGAGTGTCGCATTGCTCGCCAAGCTCACGCCACTAATGCTATCTGCTGATTCCAAGCCCGGCGCGCTATAGCCATTAAAGCTGTTGCCATCGCCATAGACCATCGTCTTGCTGCCCGCCGTAATAGTGAGGGCTTTCGCGGTAATATCGCCCGTGACGCTAACGGGTTGGGTGAGGCTATAATTGCTGGCATCCGCCCCGCTTAAGGTGAAGTTATTGTGGGTGATGGTTTTAGCCGTGCCGACATGCCTATCCGCGAAGGTCGCCGTGGTGGGGGCAACCAAATTCACCACATCGCTGCCGACTGTGCCTGCCCCAAGCGTACCGCTGACGCTCGCGCTATCCGTGCCATTATAGATGCGTGTGCCACCGCTCGCGCTCACGATGCTTAAGGCTTTCGGGTTGATGGTAAGTGTACCGAGCGCGTAGCTGATGTTATAATTGCCAAGCCCTGTGCCTGTCGCTGCCGAGGGCGTGATGGTCCAATTCCCCTGATTCCAGTTCCCCGACGTGCTTAGAGTCGCATTGCTTGCCAAACTCACCGCACTGATGCTATCGACGGATTCCAAGCCAAGCTCGCTATAGCCATTAAAGCTGTTGCCATCGCCATAGGTCATCACCTTGCCACCCGCCGTGATGGTGAGGGCTTTGGCGGTAATA
>RDXO01000009.1 GCA_004292675.1 Alphaproteobacteria bacterium | reverse complement strand
TGTATCTGTGCCATAGCCCTTCTCCTTTAGCCAGTTGATTACATTCTGCCACATTATGGCATCTGATGCAACCCAACCTGACGGGGATGGACAGCTACGCAGTGCATGATGATAAGCACGACGCTGAATGAATACACACGGATCAGATGGAGAGGAACGATAAGTCACTCTGCATCTTTAATGATCCTCATCACGCATGGGAAGGGACAAATTTAACGCAACGCCTCAATAATCGCTGCCAAGGCTTCCTTAGCTTTGCTGCCATCTGCACCACCACCTTGTGCCATATCGGGCTTGCCTCCTCCTCCTGTTCCACCCAAGATGGGTGTAGCAATCTGCACCAAAGAAGGTGCTGGATAACGCGCTTGCACTTCAGAAGATACCGCTACCAAAACTGATCCTTTGCCCTCATCATTGGTCGTGAGTGCCACAATGGTATGGGTGCGTCCGTGCATCAACTCCATAGCAATGGCGCGCAATTCTTTTGCGGGCAACCCATCCATATGACGCGTCAGTATGGTAATATCGCCGATCTGCACCTCCTGCACTTCACCACCTTGACTCATAGCACGATCACGCTTTAATTGCGCCATCTCTTTTTGGCTGGCTTTGCGTTCTTCAAGTAATGCCATAATGCGTGCAGGCACTTCCGTTGTTGTTGCCGTAAGCATCTGTGCGGATTGCATGATTAAATTACGTTGCTGATGCATAAAGGCATAGGCATCAAGGCGCGTTGCTGCTTCAATACGCCTCACCCCTGCAGCAATCGCTGATTCTGAGGTGATGACAAACATACCAATATCGCCCGTTGCCTGCACATGTGTACCTCCGCATAGTTCCACGGAATAGGCATCGTGTCCCATACTCAATACGCGCACTTCCTCGCCATATTTTTCACCAAATAATGCCATTGCCCCTGCATTCATGGCATCTTCAGGGGTCATGATGCGCGTGGTCACTGCACTATTGCCCCAAATCTGGGCGTTCACGATCTCTTCAATGCGTTGGATTTCTTCGGCACGTACTGCGCTATTATGGCTAAAATCGAATCGCAATTTATCTTCCGTCACCAGCGATCCTTTTTGCGATACATGCTCCCCTAGCACCGCACGTAATGCCGCATGAAGCAGATGCGTTGCGGAGTGATTCGCCCGAATCCGCTCCCTGCGTTCATGATCAATACGCACTTCTACCGTATCTCCCACACGGAGGCATCCACCCTCAATGCGAACATGATGCACGTATAATCCTGCCACAGGAATAGTCGTATCAGTAATAGCAATCACTGCCCCCTGCTCGGTACTCATGCGCCCTGCATCACCAATCTGCCCTCCCGATTCACCATAGCATGGCGTTTGATTGAGGATAATCTGCACCACATCACCCGCGTTCACGTCCGTCACTTCCGCCCCATCACGCACGATGCTCTGCACCAATGCCGATGCATGTTCTTGGGTGTAGCCCAAAAACTCCGTGACACCATAGCGTTCATGCAAATCAAACCATAAGGCATCCGTCGCGTGCGCTCCCGAACCTTTCCACGCTGCACGCGCCCGTGTACGTTGTTCATCCATAGCAGCATCAAATGCTGCAACATCCACCTGCATCTGCGAACCACGCAAAATATCTTGCGTTAAATCAAGCGGAAACCCATAGGTATCATAGAGCTTAAATGCCACATCACCTGCAAGCACGCCACCTGCCGTAAGGGATTTTTTTTCTTCTTCCAGCAATTTCAAGCCACGCCCCAGCGTTTCACGGAAGCGTTCTTCTTCGGTGCGCAATGTCGCACGAATCAATGCATCTGCACGCACCAATTCAGGATAGGCTGCCCCCATCACCCGTTGCAATGCTCCAACTAATTGGTGCATCACAGGCGTTTTTGCGCCCAACATATGCGCATGACGCATCGCACGGCGCATAATCCGACGCAACACATAACCTCGTCCTTCATTAGCAGGCAATACACCATCCGCAATCAAAAAGCTGCATGATCGTAGATGATCCGCAATCACATGGTAGGATGGCACATGCTGATCAGCATAGGGCGTACCAAGCAATAATTGCGCTTCACGAATCAATTCTTGAAACAGATCCGTATGGTAATTATTATGCACGCCTTGCATCACCGATGCCATACGTTCTAGCCCCATCCCCGTATCAACGCACGGCTTGGGTAAATTAATGCGCGTATCCTTATCGACTTGCTCATATTGCATAAATACGAGATTCCATATTTCGACAAAGCGCGCCCCGAATAAATCATTGCCCTGTGCATCCAACGCCCATTGTCCTTCGCCTGCATCCGCCCCATGATCATAGAAGATTTCTGAACAAGGACCGCACGGACCAGTATCGCCCATCGACCAGAAATTATCATTAGTCGGCACACGCAAAATCCGCGCATCATCAAGCCCTGCGATTTTTTTCCATAAATCAAACGCTTCATCATCCGTATGATAGACGGTGACATAAAGTTTTTCTTTTTTCAATCCCAATTCTTTGGTGAGAAACGTCCATGCATGATGAATCGCATCTTCCTTAAAATAATCCCCAAATGAGAAATTGCCCATCATTTCAAAAAACGTATGGTGACGTGCGGTATAGCCCACATTATCCAAATCATTATGCTTACCCCCTGCCCGCACGCATTTTTGCGCCGAAGCATAACGCGGAGGGGTAGGTTGCGGCTCTTTGCCTGTAAAGATATTTTTGAACGGTACCATACCCGCATTCACAAACATCAGCGTCGGATCATTATGCGGCACAAGCGGTGCAGAAGCGATGACACTATGCCCCTCTTGTGCAAAATACGATAAAAAACGCAAACGTATAGCTTCAACCTTCATGGTAATTCCTTAAACATATAGACGGAGTCATATAAACGCTGCATCCTAGCAGTATCTTCGTTCTGATACCATATTATTCATATTGCCACAGCAAGATATGGCATATTTTTCACTATTTCACTGCAAAATTAACACGATCGGAAGAACAAAGCGCACGCAAGGCAATCCCTGCACATCAATTAATATCACTTAATTACTTGTTGACAATCACAGTATTATCACCTATACTATAGTTGTACCTTTGTTTTTACTTATTTCCCAAAAATAAGTACCTCATTGTTTTTTCAATACTACAAAGGGCATGTACACGTTCACTTTCTTTGATGAGGAAACGATCATGTCTACAGCTACACTTCAATCTGTCTCTTTTCTTGACCTTGTCGCAAACTTTCTTGACGTTGTTTTTGATCTTGTCGCAAACGTTTTCGCTTGCGACGATTGTGACGGAGATGACGATTGTGACCGAGATTCAGGCGACGAGTTCGCGGTCAATGACCGTGAGATATACGACCAAACGAATTTTTGGGAAGAAGAAGATGACGATTCCGACGATTCTGGCGATGTTACTATTTACGACAGCTAGATCTGAATAAGCGGTCGTTTGATTGATTAGCTGTCCATCCCCGTCAGGTTGGGTTGCATCAGATGCCATAATGTGGCAGAATGTAATCAACTGGCTAAAGGAGAAGGGCTATGGCACAGATACAGC
>RDXO01000035.1 GCA_004292675.1 Alphaproteobacteria bacterium | reverse complement strand
GTTCTTCAAACAAGGTATCCGACGCATCCTCTATGCAGCACTGAACCTCACCACAATCCCAAAACTATGGCATTACGCTAAACTTGTCGGGTGGTGAGGGGGAATTATATCTATTTATCGTATGATGGTGATGGGATGAAGGGGAGCGGTAGAAGAAGCGTAATGCACCGAATCAGTATCAATATGTGTTGATGGGGTGTCAAGGGAATCAATATTTTTTGTAGGTGTCATCACGGAAGCACCAAATGGATCAACCCCTGTGGCGCATATTGCTACTTCACGATCAAGTGCCATTTTTTCACTTCCTTGTAATCCTGCAATAAAACGATTGCTTAAGCGTAATAGTTCGGTGGATTCTTTGATAACAACGCCGATGGCTGCTCCCTTTGATAAAAAAGAAAGTGTAAACCGTGCGCCATAATCAACAGTATGTTCTAGTGCTTTGCACGCTACAGGAATCATTAAACCAAGCGCGATTTTTGCGCCAATCCAAATGACAGGCTCTGCAACGTCTTGTGTTTGCCCTGGACCATAGGCGCGTCGTTCAATTTCAAATTTCAATAGTTTTTGTAAGCGTGGATTATTTTCTGCTTGGTTGCGTGTGATCGCATCGTCAAGATAACGCTCCGTCATGCGATGCAATATCGGGCTTACCAATTCTGTTGTTTTGCTTACGAGCCAACGATAGGGTGTTCCTAAAGTAAAAAGAGCGTCACCTAACGCGTTTTTGAATGTATCTTGCTGCTGTGGTGTTACGTTACTATGGTCATCCATTGTCACAAAATACCACATATGGAATAGTAAAACAACAAAAAATAAATAGGTATATGATGCAAACCTGCTCACTTCTTGATCAAAATGCAATGGGGAATTATAGAAGATGCATCATCAAAAACCATAATGATGCAGCCAATGCTGATCCGAATCAAAGAAGGTACGCAGATCGGGGATGTTATATTTTAGCATCGCTAAGCGTTCAACGCCCATACCAAAAGCAAAGCCTTGCACTTGCTGCGGGTCAAGACCGCAGGCGCGTAACACATGGGGATGAACCATACCGCATCCCATCACTTCCAACCAATCATGATTGCCACCAATAATCAGCCCATCCTTATTGCGGGTGCAACCAATATCAATCTCAGCGGATGGCTCAGTAAAAGGGAAAAAGCTCGGGCGAAAGCGAATCTGCACATCATCCTTACCAAAAAAGAGGCGTAAAAAATCGCTAATGCAGCCTTTTAGGTGTCCCATATGGATGCCACGCTCAACTACCAATCCTTCAACCTGATGAAACATCGGGGTGTGGGTCACGTCCGAATCAGAGCGGAAGGTAGAACCGGGGGCAATGATACGGATCGGAGGTTGCTCACTACGCATGGTACGAATTTGCACAGGCGATGTGTGGGTGCGCAACACGTAGGTGGTGTCTTCAGACGCTGCATCAATATAGAACGTATCTTGCATTTGCCGTGCAGGATGGTGATCAGGGATATTGAGGGCAGAAAAATTATGATCATCATCTTCGATGAGGGGGCCTGTGCGCACCGTGAACCCCATAAGTGCAAAAATATCATGGATTTCTTGCATCACGGCACTGATAGGGTGTGTTTTACCTGTACGCCACGGGGCAGCATCAAGGGACATATCGAGACGTTCACGCGCCAAACGCTCATGTTCGGCATGTTGCTCAAGCTCAAGGCGACGGGCATCAAGCTCAGCAATAAGAAGCTGTTTTTGCTCGTTTAACATCTGCCCTTGGGCTTTGCGCGCATCACCATCAAGAGCGGATAAGGCTTTTAGTGCCTCAGTGATCACTCCTTTTTTTCCCAAAAGAGAAACACGCACCTGCTCTAAGGTTGTTAGATCAGATGCGTGGCGAATATGCGCTAAATGCTCCGTACTATCCATGAAGTGAACCTACGCTGCTTTGCGCTCCAACGCTTCTTTCGCTTGGGCAACAATGGCTGCAAATGCTACAGGCTCATGGACTGCCATATCTGCAAGCACTTTACGGTCAAGATCAATCCCCGCAAGGTTCAAACCATTGATGAATTGCGAATAGACTAAGCCATGCTCACGAACACCCGCATTAATACGTTGAATCCATAGGCTGCGGAAGTTGCGTTTGTTGGCTTTGCGGTCACGGTACGCATATTGCAAACCTTTTTCAACACGATTACGGGCGATGCGGTAACAATTTTTTGCGCGTCCTCTATAGCCTTTGGCTAATTTCAAAAACTTTTTGCGACGCTCACGGCTTGCGGGGTTATTAGTAGCTCTTGTCATGATATTTTTCCTTTAATATAACAGTGATTAACGACCATACGGCATGAATTGACGCAAAATCTTTGCATCCGCATCACATGCAATCGTTGTTCCGCGTTGTTTGCGGATGAATGAGTTAGAACGCTTCACCATACCGTGCTGTTTTCCAGCATGATTACGGCGTACCTTACCCGTTCCTGTTAAACTAAAGCGTCCTTTAATACTGGACTTTGTTTTCATTTTTGGCATTTTTCTCTCCATAAAAAGTGAGTGGTTAGATAGATAATGAATGTGCAATGCACGTGCGCTTCACGAACTTACAAGGCAGCCAAAAGCCCGCATGTTCCAAGAAAAAAGCACTATGATAATGTTCTTATATCGATTATCATGGATAAATGCAAGTCTTTACTGTGGTGTATCACACGCATTTGTTTTTTCTGTTTCATAGGCAAGACCAACAATTTCAGGATTGCGATCTTTGTAGCGTGTACGTAATTGTTTGAGTACTACGCACGCCTCTCTTTTTTTATTCATGTGAATGAGTGACTTGGATAGTTTGTATAAATTATCCGCTGCTTTAGTGCCGTTTGGCTGATGCTCAAAACCACGACGGAACGTATCCGCAGCTTTCAAGAAATCGCTGTGTACATAGTAGGTTTCACCAAGCCAATAATAGGCATTGCTGGAAAGGTGGTGCGATGCATGATCAGTAATAAATTTATTGAGGCTTGCCTGTGCTTGCTTGTACCGTTGATCTTTGATGAGTGTGATGGCTGCACCATATTCTTCCTCAGGGGATTGTGCTGCATCCGAAGAGTTATTCGGCGTATCTGCTACGGTAGGGGAGGGTGCGTTGGCTGGATCGGTGGCGTTCAACTCTTGGGAAGGGACGGATGTTTTTTTTTGATCTTCAAGCGTTGTGGTTTCAGCCGCTGGCACTTCGGGTGCGCTGCTTGGTTCAGAAGCTGCGGCATTTGCGGGTTGTGAACTGCCCATATTCGCGCTTTCTAGCTCTTGAAGGCGATATTCAACATCTTCATTCATCGATTTGACTTGGCGTTGGATTTGCTCAATGCCAAATTTATTTTCTTCAATCTCACCGCGCAATACACGCAATTCTTCACGAATAGTTGCAAGTTCAACCTGCATAGAAGATAAGGATGTGCTTGCTGTGCCAGAAGCACCGCCTTGAGATTGTACAGAATCAAGACGACGCTCTAACGCGCTTAGGCGACCATCTAAATTAATAGGAATGCGTTGTGCGTGTGCGGGTGATGCGATGATGAGTGTGAAAACAGACAATGCGCCAAGCGTAAAGGAAGATAATTTCATAAAATGTTAGAATATCCGATATGGTTTTTTGCCTTCTTATCATGAAATAAAAAAACTCCCAATGATATTTTATCATTTCATCGTGATCATGCGCTCATTATGTTTTCTGAGGTGTGATAAAGCAACGCACATGATCGTAAAAAACTCATCCTGATCCTAAAAATCGTGATGCTTCATCCCTGCCAAAAAGTTTCATAAGGATATAGGGCGCGCTTGCCTGCCATGTTTTATGGTGATCGGGGTGATGCGTAGGGGGAAGCTGATTCAAAAACTGTATCGCTTCGTTTCGGGCTAGTACTAAAAACTCCTCATGCTCGTCAAGATTGAAAAAACATCCCTCCGCTACGCCTGTTTGTTTTGTGCCAAGGACTTCACCACTGCCACGCAAGCGTAAATCAGCTTCGGCAAGCACAAAGCCATCATTGGTTTCGCGCATCATATGCAAGCGTTGTTTGGCGATGGCAGAACAAGGATCGTGATAAAGCAAGATGCAACAAGAGGGCTTATCACTGCGCCCAACACGTCCGCGTAGTTGATGCAGTTGGGCAAGTCCGAAGCGTTCGGCATTTTCAATGATGATGATGGTGGCATCAGGCACATTCACGCCAACTTCCACGACAACGGTTGCCACCAGCACGCGAACCTCACCCATAAGAAATTTCTGCATGATGATCTCACGCTCCTTAATCGGCATTTGCCCATGTATGACGGCTGTTTGCTTGGGGAATCGAGCTTCAAGGCTCGCCTGCCTATCCAGCACATCTTGTAGGGATGCCATCATTAAGGCTTGTGGGGATAATGGCTTTTCGGTATCATTATCGTCACTCACGCTACTTTCTACCAGCGGACAAATCCAATAGATTTTTTCCCCCTTCTGCAAAGCGCGCCCAATAGCAGCAAAGAGTGCATCGCGCTTGTCGGTATTCATGACACGTGTATCAATCGGCAGACGATTAGCGGGTTTTTCGGTGAGTAGGGAACATTCTAAATCGCCATAATGGGTCATGGCAAGGGAACGCGGGATAGGCGTTGCTGTCATAAGCAACATGTGGGGGCGGGTGGTTGCGCCATCGGCTACACATTTTTCTGATAAAGCAAGGCGTTGCGCCACTCCAAAGCGATGTTGTTCGTCAATAATGATAGTGGCAAGATTGGCATAATCAACGGATTCTTGAAATAAAGCGTGCGTACCAATAATGAGGCTGGCGGGATGGGTGCGGATGCGCTCACGTGCTGCCTCTTTTTGCTTGGTGGTCATGCTGCCACTTAAGAAAATGATGGGGAAGGGCAATATGCCAAGCAAATGCTCAATCGAGCTATAATGTTGACGTGCCAAGAGTTCAGTAGGAGCCATGAGTACGGCTTGCTTACCCGCAAGCGCAGTAGCAAGCATCAGTAGTGCTGCAATGACCGTTTTGCCTGAACCAACATCCCCTTGCAACAGGCGCAACATACGTTTTCCTGAAGATAGATCGCGGTCTAAGGTGTGTAAAACTTCTTTTTGCCCTTCGGTGAGTGCGAAGGGTAGGCGTGTGATGGTATCGAGAAGCACGGGATGTTCCATGAACGCAAAACAGATGCCATCATAATGTTGTTGATGGGCGCGAAGCTGGAGCATCCCTAATTGTAAGGCGTAGCCCTCATCAAAGGCAAGGCGTTCTTTGGCTTTGTGCAACATATGTTCATCATGTGGGCGATGGATGGTGGTGATGCTTTCATGAAAGCTAGCCCAACCATGATGCTCTAATGTAGCGGGGCTAATCCATTCGGGGCTTTGCGGTAGATTGCGTAAGATGTTGGTGATAAAACGCGCAAACATAATGGATGATATGCCCTCAGGCGTGCTGTAGATGGGATCAAGAACACAGAGGGAGGATGCGTTCTCAATCGTTGCGGTGCGCTCAGGGTGCGTCATCGTCCATGTGCCATCAAAGCGATGCAATGTCCCGCTGATGATACGTTCTTGCCCGATGGGGTAGTGGGTGCGCATATCCCCATAGATACGGAAGAAAATAAGAGTAAGTCGTTCATGGCTGTGATAATCTTCACAATAGATACGTAAGGGATGTTTAGGAGAAGGGTTCTGTTGCGGGGTGCGATGCTCTAAAATACGTACCCGTATTGTGGTTAGCCCTTCATGTGCCTGACGTAGCGGTGTGATGGTTCTGCGATCATGATAATCCACAGGGGCGTGGAATAAGAGATCGCCAAGTGTTGCGCGTATATCAGGGCTGAGGGTACGCTTTTTGCGTGCAAAGAAAGTAGAAAGTGTACGGGCATGTTTCTCACCAATGCCTTTTTGCGTATCAATACGCCGTGAAAGATAAGAAAGCACATCACTCATGAGGGGAATCACCGAGGGTTAAGCCAATACAACCAATGAAAATTAATAGCATAAACAAGGATTTTTGCAAGGTGATCGTTTCATTGAACATAACCACACTGACAAAAATCATAATCAATGCATCAAAACCAAGCCATACTAAATAGGCGGTGGAAAGCGGAATCTGCTTCATCGACATAATCCAGCACATATTCGCTGCCCATGCGAGCAAGGTTGCAGGAATCGCAAAATGGAGCTTATCAAAGCCATGCGCTGCCTTGGCAAGTGGCATGGATATGCCCGCAAGGATTATACCGAATGTTAAAAATTTCCAACCTTCACTCATCATAAACATAACCACACAATCGATTTTCTAAATTATACCGTTATATTATAACAACCCACATTGCTTAAAAGAATAATGTTTATTTTTACCAATAATCACATGATCATGGATGCGGATGTTAAAAGGGCATGCTGCATCGGCAAGCATTTTGGTGAGGTCAATATCCGTTTTGCTTGGGGAAGGATCGCCGCTTGGGTGATTATGCGCAAGAATCAACGATACGGCACCAAGCTCTAAGGCACGCTTGACGATCTCGCGTGGATAGACGGGGGTGTGATCGATTGTTCCCGTATGCTGCACTTCATCTTTAATGAGGGTGTTTTTGCTGGTGAGGAAAAAGACGCGGAATTCTTCACGCGGTTGATGACTCATGGTGAGTTGGCAATAATCAAGCAGTGCCGACCATGAATTGATGATAGGGCGATCTGTGTGCAGATCATTGCTGAGGATACGCACACAGCTTGCTTCAATCACTTTAAGGCTGGCAATCACGGCATCACCTACGCCATCCATGGCGCGGAGTGCTTGGGGGGTAGCGCGGATGACCCCTGCAAAACTCCCAAATTCCTTGATAAGCATACGTGCAAGCGGTTTGACATCCCCGCGTGGCTTGGCGGCAAATAGTGCCATTTCTAGCAATTCATAATCCGCAAGGCTGTCACTTCCACGTTCTAAAAAGCGATCACGCAAACGGCTACGATGCCCTGATTGGAAATCTTGCCCCGCTGATGCTGTGGATGGTGATTGTTCCGTTGCTTTTTTCATGTAAGTATTTTATAGTCGCTTGACTAAAAAATTACTCATTTTTTATGTCAAGAAACGACTATAACCTTATGATTTATAGTGGAAGCACTATATAAAATTATTCTTTCACTTCATGCAAGGATATAATGACATGAACCAACATTATTTGTTGTGGATTTATAACAATAACGGGATATTATAGTCGTTCTTTGACATAAAAAATGAGTAATTTTTTAGTCAAACGATTATATATGGCGTTTCCTCGCCAGAGTTGGATCAAAAAAGGGTAGCCTAAGGCTACCTTAGACTACCCTTTACTCGCTTGTTTAGCAAGGCTTGCGCTTCCTAGCATAAGAAACTCCTGCTACAAGAACGCCAGAAGTTATGACGCTTGAAGTGAGCAAAAGCACGATGGCTACATTACCTGCTATGACCAAAAAAAACATCGCAATAGGTGCTATTGATAGTCCAGCTGCGATACCCCCGTCGACGAGTTCGACTAAGAGTGTTGATTCTTTAGCAGACTCAACATCGCTTACAGTTAAAATTTCCTTCATGAGAAAATCTTCCTCGGATTTACAAATTGGCAGTGTCTGTTGACACTAAAAACTAATGGTTTGTGTATGATTATCCGTTGAAACGCACATTCACACACGTACAATGCATCTGCGTTTATCAAGGGATAAACAAAGATTGCATCAAAATACTTAAGTAGTATAGCCCAAAAAAACAGTTTCATCAATGGTAAAAAATGATCAAGAAGGCAGTTTTTTTGTTCAGCCGAAACGGCTACGATGCCCTGATTGGAAATCTTGCCCCGTTGATGCCGTGGATGGTGATTGTTCCGTTGCTTTTTTCATGTAATTATTTTATAAAATTATTCTTTCACTTCATGCAAGGATATAATGACATGAACCAACAGATTCTTTCACAGGAGAAGCCGATTGTGGGCGTGGTGATGGGGAGTACCTCCGATGCACCAACGATGCGTCATGCTGCACAGATGCTTGAGCGTTGCGGTATTCCCTATGAGTTCAAGGTAGTGTCTGCCCATCGTACCCCTGAGCGTATGATGCATTATGCCAAAGAAGCCGAAGGGCGGGGCATTGAAGTGATTATTGCAGGGGCGGGGGGGGCAGCGCATTTGCCCGGTATGATCGCATCGCTTACATGCCTTCCTGTGTTGGGCGTACCCGTGCAGAGTCGCGCCTTGGATGGTATGGATAGTTTGCTTTCTATTGTGCAGATGCCTAAGGGGATTCCTGTTGGTACGTTGGCAATAGGAGAAGCAGGGGCAGCCAATGCAGGATTGCTTGCGGCGGCAATGCTTGGGAATAAATATCCAACCGTGCGTGATGCACTGAAACAATTTAGAGAAGAACAAACGCAGAGTGTTCCCGATGCCCCTGATGCTGCATGAACATAGGATACTACCTCCTTGTGCCACAATCGGGATTATGGGAGGCGGACAATTAGGAAGGATGATGGCGATGGCAGCAGCGTCCTTGGGTTATCATGTGCATATCTTCACCCCTGAAGAAGATTGCCCTGCTGCAGAAGTAGCACGTTATGTGACGGTTGCACCCTATGAAGATTTAGCGGCGGTAGAAGCATTTGCACATTCTGTGGATGTGATGACGCTGGAGTTTGAGAATATCCCCTATAAGGCTGCACAAGCAGCACAAGCAGTGAAGCCTTTTTATCCATCCCCTGATATTGTTGCATGTGCGCAACATCGCGGGCGTGAAAAGCAGTGTGCAACGGATGCAGGCGTAGAGACCCCGAATTATCAGATTGCCGATAGTTACGAAGGATTGCTCCGTGCCGTAGAACATGTTGGTACGCCGTGCATCATCAAAACCACCACAATGGGCTATGATGGTAAAGGGCAATATCGCGTGCAGGATGCGAGCCAATGTACGGATGCATGGCGCGCACTTGGGATGCGAGAGGTGATTATTGAAGCGTTCGTGCCATTTGTAGCAGAGGCCTCAGTGATGGTAGCACGTGGGCAAGATGGCACGATGCATACCTTCCCCGTGACGCGTAATGAACATGAAGGCGGGATTTTACGCACCTCCTATGTGCCATCTGGCTTGAGTGCAACCACGCAAACCGCATTAGAACATGCGGCATGTGCCATGGCGCAACGTGCGGAGTTGGTGGGGTTGCTTGCATTTGAGTTTTTTATTTTAGCAGATGGCAGCATTTGTTTTAACGAGATGGCACCGCGCCCACATAATAGCACCCATTGGACGATGGATGCGTGCAATATATCGCAATTTGAGCAATTAATGCGTATATGTGCAGGATTGCCCCTTAAAAAGCCAACATTACGCGCTACGTGCCGTATGGTGAATCTGATAGGGGATGATATGAATGAGTTGGCAAAATGGCATCATGATCCGCACGCACATGTGCATGTATATGGCAAAGCAGAGTGCAGGGAAGGGCGAAAGATGGGGCATGTGAATATCGTGGGTGACGCTCTGTGATACGAATCTTTTTGTTACGCCTATGGCCTGTGTTGCTGCTATTTTTACTCTATCTGGTGTGGATTATCATTGTCACACGCCGCGCCCGTGATGGTCGCCCAATTTCGGAGCATTTGTGCGCATCTGTGCGTTTTTGGACGATTCTTTCTTCATTAATGATGGTGGTTGTCTCATTGTTGCTATGGCGCATGACGGACGATGCACCGCAAACAAGCGGGCGTTATGTGCCTGCCCATATGCGGGATGGTCAACTTGTTCCTGCCCATGTTGAGGCTGATGTGCCATGATGGTGCTGCATCCACAATGGTTGGTTCATGAAGCCGTGCAGAGCTTTATACGCATTGCGGTTGATGCGTCATTAGAGATACGTTTTGTCGGTGGTGCGGTGCGCGATGCTGTGCTTGATACTGTGCTTGGGCAACCTTTCGTCTATGTAGGAGTGCCGTCACTTGATCTGGATGTTACCACGCCTGCTGTGCCACATCGAGTGATGGAAGTCTATGAGCAAGCAGGCTGCAAGGTTGTTCCCACAGGGCTTGCGCATGGGACGGTGACAGTGCGCATTGCCGATCAGTCCTTTGAGGTGACGACATTGCGTGCTGATGTAGCGTGTGATGGTCGTCATGCGGAGGTGCGCTTTACGGATGATTGGCGGGAAGATGCCCTACGTCGTGATTTCACCATGAATGCGCTAATGATGGATGTGGCGGGCAATATCTATGATGCAGTCGGTGGGATGGACGATGCATGTGCAGGGAATATAAGGTTTATTGGTGATCCTACGCAACGCATCAAGGAAGATTATTTGCGGATCATTCGTTTTTTTCGGTTCTATGCAGCTTATGGGCGCGTTAAACCTGATGCAGCAACCTATGCCGCCATCATGGCGGAGCGTGACGGGGTAACATTGCTTGCACAAGAACGTATTCAGCATGAGATGCGTAAATTGCTCAGCACCCGCCGCCCTGATGCAGCCATCAACGCCATGTATGAGTGCGGTGTGCTGCAACTGATGACACAGCTAGATGCGCCCCCCAACCACATGCCAAACATACGCCCTGATGTTCCTATCAATGCGCGCTTTATTCCGTGGATGCGCTTGATGGCACTCTATCCTGACGCGGCAGAAGCGATTGCAATTCGTTGGAAATGTAGTAAGGAAGTGCAGCGTTGGATGCGTGCAGTGTGGGAGCTGAACGGAAGTATGATGGAAATGCTGTATCGTGGCGGACGTGAAAAGGCATATGCTGCATGGTGGCTAAGACATCATGGTGTGAGTGAGGTAGATCATCAATCATTGACTGCGCTAGACATCCCCATCTTCCCCATCACGGGCGCGATGCTACGCGAACGTGGCATGAATGAAGGCAAGGAGATAGGGGAAGCATTGCGCGCCTATGAAGCGAAGTGGATTGCAGCGGGCTTTCGGTTTGATTAGAGTGCTACCATTATAGGATTGCCGATATATTTTTACTGATTTTGCATACATAGTATGATACATTTTATAAAACCATAGTGATTATACGGATGCTTTATGCTAGAAACCCATACAAGAAAAATTACCGTTGAATTACCTGCGCACTTGTTGGAATCCGCACAATCTGTAACAGGCAAAAATCTGAAAGAAACCATCAGCCTTGGCTTACAGCGCATTGCACAAGAAAAAGCCTATAATGATATGCTCGCGTTGGAAGGAAGTTATCAGTTCACTATTTCTATGGAAACATTACGGGAAGATAGATAATGCCCACACTAGCAGTAGATAATGGAAAGCACTATATATATCAATCCACTACGTCAAGCCTAAGACTATTTTTTACCGTCCACGGCGCAAGCGATGAGGATCGCGCAATTCAAACAGACTCTCTTTAAGCGGGATGTTCTGTTGCGCCTGATCCAGTGAAATGCCCGTTTCTTCACCCTTGGCATCTTTGAGTACGATGTTTTGCAAAGCATAAGGTGACGTAGTGAATTCAAAGGCAAGTTCCCCTTCATCGGGTTGTTCTTTGTGGCGCACACGGACAATTTCCACCCCATCTTTTGCGTTTGCGTGCAACATTTCAAGGCGGGGGTCGTTAAACGAAATGGTTTTTTGCACCAAAAAAGATGCAAGACTATCATCAATAGGCAGTTCGCTCATTTCTTCGAGTTCTGCATCATAATAGTACAGCACCTTACCCGTTTTTGATACCATAGTGATGGGGTTTGGGTCATCATAATCCCAGCGCATCTTCCCCGGTTTGCGTAGATAAAGCGTACCATGCGCGATGCTGCCATCGGGGGCGACTTGCAAAAAGCGTGCTTTAAGGCTGTTCATGGCGTTGAGATAGTTCTGCGCACGCATCACCACCGCTGCATCATGGGCATGGGCGGATGTTGAGATTAATATAAAACAAAGGCTTAATAATTTTTTCATAAGGGCAACCGTGATTGAAAAGCTGTGCCGAGTGTACCTTCATCAAGATAATCAAGTTCCCCACCAACAGGAATACCTTGGGCAAGGCGCGTGATGCGTATATGGGGCATCGTCTGCATGTGTTCCGCAATATAGTGTGCGGTGGTGTGTCCATCGGCGGTGGCGTTGAGGGCAAGGATGACTTCCTCAATCGGTTCATCGCGCACTCGCATCATTAGATGATCAATCCCCAAATGTTCGGGTCGTCGTCCTTCCAATGCGGAGAGTGTTCCCCCAAGTACATGATAACGCCCTTTGAATAAACGGGATCGTTCCAATGCCCATAGATCACCAATATCTTCTACTACGCATAAGATGGTGGTGAGGCGTGTGGTATCGGTACAAATGGAACACGGATCATGCACATCAACATTGCGGCATAGGCTGCATGTTTTGGCGTGTTCTGCAACATACTGCAACTGCTTGATGAGTGGCACTAAGACGGTGTCACGTTTGCGCAACATATGCAGTACAATACGTCGCGCTGAACGTGGCCCTAGCCCCGGAAGTTTACTCACTAGTGCGATGAGTTTGTCCATCGGGGATGATGAGGTGGACGGCGGAAGGAATGGGGTGCGCGGAAACACGAATCGTTACGTGATCTAGAAAGGTAATTTGAAATCAGCAGGAAGACCAAGCCCGCCTGTGAGTGCGCCCACTGATTCTTGCATCGCATCATCGGCACGTTTTTTGGCATCATTGAAGGCGGCGACAATCAAATCTTCCAGCATGTCTTTTTCCTCTTTTGCCATAAGGGAATCATCAATGCTGATCTTCACCATGCTGCCTTTGCCTGATACTGTCGCAACTACCATGCCACCACCTGCTTTGCCTTCAAACTCACGCTGTGCCATTTCTTCTTGCAACTGCATCATTTTAGTTTGCATTTGTTGTGCTTGTTTCATCATTTTTTGGATGTTCATCATAGTGTAGGTTTCCTTTGATAATGTGGTTAAGTGATGTCTACTATAGCGGAGTCTGTGAATGTTGCAAGGATGTGTGCAACTAATGGATCATTTTTTGCAGCTTCAATCATGTGATTGCGTGTGTGTTGCTGTTGTTCTTGCCACGTTGGTAGACCCTCTGCTTTGCTTTTGGTGAGCATCCACGGCATATCGCTGCATCGTGAGAGTGCTTGGGCGATCGCTTGCATTTTATCAGAAGTGATCGGGGAGGATTCCGAGATAACCAGCGATCCTCGCGCACAAGAAACAACACGCACTTCGGTTTTAAGGTGATGTAATAAAATTGCCTCGCGGGCATCTTCCAGCCATGCAATCAGGGTTGCAAGTGTGATGGCTTCCTCAGAAGGTGGAGCGTTTGGTTCATCGCGTGGTTGTGTGGCAAGGGCATGGGCAACCGCAGAAGGGGCATGATGCACCGTCAGTGAGAGTTTTGTGCCATGATTCGGAGTGCTTGAGGGGGTATGCGGTGCTGTACCCTCTTTGATCTGAGAGCGCAATGCTTGGATGAGCTTATCCGGATCGGGCATTTGTGCAGCATAAGAGAAGCGAATCAACACCATTTCCATTGCAGCTAAGGGATCGGGAGCTTTTTTGATTTCTTCTAAGCCCTTGAGCATCATTTGCCATGCACGGGTTGCGCTTGAGAGCGGGATAATCTGTGCGATGCTGTGCAATAGCTCTTTCTCACCTTCCGAAAGCGTATGATCGAGCGTGATCTTCGGAGTCACAATCAGGCGCGTGATAAGATGGATGGCGTGCAGCATATCCTGTGCTAACATCGGCATATGCACCCCTTCCGCATAGAAGGAGCGCACGCGATCTAAGGCATCACCGATCTTGCTGGTGAACAGATCGTGCAGCATATGATACATAAGGGTACGATCCGCGATGCTCAATACATCGCGCATGGTTTGTGCGGTAATGTGGATTTCTGTATCTGTACCACTGCTATGAGAAATCGCTTGATCGAGCAAGGATAAGGCATCGCGTACTGAACCTTCGGAGACATGGGCGATGATGTCTAAGGCAGCCTTATCGGCATGAATATGTTCTTTTTGGGCAATGTTGGCAAGATGTGCTGCCATTTCTTCTGCCATCAGGCGACGCAAATCAAACCGTTGGCAACGTGAGAGGATGGTCACAGGAATCTTGCGAATCTCAGTGGTGGCGAAGATGAACACGACATGCGGCGGTGGTTCTTCGAGTGTTTTTAATAGCGCGTTGAATGCGGAATTAGAAAGCATATGTGCTTCATCGATGATGAATACTTTATAGCGTCCTGCAACTGGGCGGTATTGTACGGCATCAATCAGCTTGCGGGCATCGTCAACCCCTGTATGAGACGCAGCATCCATCTCCAAAACATCAATATGGTGATCTTCTTGAATTTGCATACAATGGCTGCATACGCCACATGGGGTAGCGGTGGGGGAGGTGAATTCATCATGCGCCCCCGTGCAGTTAAGAGCCTTGGCGATGATGCGTGCCGTGGTAGTTTTGCCAATACCGCGAATTCCCGTCAGTAGATAGGCGTGGGCGATTCTTCCAGTGCTAAATGCATTGCCAAGGGTGCGTACAAGCACCTCTTGCCCCACTAAATCTTCAAATGTTTGAGGACGATAGCTTCGGGCAAGCACGCGATAAGGTGATGATAATAGATTCTTCATAGCCTTGTTGTACGATGCAATGATGCGTTTGTCTAGGGACATTTTTTAGGGGTGAAATGAATTTTGATGTATTTGTTGCAAATTAACCATATTAATCTTGATTTTTTATTATATTTTAGGTAAATTTACTATAATGTTAAAAGTAATTATCAAGTATTGTTTTTTTATTATTCAAAAATTATCGTGAGAGGCATTCTATGGCGGGTACGGGCAGATTACAATCAGATCCTTTGTTTCAGGCGTTGGCGCGCCCTGTGATGATTGCAGGGGTGAGCTATTTATATTTTGTACTTAATGCGATGACAAGTATGATCGTTTTTATTCATTCTAAAGACTTTCTGATGATTATCGTCATTGGTCCTGCTATCCATGCTGTGGGTTATCTGATTTGTATGAAAGAGCCTCGTGCCGTAGAGTTGATGGTGTTGCGAGGGAAATTTGGCTATAAAAGCTATAATAATTTGTTTGGATTTCATTTTAATGCTAACTCTTACGATGTGTTTTGATTATGTTACAGTTTGTCAAACGTGATGTGAATTTTGCTATGGAGTCGAATCGGGAGATCTCGACTGCCGAGTTTATTCCCTATTTGTATCACTATGACAAAGAAACAATTTTGCTGCAAAATATGTCGATGATGCAAGTCATCCGTATGGATGGTTTCTCGTTTGAAACGGCAGATGATATTGATGTGGACATGAAGAAATTAGTCCGTAACTCGTTGCTGAAAAGTTTGGGTGATGGGCGTTATTCGATGTGGTTTCATATTGTGCGCCGTCGTCAAACTGCTTATCCGGGGGGCAAGCCGCCTGAGGGTTTTGCGACCTATATTAATAATAGTTGGAAGAATAAACATCACTCGAAAGATTTATTTGTCAATGAACTCTATTTGTCTGTCATCCGCGAAGAAGATTTGGAAGGTGCAGCAAAGGTAGAAGCCTATTGGAATAAGTTAGAAGGAAGTACGGATCGACAAAAACGCTATTTGCGGATGCAGGAAGCACATAAAGATTTGAAAGAGACAGTCTATCGTATTCTGGCAACCTTCAAAGATTATGGTGCAGAAGTGCTAGGAGTCAAGCAAACGGAATATGGCGCAATATCTGAACCACTTGGTTTTCTTGGGCGATTGATCAATGGTGGTTCATATCAAGAAATGCTCGTGCCGAATATGGAGCTACGCAAATATCTTCCGACTCACCGTTTGTATTTTGGTACGCGTGCGATTGAAGTGCGGGGGACGCAAAAGACTAAATTTGCAGGCATAGTGAGCGTCAAAGAATATGCGCCCGCGACCGCCGCAGGGATGTTGGATGCATTTTTGCAGTTACCTATTGAGTTTATTATTTCGCAATCCTACCAATTTCACAATCGTCAGACGAATATCGGGCAGATGCAAACGCGGCAACGGCGTATGATTGCATCCGAAGATAAAGCGATTACGCAGGTGGCAGAAATTAGTGATGCGTTGGATATGGCGATGTCAGGACACGTTGCCTTTGGATCGCACCATCTAACGATTTTTTGTCACGAAGATGATCAAAAAATGTTAGAAAAATCCGTGTCTATGGTTACGGCTGAGTTGGTGAATCTAGGGATTAACCCTGTGCGTGAACGTATGGTGTTGGAGCAATGTTTTTGGGCGCAACTCCCTGGTAATGGGGAGTTTGTTGGGCGATTGGCTGATATTCATACGTTGAATATGGCAGGATTTGCCTCAATGCATAATTATCCCGTGGGGCGTATACGTGGGAATCATTGGGGGGATGCCGTCACGATTTTTAATACCACCTCAGGGACTCCGTATTATTTTAACTTTCATTTGCGCGATGTGGGGCATACCACCATCATCGGGCCAACAGGTGCGGGTAAAACCGTATTGATGAACTTCCTCATTGCTCAGGCGCAAAAATATAATTGTCGCACCTTTATGTTTGATAAAGATCGCGGGGCAGAGATTTTCGTGCGTGCGCTCAATGGTAATTTTACCATGATTTCTCCAGAGGATAGAACGGCATTTAATCCGTTTGTGCTGCCTCCGACAATGGAAAATAAAAACTTTCTTGCGGAATGGATTAAAGTTCTGATCAGCGTGCATGATGAACCTGTGACGGCAGAAGATAGCGCACGGATTGCTGAAGCTGTGGAGGGGTGCTATAAGTTAGACCCGCAGGATAGAAAATTGCGCAACATCGCGCCGTTTTTTGGCTTGGAAGGTCCGGGAACGATCGCATCACGGCTCAAGCAATGGCATAGCGATGGTGCGTATGCGGGGTTATTTGATAATCATGAAGATTGTATTGATTTCAAAGCGGGGCGAATCTTTGGATTTGAAATGGGCGAAGTGTTGAATAATAAGGTCAGTTTGATGCCAGTGCTGATGTATCTATTCCATCGTATCCATCTTTCATTGGATGGCACGCCCACCATTATTGTATTGGATGAAGCATGGGCGTTGATTGATAATAAGCATTTTCGTCATAAAATTAAGGACTGGCTTAAAACTTTGCGTAAGCTCAATGGCATGGTTGTCTTTGCAACACAAAGTGTGGAAGATGCCACCAATAGCGATATTAGTGACACGCTCATTCAACAAACGGCTACACAGATATTTTTACCCAATCCTAAGGCAACAGAGGTCTATAAAAAAGCCTTTATGATCAGTGATCGTGAGTTTAACTTGCTGAAAACGACGGATCCGGGGTCACGCTTTTTCTTGGTGAAACAAGGAAAAGATGTAGTGGTGGCGCGTATTGATCTCTCAGGTATGGAGGATATTGTGTGCGTGCTTTCAGGGCGGGCGGAAACCGTTTCTGTTCTTGATGAGGTGCGTGCCGAAGTTGGGAATGATCCAGAACGATGGCTGCCTATTTTCCAAAAACGAGTCAGAGAGAAAAACCGATGAAAAAAAATACGTGGCTCAGTATGCGTGTGCTGGTGATGGCTATCTTCCTGTTTTTGGTAACAGGCATAGGGAATAGCGCATGGTCAAGAACATGGTGCGATGATGGGGAAGAATTTGAAGATAATCGTCTTTTTGCGAGTGTGATGCGTTGTTTAGAACGTGAAGTGCATGAGACTACGATAGAAGCGATTACGGGATTTTATACCCCATTTTCTCAATATGTCACCACATTTCTTGTGCTTGCCATGATGATTTATGGTGCGAATACGATGCTGAATTCATCAGAACGCTTGGTGAAAGATTCTACCCAATTTCTATTGAAACTAGCATTTGTTATTTATTTCATGCAACCAGACAATGCTATTTGGATGTATGAACAGATGGATCAGATATTGAAAGGTACGACAACGCAAGTCTCCGCTCTTGCTTCCCCAAATGTTCCTCTGGCGTGTCCTGTGAATGTGACTATGAATTCAGAAACGACTGAAGCTTTATGGCAACGTGCGGATTGTATTGTGAATCTGCTGATAGGGCTGAATAGTGCTGATGATGCCAATGATGGGCTTTCAAAGGGTATGATGGCGTTTTTCTATCAAAATCTTTCCTCAGGCGCGATCGGGGTGTTGATAGGTATTGTGGGGTTATATATCGCATTTAATATGCTCTTAGCGTTGTTCCGTGCTGCCTATACCTATGTTGCAGCCGTGATTATGGTTGGGTTTTTATTCATGATCGGGTTGCTCTTTGTGCCGTTGATCATGTTGGGCAAGACGTTTGACTATTTTAGAATATGGTTCAAGAATATCCTTACATTCATCTTGCAGCCTGTCATATTATTCTTATATTTGAACATCTTGCTAACGGCTTTTGATATTATGCTCTATAGTGGCAGTCAATCGATTGTGAGCCTTGTCACGGGGGGGGCAAGTTCAGGTGAGGAGTTCCAACAATATGCGGAAGATAATCTGTATCAAGAATGCTCCAAAGGCTTCACCCATGATGCGCGTCAAACCAATCTTGATATTGAAGAACTAAGAGAAGATGGGGGGCTTATAGGGAATGTCCCGTACACAGATCAAAAACCTAATCCACAACGCAATCCTAGTGAATTGCGGATTGATGTGCGTTATAAATGCATCGATTATGAGAAGATTGAGGGTGGGTCTGGCGCGCTTGCGGGGGCGGTCTTATTGGTGGGGCTTTCCTCTTTTGTGATGGTGAACTTCTTACAAGTACTCCCAGGGATTATTCAAGAACTTTCTGGTGGTCGTAGCATAGTGACGGATATTATTGCGGGAAGTAATAATATGGCGTTACCATTCTCACGGCAGGTGCAATCGATTGGCACGGGCATGAATAATCTGATGAGTAGTAATGTAAGCCGTTTGCTCGGAGGGCGATAATGATGAAGCAAGGCTCTAAAATCTATCAAAGCGCACATTTCATCTATGCTTTTATAGTCATGCTGTGTGTGGTGATGATGAGCGCATCCTCTGCTTATGCGTTCAGTTATACATCCCCCACTGGGACAGTGATTCAATGCGATATTGATGAACATTCGATTGCATCGAATGTTGTATTGTGCATTAAAAAAGCATCCATCCTTACGGCAGAGCCTCTGCTTGCGGAGGTGAGTGCTGCCTTTTTGCCCATTACGATGGCTGCACTTACGCTTGCACTCACGCTTCTTGGTGCGCAAATGGCGTTGTTTGAGCCAAAACCCGATAAACCCATCATGATCTTTTTGATAAGATTTGGTGTGGTGTTGCTGTTGGCAGATAATTTTGGATCAACATTTTTTGGTGATGCGCCGCTTTCCAGAACCATCTTTGAAATCATGGAAGAAATGCAGGCATCTGTTATTCCTGTATTATATCAGGGAGGCGAAGGTGCTGTATGTTCTGCAACCGCACAAGAGGCACAGCCTTCGGGATCAGACGGTGCATTACTAAATGCGATTACCAATACGCCGTGGGTCTATCTTGATTGTATTTTAGATTACGTCTTTGGCTTTGGGCGTGATGCGACATTAGCAGCGTCACTCTTTGGTTTTGTCGGTTCTGCCTTGGCGAGTGGAAGTATGGGCGCGATGGTATTTGTAATGGGAGCAACGTTGATTCTCTCACTCCTCACACTCGTATTGCGTACCGTTTATGCGGTGGTTGCATGTTATGTGTTTGCGGCGTTTTTGATTGTACTTGCGCCTATATTTGCTTCTATGCTGATGTTTACTTATACGCAACCCATGTTTAAGGCATGGTATCAAAATATTATGACATGCATTATCGTGCCTTTTGTAATGGTATGTTATTTGGGAGTGGGATTACCTATTTTGGATAGTTTTGTCTTTAATCCTGACGAAGAGAGCGATTCTCTTGTGGCAACCCTTGGTCAAGGTGAGGAAATAACCGAGACATATCGTAATGAAGAACCTATATGTAGTGTGACATCACGTTCTGATTTTGAGTTCTTTGAAGAAGCGCAAGGTTTTGGTCGGATGATTCGTGATACATTAGTCCCGATGAATACGGGAGCAAATGATTGGTGCGGCTTCTTGAATGTCAATACGGTCGATATGGGACCAGATCAAATCAAACGCTTTTTTGATATTTCATTAAGTTTGTTGAAAATTCTCGTTATTGTCTGGTTGATTACGTCAGGATCGGCATTGGTGGTGGATATGGCTGTGCGGTTAGCGGGTGGTTCTGGTCGTGGGCTTGCCACGACTGCTATTTCAGCGAGTTTGCCGTTGCAGGGTCGGGTCGAGAGTATGCTACGACGAGCAGGACAAGGTCAATCGATGTTTGGTGGCGGTGGTGGAATAGGTACATTGTTCGGAGGAGGGCGTTAAATGCTTTACAGCTTGATACAATGCAATAAAAAGAATAGTTTAGGGAGTAGAATGATGAAAAATAATGATGTAGCTAGCATCCATAGACGATTTTCGCTTGGTTCTATCGTGGTGCTGTGGGCGATGCTTCTATGCGTCATGGTGCTATCACCTTCCCTAGTCTATGCGCAAGAAGAACAAGAATCGATGTTGGAGCAATGTACAACGGATGGTTTTTTCGATTTTGACAATGAAGATAATAGTCAAGTCAAAGAAATGCTAGTGGAAATTGTGGAAGAGATTACCGCAGCGATTGAAGATGCATCACAAAATCTAGAAGATGCGTTTACCTCAAGTGATGGCTATCGTCAAGCTGTGGGTGCTGCATTAACCTTATATATTATCTTTTTCGCGGTCACCGTCATGACAGGGATAAGCAATTTAACGCTACAAAGTGGCGTGATGTTGCTGGTGAAAATTGGCTTTGTTGGTTATATCATCACCCCCGATAGCGATGGGTATACGATTTCGCATTATGCGCGGGAGTTTTTTGATAAGGGCGGGGATTGCTTGATTTATGGCTTTCATATGCTTGCCACCACGGGGGCATGGTCAGATGCATGTGGGGATGTAACAACCGCATTTAGTGTGCTGGATAGTACGGTTAAAATTGTCTTTTCTCCTCGGATGCTTGTAACCATCTTTGGAGTAATGCAAGCAGGGCCTTTTGGACCTATCGTCGCAGCGGCGTTAGCGTGGTCTGTTTTCTCGTTGTTTTTAGCCGTGTTGCGTGCGCTACAAGTTTATTGCGTCGCGTTGGTGATTAAAGCGGTGCTTTATGGCATGACTCCTGTTTTCCTTCCGATGATGTTGTTTGAGCGCACTAAATCTATGTTTACAAGCTGGTTGGGGCAGTTAGTGAACTTTACCTTGCAACCTGTTTTGCTCTTTGCGTTTATATCATTTTTTGCGACAATGGTTTATTCTGCTGCGCAAGATATGTTGCCTGATAATGATGTGCATGTATGCTATGTGCGTTCTGGCGTGCAGGCGGCACTACCTTTGGATATTAATTCATGGAAACCTGCATGTTGTACGGGTGGCTCGTGTCGCCCTTATGAAGGCGGATGGTCGTTGGAAGGTGCGGTAGATTGTGAAGATAAACGGATATTCCCCGTGAACCATGTGACCATTCTCACCTTCTTATTATTGGTGCATATTATGCGACAATTATGTGAAGTTGCGGTGCAGTTTGCATCGGAAGTATCACAGGGAGGTGTTGCCATTGCACAACAAGGTAATCCATTTAGTGGGATGATGGGAGGAGGGGCAGCCCCTGGGCAGCAATTTGATCCGTCCCGAGGCTATTCAACGCGAGGTAGGCGTTAGGGGGATTATGATCTAATAGGGGCATATCTGCACTTTTTATCCTTCCCGTTGTTCTATTCGGTTCGTATTGTTGTGCAATAGCGATAAGAGGGATAAAGAACAATGAGTGATTATGAGCAATTAATGCAATATGTCGATCAACAGGTGCGTGCATTGCGCCAAGAAATGCAGGAGATGATGCACGGCTCTGCTCCTGAGGAGCGCAAGGCACGACCGCAAAGGATGCGCGCCACTCCCCAAAGAACGCGGGCGAATAGTTCCCGCGATGGTGAGGCGATGCTAAAAAACATATCACGCACCATTGCGCGACGTGCAGGGCGCAATCTTGGCAAGCAGATCAGTGCCGCGCTTACGGATGAAGCATCTACCACGCAATCGAGCCTAATACCGCGTACCATGCTGAATGATCTCTTCAAAGGTGTGATCACAAGCCAGAGAAACCGCTAATATCCTGATTTTTGGATAAAGTGTAATTTATCTATTTGTTGTATATTGTTTTTTTTCTTATACTCGTCATTCCTGCGTAGGCAGGAGTCCAGTTGGATAGATTGTTCTGGATGTCTGCCTTGCGCCAAGCATGACAGGTTATACGGCTCACCACCCCTCATGATATAGGCATGGTTTACTCTCCCGCCTGCGGGGGAGTCCAAGAATCAAGGTTTTTCAATGAAAAACCGCAGATGATCAGGTGGGGGTGAGCTGATGATGGCGAAGACATTGATTCTGCAAGCGTCTAGCTATACACTATCATGTGGTTTCTCAAAAAAGCAGGGGCAGCATAACGATGAGCGTCTGAGGTAGCAACCGAGTAGCAACGGCAAAAAATATCTCATTATATTACGCGCTAATCTACTGGAAGACATGGTGCCGCTGAAGAGAATCGAACTCTCGACCCCGTCATTACCAATGACGTGCTCTACCACTGAGCCACAACGGCATATCCCATATAAACGATTTTATACGCATAATTCTGTGAGAATGCAACTATATTCGATGATAGCTGATGAAAATTGCGCCTGTACTCTGGACAAAAGCGGGATTGTATGCTTTAATTAGAGATATCAAAAAATATAGAATCTGACATAGGAATTTGATTGTGTTATTTTGGCAATCTAATCCACTTTATAAACAAAGCAAGTTTCAATCTTCTAATCATCTGGTTGTGATTGAAGGGTGGGATATCGATAGGGATGCAGGTAAGGGTGGGGCAAGGGAGATCATTCATTCACTTAAAGTGCAGAGGGATACACAAGGAACGCCCTATGCCTATGAACTACAATCAATATCTCTATCGCCCGCTTTTGATAATGGCTCTTCATTTGGACATAATCTACAAGAATCTGCTCTCGTGAATAAAAAATTAAATATTGATGCATTCAATGACAAAGGCACACATCACATGAAACTAAATAGGGACGATAAAAAACAAATCCCACATAAGGATACAGTAAAAATCATACATCAATACCTTCCTGAGTGCCTCGATTTGCTACATAAATGTCTGAATTTTTCTCAGACTAATGTACAAGATGACTTAATGGAAGTGCAGACATTAGAATCAAACCTTCCTTCAGGAATTCTATGGCTGACTGATAGAAGAATTGACTTTATCATGGAAATGATTCATACACGGCAAACATATTTTCGTAGTGAATTAGAAAAATTATGCTCACACACATTATAGAACCCAAGCGTTTGCTGCTGACATGGCAAGCATCACAAGGTGAATCTTGTGGTGGTAAGCGTCATGTGGTTGCAGAATTGTGTCGTGAAAATAGTAATAGTTCTCATATCACATTTCGTTATAACTCTGATAGTTCCGATTATAGGGAAGCAATAGCTAAAGGTTTTCAGGGATATCCAGCTTTTTCCCTGCAACATCAAAATCATAATCATGATGTGCTTGCTGCATTTGCCCGTCGTATTCCTTCCCGTAAGCGTGGCGATTTTCTCGAATATCTTTCTTATTGGCATATCAGTCCTCAAGCAGGCGAATCTATGTCCGATTTTGCTTTATTAGGTTATACGGGAGCAGGTTTGCCAAGTGATGGTTTTAATCGTATCTGTCCATCCCCGTCAGGTTGGGTGAGTTCATAGCTTCTGCGATTGCTTCTGCTGGTGTTTTATACCCTATTGCCTTCTGTGGAAGCAAGTGATTATA
>RDXO01000034.1 GCA_004292675.1 Alphaproteobacteria bacterium | reverse complement strand
TCACCGAGAAGTGAAGCAGGTTGTGGCTATAGACAAATGCCAATGTCGCAAAGCCAGAGCGCAGCGCAATCATATTGCGTGCGCATTTATCGCATGGGTGAAGCTCAAACGTGCCGCACATGCTTGTAAAATAACCATTTATCAGCTAAAACAATCACTTCTTGACTCATATATCAACCAAATGTTGAATAATCAACTCGCGTTCACAACCTCTTTCGGCAAAATTGCGTAAGTCCTAATCAATACGGAACAAATTGATCATCTGGGTTTTTTTCTGATTCTTTATCCTTGATTTCCGTGTCAGGAACAACATCCACAGCAGTTGATCCGGGGTTAGCATTTTGCTCTTTATTCAATAACGAGTTGCCGCCTCCTTCTAATTCCTGCTTTTTGCGTTCATATTCCAGCAAGGAATTATCTTTAGGGCGTGGGTTGGCAAACGGATTCGCACCTTCTGCTGATGGGCGATCCATCAATGGTGTGGCAATATGTTCACCACGAAGCAAGATAATTTCGATACGACGATTTTTGGGATTTTCAGGTTCTGAAGGGATAAATAGCTCTTTATCTGCACGCCCAAGCACCTTAGAAACGCGCTCTTGAATCATCCCATGAGAGATAAGAAAACGTCGAGCTGCATTAGCGCGATCCGCTGAAAGTTCCCAATTAGAATAATTGACGCGACGATTATAGGGGCGGGTATCGGTATGTCCTGATATTGAGATATAATTTGGCAAATCTTGTATCACGGCATTAATCGCGCTTAATAAGCGTTCACCCGCAGGTGTCAGATATTCACGACCAGGGCGAAACATGGGTTGTTTTTCTGTATCCATCACTTGGATTTTCAACCCTTCGGGGGTTTGTTGCATCATGACGTTCTGCCCTAAATCCGCAAGCGTAGGGTCTTGGTGCATCATTTCACTTAATGAATTGCCCGCTTTATCAAAAAGCATTTGCTCACCTTCAGGAGATTCTACCACAGATTTTTTGGTGGGTTTACCCGGCTTTACGCCTCTGGGCGGTTGTCCGATGACGATACTTGGTGTTCCCGTATTCGTGTTTTGGATGCCTTCCATCACTTCACTTTTACCACCTTTTGTGCCGATCCCTTCTTGATCGATAAGTCCAATGGTAGGGCTAAAATAATCCGCAATGCCCTCTAAGGTTTCCTCCTCCGCAGCATTAAGCAACCACATAAGCAAGAAAAACGCCATCATCGCGGTTACGAAGTCGGCATACGCAACCTTCCACGCGCCACCATGATGACCGCCATCAATCTTATTGATCTTTTTAATAATGATCGTTTGTTCTAATTCAGCCATATGAATAATGCTCTATGAGTTTTTTAGAGGCTTTGACATGCTGTTTCAACATCAGCAAATTTCGGTTTATAGAGTACATCAATGTTCGTTCGTGCATATTCGACTGCCACAGCGGGAGCAACACCTTTCGCATAAGCCACCAAACCTGCTTTGATGCATTCCATATAACGCACTTCTGATTCCAGAACGCTTCCAACATAATTGGCAATCGGTGCAATAATACCATAAGAAATCAACACCCCAAGGAATGTTCCTACAAGTGCCGCACCAATTAATTTACCCAATACTTCAGGCGGTTCTGTGATACTTCCCATGGTGATAATCACCCCTAGCACCGCTGCTACAATACCAAGAGCAGGCATACCATCAGCCATTGCCGTGAGTGCATGTGAAATATGCTTCGCTTCTTCACGATGCGCATTGATTTCTTTATCCATCAAATCATCCAGCTCATAATGATTTTCAACACCCATCGTCATCATGCGCAAATAATCCGCGAAGAAATCTACCGCATGGTGATTTTTTGCAAATTTAGGCGCGCTATTAAAGAGTGCGCTATTATGCGGATTCTCAATATGCTGTTCAATTTCCAGCATACCTTTAGTACGCATGGTTTTGAATACCATATATTGCATCACCAGCAATTCAAGATATTCCTTTTGTCGATAAGGCATACCTTTGAGCAGCTTTTTGAGGCTTTTTAATATCACCTTCAGGAGCGCACTAGGGTTGGCGATAATAAACGCCCCCACTGCTGCCCCCACGATGATAATCACCTCGGTAGGCTGCCATAAAACGGCAAGATTTCCATTGTGCATGACATAGCCGCCAAGCACACAACCTATAACTGTCGCAAAACCAATCAAGAACTTCATACCCAATGGTTTACCACAATATCTATTGATAAAAGATTAAAATCAGGGCAGTGCGATTAAAATAAAAACACAATCTATCTGTCTGTTTTTTAATTATATATTATTATTACCCTGCAGGATTCCTAAGGTCGCGCTGCAATAAAAAATGATATTTTTCTTGAAATGTTGCATTGCCATGACAGGGGAAAAACTTTCAATAATCGCACTTGATTCTAAAATAAAAAATCGCTACACTTCATAATACAAAGAGATTATTCCAACATATGCTTGGATAATTCTTGGTGTTTAATATCTATGGAGCAAAAAATAATTATGAAAACAATACTTACTTGTATGAGTGTGGCTATACTTCTTTCTTCTTGCGCTCAACAAGGGCAGCCGGGATGGTCGCATGGTGGATCAGGGATTGATAAGGGGATACTTGGTGGGCTTGCGGGTGCTGCGGGTGGTGCTGCAATCGGTTCTAATATTGGTAAAGGGCGCGGCAATATCGCTGCGATTGCGATTGGCACATTGCTTGGTGCGGGCTTAGGTTCTGAAGTGGGTAAATCACTTGATCGTGCCGATATGGGATATTATAATCAAACATCACAACAAGCACTAAACACAGGGCAACCGGGGCAATCCTTCCCATGGCAAAATCCGCAATCAGGGCATTCGGGAAGCATTACACCCTCTAACTATTACCCATCCAATGGAACATATTGCCGTGAATATACACAAACGGTCAATATAGGTGGGCAGATTTCTAATGGATATGGTACGGCATGTCGTCAACCTGACGGACGTTGGCAGGTGGTGAGCAATTAATTCAAACATGCGTAAGGTGATAGGTCATGCGCCTTGCTACCCCTCGCATTATGTCAATATTGCACGCTATGCATTCGGTCTTATGCTCTCCCGCTTGCGGGGGAGCTAGTGAAGCAAGGATTTCTCAAAAGAAATCCGATGCTGAACTGTGGGGGGGGGGGGCATTCTATTCCCCCCACCCAATCATCTGCGGTTTTTCGTTGAAAAACCTTGATTCTTGGACTCCCCCTCAGGCGGGAGAGTAAACCATTCATATCTCATGAGGGGTGGTGAGGTCATGCGCCTATCACCTTATAACACCATCTATTGTTGAAGTACCAAACGTAATGATTCGTTGCTACGCGCCCCAATCTGTTGAATAATATGGCTTGCTAAGCTATGCCCATAACGCGCCGATTGTTCAATATCCTGTTCATGCGCTAAACCATAAAGAAACCCTGCAGCGAACAGATCGCCTGCACCTGTGGCATCTTCAACATGATCAATAGGCACACCTTGTACTTCTGTTACGACACCCTTATGCCCAATCAATGCAGGTTGTGAACCACGGGTGATAATGAACGTCTCCACGGGCGTTTTAAGATAATCTGCTGCTGCTTCATGCGCTTGTGCAAGACAAAAGAGCGATAATGCTTCATCTTCATTGGAAAAGACAATATCGACATAATTGTGAATAAGGTGCAAAAACTCCTCACGATGGCGATCCACACAAAACGTATCCGACAAAGAAAAAGCGATTTTCGCACCCGCAGCTTTCGCTTTTTCAAGAGCATAGGTAATTGCCTCACGGGCAGGGCGTTTATCCCAAAGATAGCCCTCAACATAGAGAATAGACGCTTGCTCAAGAAGATCACTATGCACATCACTAGGAATAAGATCGGCACTAGCACCAATATAAGTGTTCATCGTGCGCTCCCCATCATTAGTGACACAAATAGCACAGCACGCTGTGGGTGCGCCCTCAGGCGATGCCACCGCGATGGTAGTCGCAACGCCTAAATGCGTGAGATCATCGATAAAAACCTTCCCAAGATCATCTGCTCCGACTTTACCAATAAAACCTACCTTCATATTCAAATCAGCAAGAGCAGCAATAGTATTGGCAACCGATCCGCCCGAACATTGACGAGCTTCAGGCATTTGTGCGTGTAATTGCGCGATGGTGGCACTATCCACAAGCTGCATACCGCCTTTTTCCATAGTATGTTGTTTCAGGAATGATTCTTCCACATGGGCAAGAATATCGACAATAGCATTGCCAATTCCAACTACATCATATTGTTTTTTAATCATAATAACACCCTCCATGGTGAATATTGGTGCGCAACTTTATCATAAGACTCATTGAGAAAAGAATAAAAGATGCATTTTCTTTGCTCATATCATACGTAAAGGGATTGCACAAGTGCGCAAGCTGAGATATAGAAGAACTATGTTTAAGAAAATTTTGATAGCAAATCGCGGTGAGATTGCACTGCGTATTATGGATACGTGCAGAAAGATGGGCATTAAAACGGTGGCCGTCTATTCTGAAGCGGATACGAACGCACGCCATGTGAAAGAGGCAGATGAAGCGGTCTATATTGGTCCTTCCCCTTCTGCACAGAGTTATCTCAACGTCAAAGCAATTCTTTCTGCTATTGATCAAACGGGTGCGCAAGCGGTGCATCCGGGCTATGGCTTTCTCTCAGAGAATGCCGATTTTGCGGATAAGCTCGCTGAACGTGGCGTGGTGCTGATTGGTCCTTCCCCTTCTGCCATTCGCTCTATGGGGGATAAGATTGAATCCAAAAAACTTGCGAAGCGGGCAGGGGTGAATGTTGTTCCTGGCGGGATTGATGCGGTAGCAAACCTCACCGATGCGAAGCGTCAAGCGGCGCGTATTGGTTATCCTGTGATGATCAAAGCGGCAGCAGGTGGCGGGGGCAAAGGGATGCGCGTTGCCCGTTCTGATGAAGAATTGAAAGACGGTATGCGCCTAGCCTCCAGTGAAGCACGCTCCAGCTTTGGTGATGCACGTGTGTTTATTGAAAAGTTTTTCGATAATCCGCGTCATATTGAGATTCAGGTACTTGCAGATAAATATGGCACGATTGTGCATTTAGGTGAGCGCGAATGTTCGATTCAGCGTAGGCATCAAAAGGTGATTGAAGAAGCACCGAGTATGTTTGTCGATGAGGCGTTGCGTCTCAAAATGGGTAAGCAGTCAGTCGCTTTAGCAAAACGTGTAGAATATTGGACGGCAGGAACGGTCGAGTTCATTGTTGATGACAAAAAGAATTTCTACTTCCTCGAGATGAATACGCGCTTGCAGGTTGAACATCGTGTCACTGAGCTTATTACGGGCATTGATATTGTTGAATGGATGATCCGCATTGCCGCAGGAGAACCACTTGGCTTCACGCAGCGTGATATAAAATTCAATGGTTGGGCATTTGAAAGCCGTGTGTATGCAGAAGATCCGCGCCGTGGCTTCTTACCTTCGATTGGGCGCGTCACACGTTATGAAGAACCAGAATCGGAAGGAAATCATAAAGTACTCATCGATTCAGGGGTGTATAGTGGTGGTGAAGTCAGCATGTTTTATGATCCCATGATCGCTAAAATATGTACGCACGCCCCCACACGCACGCAAGCGATTGATAGCATGAAATCGTCACTTGCCGCCTTTGTGATTGAAGGTGTATCGCATAATATCAGCTTTTTGCAATCGATTCTTGCGCATACACGTTTTGCGAACGGTGATTTATCCACCAATTTTATCGCACAGGAATATCCCGAAGGCTACGCAACGAGTGGTCTCACTGAGGAGGCGTTGCGCGTCTTTATTGGGGTAGGGGTTCATGCATTCTTGACGGATATTCGTCGTGAAGCATCGATCAGCGGGCAAGTAGCAGGGCATAGCCGTGTTATTGGTGCGCGTTGGGTTGTGCATCTTGATGGGCGAGATTATCCCGTGATTGCGAATCAAGTCGAAGGTGGTTATGACATCAGCTTTGGTACGGGTGTTGCAACTGTGCGATCCAGTTGGCAATTAGGGCGACGCTTATTCCAAGGCACGGTGAATGATAATCCTGTGAGTGTGCAGCTCAAGCGCATTATTGAGGGTTATGAACTGCATTATGGCGGTTCGGAAGCTAAAGTGAAAGTACGCACCCCACGTGTGGCAGAATTATCGGTGCACATGCCGCTTCCGTCGGATAATGATAGCCGCAATCAGCTCACCTCACCGATTACGGGGCTGGTGCGTAGTGTTTCAGTGAAAGAGGGGGATACCGTCTTTGCGGGGCAAGAGCTTCTCACTATTGAAGCCATGAAAATGGAAAATATCTTCCGTGCTGAACATGATGCCTTTGTGAAGAAAATGCATATAGCGAAGGGCGAGAATGTGCGTGCTAATGATTTGCTGATTGAGTTTACCAGCGTAGAAGATGCTGAATTACAGATGAAAAAAGATAAAAAATAAGGGGAAATGACTATGGCTATGATACCGTTTGATGATCGTGATGGGGAAATATGGTTGGATGGTGCGCTTGTGCCGTGGCGTGATGCCAAAGTGCATGTGCTATCGCATGGCTTGCATTATGCAAGTTCGGTCTTTGAAGGATTGCGCGTCTATAATGGCAAACCGTTCAAACTCACTGAACATTCGCAGCGTCTTCATGCTTCTGCAAAAATGTTGGATTTCACCATTCCCTACAGCGTTGAAGAACTTAACGCAGCGTGCCTTGAGGTGGTGAAAAAGAATAATGTCGTCAATGGTTATATCCGCCCTGTTGCATGGTCGGGTAGTGATATGATGGCAATATCAGCGCGCAATAACCGTATTCATGTGGCGATTGCGGCGTGGGTGTGGGAAGCCTATTTTGGTGCAGAGATGAAGGAAAAGGGCTTGCGCCTAAAAACCGCCACATGGCGCAGACCCGATCCGCAAACAGCACCATCGCATAGCAAAGCAGCGGGTTTATATATGATCTGCACTATGTCCAAGCATCAAGCGGAAGCAGAGGGCTATCATGATGCCTTGATGCTCGATTGGCGCGGTTATATTGCAGAAGCAACAGGTGCAAATATCTTCCTTGTGATGAAAAATGGCGAGATTCATACCCCAACCCCTGATTGCTTTTTGAACGGCATCACGCGCCGTACCGTGATGGGGCTTGCTGCACAAGCAGGGCATAAGGTGGTAGAACGCCACATCCAACCGCAAGAATTGGCAGATGTGGCGGAAGTGTTCCTCACAGGCACGGCAGCAGAAATCACCCCCGTTGCCTCGATCGACAACCATCAATTCGGCGTGGGTGAAGTGAGCAAAAAGCTGATGCGTGATTATGATTTGTTGGTGCGCTCTTAAAGGCGGAATGTGCGCACAGACGTTTTTTAGCATAAAATTCAGAATATGCAGTGTATAATTTGAAGAACTGTGAGAAAAAATCATGCAAAGGCACAATACATCATTTAGTTTTCTTAAACAAGACAATGTTCAAACAAACAAATTCCGCCAACGTATTGATCGTTATTATCTAAGCGATAAAGCAATTCTTGATGGTGATGGTAATGAGTGGAAACTCCTTACGTCAACATCTAATGGTCCAAGCCGTAACCCAAAATGGTATGATGGTGCGACAACTTTTGTCTGTGGAGAACGCATTATTCATGGAAGAGATGGATGTGACTATCCTGATAGCATTCCATTTGTCGCGCCTGATGACCAATTCACGGTAGAAAATCTAGCACGTTCGTTTGCTAGTGTGCATTGTTTGGAAGAAGCAGAACAATTATTCCCCGATGCAAAAGAGCGTTTCGCACAGGAAATAGCGCGCGTCAGAAAAGATATGCGCGAAAAAGCGTTTGCAACATTACATAATGAGATTGAACGACCAGAAGATATACGTATATATGTTCAAAGTTATCAGCCAGAGAGAGGGGAGATATGTTACGAACGTCAGCAAAATCTACAAGCACAAGGTATTGCCCGTACCAGCATTGCTAAGGAAGATTTAATATCTGCTGCACTCTATGTTCTTAACATCACAGAAACCCCCCATATTAATCGGCGTTTGAAGAATCTTGTCAATACTCCTAAAGATCAGCGTGAGTTTAGGAATGATACGCATGATCTCATTCTTTCAGTAAACGGCATGTGGGAATTAAAAGAAAGAAAAAACTGGGGTAGATGCACGGAACATTTGTCCTACAACAAAAAAGATTTTCTTCCAAAAGCAGAATATGAAGAACATGCGGCACAATCCTATCAACAATTACAGAACGAATATCATGACCCAATACTTTTGGAACAAGATGGAAGATATTTTGCAGCACTACCCAACAATAAAACAGGTAAATTGATGGTTCATGCGATCACAACGGAGAAATACGCACAACCTACAGATCGTTTTGTGCTTTATGATCCGCATATGTTCCCAATCAATGATAAAGTATATGCATCACCCGAGGCTTTAGAAAAAGCAGGCTATAGCATCGCTACGCCACCGAAGATGCCAAGCAAAGATGAATTTCATGAAGATTATTTATTTTCTATGGAAGAACGTAATGGAATGATTGAGGTGCATTCCGTAGGAGTGGGTAGCAAAAAATTACTTGCTCGGTTCTCAAATCAAGAAGATGCGGAAGCAGTTGGCTGGATAACACTCGAACGGGAAAAAGAGAGAACACAGCAACGAGCGCAACAGGAACAGGAGCAAGCACTACAGGAACAGCGGGATAGCATTGCTGCCGCAAAAGCACAAGCAGAAGCTGCTTTACCACAAGAGCAGTATCGTCTTAACCGCGCATTGGCAGCAGTGCATTGGGGTATTGATAAAGATGAATCATTAATCAATGACAGTGATATTGTGACTTGGGCAAAAGATGGTGCAAAATTATGCGGTGAAATTTTTCCTAAAAAAATAGATGTTTCTTATGATGTGGCAGTCGTTCCTATGCTGCTGCAAAGATTATTGTTGAAAAAGCAAAAGAAAGCGATCCTACCATCGATATGCCACAAGATATAGTGAAAGCAAAAGCGCAAGGATGGGCTGCTGGCTTTACAGGCAGGGATGAGTTGATCGGCGCGATGAATCCCGCACTAGAAGATGCAGCTCTTGAATCTTATGAGCAAGGGGAAGCATGGCGTGAACATTACCCACATCTGGCACAAATCATGGAAGAACGATTAAAAAATGATTCAGATCGTAGCAGACAACGCTGAAATTCTATCAACCTAAAACGCTGCAATGCCTGTAATGGCACGCCCAAGAATCAACGCATGAATATCGTGCGTACCTTCATAAGTGTTGACGCTCTCTAGGTTCACGGCGTGACGCATCACATGATATTCATCGGAAATACCGTTGCCACCATGCATATCACGCGCAATGCGGGCAATCTCTAAGGCTTTTCCTGCGGAGTTACGCTTGATCATCGAGATCATCTCAGGCACTTGTTGCCCTGCATCGATCAGTTGCCCAACACGCAAACATGCCTGCAAACCAAGCGCAATATCCACCATCATATCGGCTAATTTCTTTTGAATCAACTGATTGGCGGCAAGAGGCTTATTGAATTGCAGTCGCTGCATCGTATAATCCCGCGCTGCACTTAAGCAGAATTCTGCTGCACCAAGCGCACCCCAACCAATGCCATAACGTGCTTTATTCAAACAAGAAAATGGTCCTTTCATGCCCCATACATCCAAGCGATGATCGTCAGGAACAAACGCATCATCGAGCATAATCATGCCCGTTTCCGATGCTTTGAGCGATAATTTTCCCTCTAATCGGGGTGTTTCAAAGCCTTGTGTGGCACGGGGGATGACAAACCCGCTGATCGTTCCATCCGCACATGCAGGATCGCTATAGACTTTTGCCCACACCACGGCGACATCAGCAATAGGTGCATTGGTAATCCATGTTTTTGAACCATGCAATTTGTAGCCACCTTCAACCTTTACGGCACGTGTGTTCATCGACGATGGATCAGAACCATGATCAGGCTCTGTTAAGCCAAAACATCCAATCAGTTCACCACGCGCAAGTTCTGGAAGATAATGTGATTTAAGTTGTTCATTGCCAAATGCGTAGATAGGATACATCACGAGGCTTGATTGTACGGATAATGCGGAGCGGTAGCCACTATCGATCCATTCCACTTCACGCGCCACCAAGCCATAGGCTACATGCGATGCACCCGCACAGCCATATCCCTCAATGGTTGATCCCAGCAAGCCAAGTTTGCCCCATTCTTTCATAATATTGGGATCAAAATAGCCCTTGCGGTTTGCTTCGATGATGTGGGGAAATAATTCATTACGACAAAAAGTGCGGGTCATATCCGCAATCATTTTTTCATCATCGCTTAGTTGTTCATGCAGCAAAAAGGGATCATCCCAAGAAAACGTCATTATTATACCTCAATGTTAAGAATTGAACCGCGATCCCATAATTTACCTTCACGCAACGCCAATAAGGCACGCTCTATCAAGGAAGAAAGCACTTCGGCATTGGGAATGATCGTAAAACCGCGCCCAACGGGTGGCATGACATCCACCGCCTCTTCATAGGATGTATGGCGTGCGCCCGATCGTGGACGCGATGTTTTCGATCGGCTCGGAATAGGGGAAGCATGAGGAGGAAGAATTGTGTTCATACCGTTCACGCTAGCATATTATAATGGTTCACGCAACCACGCATGTATCATGGCGCACTGATAGGCATCCATTAGATTCGGCATGTGTCCTGCGTGCGGTATTGTATAGAGTCGCACGGGAATATCTGTACGTGCTGCCATCGCTTCGGCAGTATCTGCACGAAATAATAAGGATTCCTCACCACGAAAAATCAGGGTAGGGCATTGCACCTGTTCCCATACTGCTTCTAAGCTAATATCTTGCGCCATAGGCGTGGCATGAATCCATGCTTTGAGTGGCTCAACCACGGCAGGATCACGCTTTAATTGCCACCCCCCTTCATGATGTGGCATCACACGCGATGCAAAAAATAGCTTCCAATGTTCCTCATCCGTGATATGAAAAGGTTGCGCATAATCACGCATCAAGGCTTCAAATCGCTGCGGATCATTCGTTGGAAGCGGAGAAGATGTTGAAGAAATAATCGCCTGCAATCCTTCATGTGCCAAAACAGCACCAATATCATTGAGCATTAAGCGATCCATAAAATGCGGTCGAAATGCCCATGCCATCATGCCCATAATCCCCCCCATCGATGCCCCAATCCATGCAAAAAGGTGATCGATGTGCAATGCATCAAGCACGTGAAATGTCCAGAGCAGATGATGTGGATTAGTATAAAGTTCCTTATTCTCCAGATGGGTACTATTGCCTCGCCCTGGCATATCAAGCGCAATGACATAATAATCCGTGGCAAGCTGCTGTGCGAGAATATCAAAATCATGGGCATTGCCTGTGAGGGCATGAATGCATAAAATCACAGGATTTTTGGGGTCACCTGCGGTGCGATAATGCAAACATATTGGCTCTAAGCCGTCAATCGTACATTCATGATAATGACTCGTGATCGCATTCATACTTTACCCCGTTTTACGGTAGCGAGAAAGTTCATAGCCCGCCAAACGGATTTCCGTTGCGCGTTGATCGATAATATCGGCTAATAAATATGCCGTACCCGCCGAATGCGTCCATCCTAATGTTCCATGCCCCGTATGCAAATAGAGATTAGCACAAGGAGTGCGCCCTACAAGGGGAGGGCCATCAGGCGTTTGCGGACGAATACATGCCCATTCATCCGCGCCATTGGTTGGAACATGGGGAAATAAATCACGAAATGAGCTAAAAATCTGTTCAATACGCACAGGACGAATCGTGGTGTTATATCCAGCAAACTCTGCCGTTCCCGCAGCGCGCACCCGTTCACCGAGGCGACTAAATACCACCTTTTTCTCATCATCCGTAATGCTTACCTCAGGCGCATCTTCCCATGCAGGCAGCGTGATGCTGTAGCCTTTCATCGGATAGATCGGCAGATGAATATCAATTTGTTTAGCTAAGAGGGTAGAATATGATCCGAGTGCCAACACATACGCATCGGCACGCATTTCTCCTTGGGATGTCGCAATAGAGGTGATACGTTGCTTCGATCCATGCAGCTTGTTCACCGTCACGCCATAAGAAAAACGCACCCCTAAATGCTGTTCACAATATTGGGCAAGACGTTGAGTAAAAAGATGCGCATCCCCACTTTCATCACTATCAGAATAGATGCCACCAATAATCTGCTTATGCGCCTGTTGCAAGGCAGGTTCTTTGGCTAAACATTCGTGCCGTGATAAAATCTGCTCATGACAGCCAAGTTTTTCTTGAAATTCCGCATGTTTGATTGCGCCGTCTAATGATTTTTGATCGGAGAAGATATGCAAAATACCTTGTTGACGATAATCAAATTCGATGTTGGTTTGCGCCACAATCTCATGCATTTTTTTGCGCGAATAAAGCGCGATGCGCAACATACGTTCGCAATTCTCATCGGCACGAGCAGGTTGACATTGTAAAAGAAACTGTATCATCCAACGTATCATCGGGAGATCAGCTTTTGGGCGCAACACTAAAGGCGCATCATCGCGGAGCATCCATCCAAAGACTTTCTTAAATACAGCGGGGTTTGCCCATGGCTGTGCATGAGAATAACTTAATTGTCCGCCATTAGAAAAAGTGGTTTGCATGGCTGCGGAAGGCTCTTGCTCCACAACTTCGACTTCATGACCACGTGATGCAAGTGTATAGGCAGCAGTGATTCCAGCAATACCTGCTCCTAAGATAATAATGCGCATCGATGATCCTCCCTTTATGCGGCATGGGCGGCTTGGGCAAGAGTACGTAGTTTCTCGAGTACGTCCTCCGCATGATCCGTTACCTTAACCTTATTCCAGATATGACGAATCACTCCGTCTTTATCCAGCAACAAAGTAGTGCGTTCAATACCCATATATTTTTTGCCATACATGCTTTTTTCAGTCCATACGCCATAGGCTTCACACATCGAACCTTGTTCATCTGAAAGCAACATGACGTTCAAACTATGTTTTGCAATGAACGAGCAATGCGAGGCGGTGGAATCCTTCGATATGCCGAGGATGACAGCACCTGCTTGTGCAAATTCTTGATGCAAGCGCGTGAAATCTAGGGCTTCTGTGGTGCATCCCGGTGTATCATCTTTGGGATAGAAATAAAGTACCACATATGAACCTTGCAATCCAGATCGTGATATGATTTCCCCTGCGTGATTGGGTAGTGAAAAATCAGGTGCAGGCATAGAAACTGTAAGATGTGTCATTGTAATATCCCCATAGATGTTATCATCAAGCTATAGTGCTTCTATTATGTAATGATCGATTAATCGGCAATTATATAATGGTTAAAAGCACTATAAATCATAGTGTTATAGTCGTTTTTTGACATAAAAAATGAGTCATTTTTTTGTCAAGCGACTATACCATATTATTTATGGGATTGCATAGTATTTTTTATGAAGCATGAGTAGAGTTTATCGTCCTTTCAAGGTAGGAACTTCCCGATCGCTAAGGATAATTCGTTCTAAAAAACTTTTGCGTATTTCAGGGCGATGTTCTTCGATACGGTTAGCAATGGCATTAAATAATGCAACCGTCTTATCCCCAAAAAGATCGTGCTTATCACCGATAATAAGTTTAGCCTTGGTTGTATAATGTATGGCTAAGCTATCTTTAGCACGGTCATTTACTAAATACATATCCACAGGGGCGAGACCATCTCTAAATGGTTGATTGCCTTCTAATGTCGCCACCGCAGCAGCAAGCATATAGGCTACACGTGCCATATCCTCAACTTCACGGTTGGCATGGGGAATTCTATCACGTGATGCAATGGATTGAAAAGGTGAAAGCGCAACTAAAAATTCACTAAGTGCCATGCTTTGCAATGCGCCATTGGCAAGATGCTCTAATCCGTTCTCAATAAATCTTTTTGATGCCTCAATGTCTTTCCCTAGACCATTCTCAGTGACATAATGTTCAACATTTTTTGCCTGATCCGCAGACATACGATCATATTTTGATGGTATTTTTGGTAAAGATATTTTTTCAGTCCAAGGCTTTTTCATCGCTTAACCATGATAAGTTTGGAGGAGTTATCTCATTGAGACTTATTTATAATCTATCAAACAAACGAATTGGTCATGCTTGGCGTAAGGCAGGCATCCAGAACAACGGCATGGTATGGATACCAGCCTTCGCTGGCATGACAATAGGATGATGCATAACTCACATGATAATATTCTAACACGTGGTACGGAATACTAACGAGCGCACTGAGTTGCACATTGCTTGCCTTGTGGCGTTGATGGCGGTGTCGTTGATGTAGGTACAGAACTGCTTGCAGGTTC
Organism: Alphaproteobacteria bacterium; assembly: GCA_004292675.1. Classification (GTDB taxonomy): domain Bacteria; phylum Pseudomonadota; class Alphaproteobacteria; order Rickettsiales; family UBA998; genus RDZH01. Next base: position 9,495 of record RDXO01000034.1, on the reverse strand, counting down.
AACAGCTTTGCATTTAGCAGCAGCAGCACGCGCTTCTTCTAATGCCTTAGGCGGTATGGAAGGTTCTGTTTGAGCAATTTTCACCATCTGACTATCAATATGATATTCATCCAACTCTTTTAATGTCGTTGGGTTAATAACGCCCTCTTTGTTAATGACTCCCGCTTGCAGTGCCGCATGGCGGAAATAGGAATTCTCATTCACCATCGCATTATCCGAAGGTTCGGTATTGCTCCCTTCCAAAAAGCCTGTTTGCACCAGCATCGTTGCCACGTAATAACGCTCGCTTTTGCTCATATCCTGCACATGTTTCGGAGCATCAGGACGCGTCCAGCGTTCCGTGCTTTGTGCTTTTAGCGTTTCTTTGTTGATGACACCATCTTTGCCAATGATACCCATTTTTTCTCCTGCTGCGCGCACATCTGCATCAGTAAGCAGGGACGTGGTTTGCAAATCTTGATGTTCATCACGCAAAACTCGGATGACTTGCTTGCCGAATGTACGGTCATCATCCTTGGATTCAATCTTATCGATAGACACATCCACCTTTGCTGATTTAGCCTCCATTTTCGCTTTTTCTTCTTTGGTTGGAGGCGTTGGAGTTTCGCAAGTGGTGCTTACTTTTTCACCTGCTTTTTTATCTTCAGCAACAGGAGTCTCTTTCTCCTTTTCTTCTTTTTTAGCAGAAGGTTCTTGCGCAGGAGGGGTTTTCTCCGTAGCGACTGCTTTATTCTTTTCTAAAAAACAATCGATTGCACCATGAAGAATGCTGAAATCAAATTTTTCAACTTTCCCATCAGTGCTTTGTGTTGATTGATTCGTTTTTGCAGGATTTGGTGTTTCTGTCATGGGTGTAGCACACTCTATCAAGGTTAATATTTAAGAGGACGTAGGCAAAGACATGTTCTCATATCTTTAGTTATAATCTATTTCTGTGACAAAATTATGAAGGTGCATCGATATTTATTCTACAGATGAAGCATTAGGAAGTGCTTTATAAAAATACCTTCCCGCAATCATAGTGCCACCGACAATCTCGTGACATGGCAATACGCCCCATTCGCAATAATTTTGCTCACGATATAAGGCGATGGCTGCCGTTTGTGTTTCACGAACGCTCAAGCGCAACACCGTAAAGCCTTCATGCATTGCTTCGCGCTCTGCTTGCTCCAATAATCGGCGTGCAATACCATGACCTCGCGCCCATGGTGCAACAAAATGCGCTTCAATCTGCGCACAAAAGGAGGATGTTTCCTTGGATTTCCATGGTTTCACCAGTTGCACAGAGCCACATAATACGCCATCAAGCCACGCGCCAATTAAGATACGTTCAGGAACCATGATCACGCCACTCCAATAGCGTTCCAGCACTTCGGGCAGAGGGGAAGTAATCCAGTTAAACCCAATGCCATCATCAATGGCTTGACGGGTTGCATCGCATAAATTGCCAATGTCATCCAACTCAAGTTCCGTGATAACGCCAACGCGAATCTGTGGTTTTGAAGTAATCTTTATAGCATTATTTGTCATATACTTCATTATACTACCTCATTTTTAAGAAATTTTCCAGTATTTTCGCACCAATTTTATGACTTTTTTCAGGATGAAATTGTACGCCTATGATATTCTCATAGCCTATCATAGCGGGGATAGGTGCGCCATAATAGGTAGAAGCGATTAAAGATTCGTTATGAGTAAGGCGGGCATAGTAGCTATGGACAAAATAAACATGATCGCCTGTAACGATCTCATCAAGCAGGGGGTGAGGGCGGTGAACCTTCAGTTCATTCCACCCCATATGCGGAATGCGCATGGAGGGATCGCTGCGATCCAGCATCACTACTTCGCCTTCTATCCATCCAAGCCCTGCATGGACACCATGCTCATGACCACGCTCTAACAACATCTGCATCCCCACACAAATCCCAAGGAATGGCTTTTTGAGAAACCGCGCATGATGTTCAATCGCGTCAATCATACCCGTGCATTGCGTGAGTGCCGTGATGCAATCGCCAAAAGAGCCAACACCGGGAAGAATTACATGGGTGGCATGGGCAATATCACGGGGATCATGCGTGACCATGATGCGATCTTCGGGTTGGGCAACACGCTGTAGGGCAGCATGGACAGAATGAAGATTGCCTGCACCATAATCGATGATGGCAATATGGTTTACATCGATCATACGCGCCCCGCGATTGGTGCAAACGAAGGCATATGCCGATCATAATAACGATGCATCGCTTCTAATTCGCTGTATGCCACAATCACATCACTGACGATCCATCCCTTATTTTGATAATATTGGCGCAACCAATCATAGCCCATCATGCCTAACAGCATCCGAAGTCCTAGATTAATGATGATGATACTCATCGGATGAAAGCCGAAAGCATAGCCCATCACCTCACCAAAAGGGACGCATAAAAAACATAGTGCGGCAAGTTTCCAGGCCTGATGCGAACCTGCCCAAAAGCCCGAAAATAAAAAAGCATACCAGCAAAATCCTTCGGGAATAAAATGTGCTTGCTCCAAGCTATTTTTTTCCTCAGGGTTAAGTAGTACGGAATAAATCCGCATACGAGAACCAAAAAATGCCATATTATAATACTCCCTTGGTTGAAGGAATGGCATCGAGTTGCTGCGCATCAAGGCGCATCGCACCACGCAATGCGCGTGCAAGCCCTTTATAGCATGATTCAATTTTATGATGATTATTCACACCATACAGCGTTTCAATATGCACATTCGCGCTGAGTGCAAAGGTAAAAGCCTGAAACCATTCACGAAATAATTCCGTATCAATCGATCCGAGGCGTTCTTGCGTAAATTGAACATTCCACACTAAATAGGGTCGCCCTGATAAATCCACCGCTGCACGTGTAAGCGTTTCATCCATGGGGATATACGCATGTGCATAACGCTCAATGCCCTTGCGCTCACCCAATGCTTTTTTCACCGCAAGCCCAAGCACGATCCCTGTATCTTCTGTGGTATGATGCCCATCAATATGCAAATCACCTTGCGCATGAAGCGTAATATCCATAAGGCTATGGCGGGATAATTGTTCCAGCATATGATCCAAAAACCCAATCCCTGTATGGATGTTATACGTTCCTGTTCCATCTAAAGCAACAGTAGCGGTAATGCTTGTTTCTTTTGTGATACGTTCAATGGTGGCTGTGCGCATTGGTGCTTCCTTCCTGTTTCTCTTTCATGTATAATAAAGTCTATGAAGAAACAAGTATATAATCGCTATTTTATTCCTACAATGCTAATATTGTCGAGTTGCATCCCCAACATCGCATATAGTGCGGAATGCATCATTGCGCGTAGCTATCATGCTAAAAATAATGCTATGCTGCATTTTTCTCGCGCCCCGCTTGATGATGCTGAAGCGGCAACCAATGAACAAAGTTGCGCTAAAGAATGTCGGCGGCACGCATATTACATCACGCAGCGCGATGCTACCATACTGGCACAAAAGACGGGAACAGAGAAAGTCGAAATATCCTGTTCCTATGGTTCAGACAGTGGCGGACGTGTGGTGGCGCAGTTTCATACAAATAATCCAGAATCATTGACTGTACGGGATCAACCTCGCCCGAAAAAGCCATCCCAAAAGGCTTTGCAAAATAATTCACCAACTAATTCAGTGATTGCACCTTTGCACGAACCCGCTATCGCTCGACAACCTGTACAAGCACGCATATCTCCACCAAGCTCACCACCACCTTCTAACCACATCTATACGGATGAGGATGCGCTGGATATTTATGAAGATAACCAAGATTATGACTATGATCATGATCAGGATTATGATGATTATGATGATCAGGATTATGAGGATGATTATCATGATTATCCCGATGAGAATAACGCACGCACACCGTCAAGCCCCGCCACCAATAATCAACCGCCTTATAGAAACATGCCCACAACTTTTCGTTCATTTCCTCCTAGGTAATGAGAGGATAGGGGGGGGAAGGGGTGTAACCCTATATGTTTTATAACAGAACATCTTGCCACCCCTCATGAGATATGAATGGTTTACTCTCCCGCTTGCGGGGGAGTCCAAGAATCAAGGGTTTTCAACGAAAAACCGCAGATGATTGGGTGGAGGGAAATAGAATGCACCCCTATTGTGAGTTCGCGCTATAACTAGATGAATAATAGCACGGATGTTCGATAGGTGTGTTCTTGAAAAAGAACCAACCTATCGAAACGACTATATACGCTATATTATCATAGCTCAATCAATATGGATAACTCGGAATATGTACCCCCATACATAGAAGGGGAGAGAATAAAATCTAGGAAAATCTCCTTTACGAGGCTAGTTCAAGTTTTTGGAATAGTGAGACAATTTCATCTTTCATACGCAAATTTGCTTTTTTCATCTCAATGACACGTTGTTCATCATAATGGGGAGATTTCATTTCTTCGTGAATGGCAACTTTCAATTTTGTGCGCTTTTGTTGCAAATTTTCAATGTGTGAATCAATGCTCATAGTAAAACTCCTAATGTGTTGAATAACATTACTTAAATTGAATGTCTTTTTTTACAAGACCTGCATACTATACCATTTTTTTTCGATCTCACCAAGAACTTTTTGTAAAAAAACCGTATATAAATCATTTTTCACTTCCAATTTGTTTGGGTTTCCTATAAATAACTTCGTTTATGTTTATTTCATCGACTGAAGATTTAGCCAATTATTGCGATCACGCCTCACAAAGCGCGCATTTATTCCTTGATACTGAGTTTATGCGGGAGCGTACCTATTATGCGCATCTGTGTTTGATCCAGATAATCACGGATGATGGCGAAGCTGTGGCTATTGACCCCTTAGCAAAAAATATATCCTTAGAACCATTCTATAATCTTTTAGCGCAGACCCATATTACGAAAATATTACATGCGTGTAGGCAAGATATAGAGATTTTCGTGCAGCATATGCCGATTGTTCCCGCCCCTATCTTTGATACGCAAATTGCCGCGATGATCTTAGGTTTGGGGGAACAAATAGGCTATGAGGCATTGGTGCGCTATTGTTTGGGGATTGGTATCAGCAAGCATCAACAATTTACCGATTGGAGCAAGCGTCCACTTTCTGACGCGCAATATAATTACGCTTTAGATGATGTACGCTATTTGCGGGAATGTTATCCTATCTTGCGCCAACAATTAGAAGCAAAAGGGCGCACTTCATGGGTGGAGGATGAATCATCCTATCTTTATGATCGCAGCCTATACCATGCAGCCCCTGAAGAAGTATGGCAAAAATTACGCAAACGCGATAAAAAACCTCATTATCGCGCACGTCTACAAAAGCTCGCGGCGTGGCGGGAGCGTTATGCGATGCGCAAAGATATTCCACGTTCTCGCGTGATGCATGATGATACGTTGCAAGAAATTGCTCTCAACAATCCTTCTACGTTGGATGAATTGCGTCATGTGCGCAATTTGCATCGTAACCTACCCGTCCATGAAATTATGCAGATTCTTCACGAGGTGAATCTTTTGGGTGCGGATGCATGTCCCCCTAAAGAAGCCGTCTACCGTGAAGAATCGGAAGATTTAGTGCTACGCGATGCACTAAAATTATTATTAAAAATCAAAGCGAAAGAACATAATGTTTCCCCTAATTTACTCTGCCCAAGAGAGATGATGGATGCTTTGGTAAATGGTGAACCTCTGGAACTGCCAGCCAATAATTGGCGTTATGACATGTTTTTCCATGAAGCCTATGCATTTTTAGGTGGCACAACATCTATGTGTGTACGTGATGGGGCGTTGCATTTGTACACTACATAAAACATGTTAAACGGCTATAATATAGAAAAAGCTACTTGCATGATGCGCTTCGTTCACATATATAACATTATGATAGCAATGTAACGGTAAGAAGTATAAGGAAGAACATTATGTCTGTTAAGCACGTATCTGATAATAGTTTTCAACAAGATGTTTTGAAAGCGGATGGTCCTATATTGGTCGATTTTTGGGCAGAGTGGTGTGGTCCGTGCCGTAATCTTTCACCGATTCTTGATCAGCTTGCTGAAGAACTCGGTGGCAAAGTGACGATCGCTAAAGTCAATATCGATGAAAGCCCTGAAGCACCTTCTACCTATGGTGTGCGTGGTATCCCTACGATGATTTTATTCAAAAATGGGCAAGCGGTTGCGACAAAAGTTGGGGCATTGCCTAAAACACAACTGAAAGAATGGTTGGAATCGCATATTTGATAAGCGGGTATCCATAATTACGGTTGTTGCTGGGATTCCTGCATACACAGGCATGACAGCTACTATTTGCGCTGTTGATTCACGCTGCGCATTCATAATCTTCTTCTGCATCTGATGCCACTGCACCACGTGGAGCGGGTTGATAATCTTGCGCAAGCAATGCCTCATAATAGGCGCGTAAATGCTCTTGAGCTTCTTCCACGTCATTGAACCGATTAAATTGGTGACGAAACTCAGCGGAATTGGGTAGCCCTGTTGAATACCAACCAATATGCTTACGAGCAATACGCAATCCTCCCTCACGTCCATAAAGATGCAGCATTTCTTCTAAATGTCCAATTAAGGTAGTATATTGTATTGCCAACGTCGGATCAGCGGGTACTTCCCCTGATGAAAGATATTGCATCATCTGTGCAGGAAACCATGGGCGACCATACGTACCGCGCCCGATCATAATCCCATCTGCACCCGATGCATGAATGGCAGCATCTCCATCCGCAAAACTCGTAATATCACCATTCGCAATGACGGGCAGTGAAATAGCCTCTTTCACTGAACGGATAAAGCCCCAATCCGCATGACCTTTATACATCTGACAACGGGTGCGCCCGTGAATCGTGATCATCTTAATCCCGCATTCTTCAGCAATCTTTGCCAAACGCGGTGCGTTCAAACTGTTGCTATCCCACCCCATACGCATCTTCAGTGTGACGGGAATTGATACCGCCTTTGCGGTTGCCTCTAAAATACGTGCCGCAAGCGGTTCATCGCGCATGAGGGCAGAACCAGCAAAGCCATTGACGACTTTTTTCACAGGGCAACCAAAATTAATATCGATAATATCCGCGCCCATATCCTCATTGAGCTTAGCAGCTTCTGCCATGACTTCTGGTTCACATCCTGCAAGTTGCACTGCCATGGGATATTCATGTTCACTACGCTGTGCCATACGCAAGGAATTTTTTGTTTGCAAAATCATTGCTTTTGAGGCAATCATTTCTGATACGACCATGCCCACACCAAATTGTTTGACAAGGCGACGAAAAGGCAGATCCGATACGCCCGTCATTGGCGCAAGAATTACAGGATGATCAATGCGGATGTTGTTGCCAATCATAATAGGGGCAAGACGTGGGGAAGGGGGGCTAGTTTCAGCGAAATGAGTCGATTCCATAGTAGTATCATGAAAAAAGTTGAATATTATCACACTATATACTACAAACCGAGCAAAGGTGCTAGCATAGAATGAATCCAACCATCGCAATCATCATCGTGGCAGGGGGAACGGGAACGCGTTATGACGCGCACTTGCCCAAGCAATATCATGTTTTGGCAGGGAAAACCGTGCTGGAGCATACGATGTATTATGCCCATCATACCCTTCCTGATGCACGCATGGTGCTGGTAACGCACCCGAAACATCATGATTATTATGCCCCCCTTGCTCTGCCCGAACATATACGAATCGATGGCGGAGCAACGCGTCAAGCATCCGTTTATGCGGGGTTATGTGCGCTTGTGCATAATCCACCCGAGTTCATCTTGATTCATGATGCCGCGCGTCCGTTTTTAACTCATGCCGTTGTGCATCGTCTGTTGCAGGGAGTGCAGCACCATCATGCGGTGATCCCCGTTCTTCCCCTAGTCGATACGATTAAGCGGATTGATGCGGATGCGTGCGTGATGACAACAGAAGATCGTCGCCAATTAGTCGCGGTACAAACCCCACAAGCCTTCCATTATGCCACCATCAAAGCCCTACATGATCACGCATTGCACCATAATGCAACAGATGATGCGGCGTTGTGTGAAGCGCAAGGCATAAAGGTTGCCACCATCGCAGGAGATAGTGCTTTGTTCAAAATCACCACCCAAGAAGATATGCAACGCGCACAGCAGCACCTCACGCCTTCTTATCCCACATTGCGCATGGGCATGGGCTATGATGTTCATCGTTTGATTGCCTATGATGACAATGTACCGATTGAGGCGCGAACCTTTATTCTAGGGGGCGTAAAAATCCCACATACGCATTATTTATCAGGTCATTCTGATGCGGATGTGTTGTTACATGCCCTTACCGATGCCATTTTAGGGGCTGCGTGCGCGGGAGATATTGGGGAGCATTTTCCGCCTAGCAATCCTGTTTTTGCGGGGATGGATTCGCGCATATTTGTGCATGAGGCAATGCGGCAATTATCCATGCGCGGGGGCAAAATAGTTCATGCCGATATGACGATTCTATGTGAAGCACCCAAAATCACTCCCCATAAAGCAGCGATGAATGAGGGAATCGCCCAGATGCTTGGCATTGCTACGTCGTGTGTGAATGTCAAAGCAACCACCACAGAAGGCTTAGGTTTTGAAGGTCGACGCGAAGGCATTGCAGCACACGCCGTGGTGAGTGCGATCTTTGACGGGGGAGCAAAAAACTAGGAACATACCCATGAGAGATTATCCTATAATGATTATTATGGAAAGTAAAACTTATAGCGCGTAGCGATAGGTTCGTTCTATAAACCATGAGCTAGTGCCACGAATCTTGATTATGGCACAAAATTATGAATCAAAAAGAATATATCCGTATTATAATGCATTTGGCAGAGTAATTCTAAAATGAAAAAGAGAATAATTCCGTAGATTCCAGCAAGCATATCATCCACCATGATGCCAAGTCCGCCAGATAGTTTACGATCTGCCCATGATACGGGATACGGCTTTGTTATATCAAATAAGCGAAATAATATGAAGCCGATAGCATAAGCCGTGATTGATAATGGCATAATGGAGAGTACTAGCCACTGACCTGCCACTTCATCAATCACCACTTCCTTTGGGTCTTTGCTGGTGGCGCAATCAAGTTTAAGATATTGATCAGAAATAATAATTCCAGCAAAAAAAACAACCCATGATGCCCAAAATAAACTATGTGCGCCCCACGCATTATGCATAAGCCATGCACAAGGTAAGGCAGCAAGCGAACCCCACGTGCCTGATGCAAATGGCATTTTTCCTGAATAAAACCATGTTGCAAGGGCTGTAATAATGTGTTTTTTCATAAAAAATCGTGCGCGTTATTTTGTTGCGTGAATAAAACGCGACATATCATACTAAAACTATAGTAAAGTCAAGCGAGTTATGATTAAATCCCTCACCACCCGACAAGTTAATAGATTTGTAACGTATATACTCTAAACGCATTCTATCTTAAAGTGATAGGAGGTTATGATGCGGGTATTGAGTGGA
>RDXO01000015.1 GCA_004292675.1 Alphaproteobacteria bacterium | reverse complement strand
GTTCTTCAAACAAGGTATCCGACGCATCCTCTATGCAGCACTGAACCTCACCACAATCCCAAAACTATGGCATTACGCTAAACTTGTCGGGTGGTAAGTCTTGCTACCCCTCATGTTTTATGAACGCAGGTTATATAGCGCGCCTATCGAAAATTTGTGTTATACGAGGGAAGGTGAGGATTTCTCTTGAAACACAGACATGAATAATGTAAATTACGATAGTTCCTTTCATTACACTGTCATGCATGTCAGTACCTTGTTTTTTTTATGACCATCATGCCTAACCACAGTGTAGTTTGGGGGATGTTCTATACAAAAGTCCTGAAATACAGGCATAGTTCATCATGAATAGCTTTAATGAACGTATTAATGCAGCAAAAAAAGGGATTCAACATCTCATCAATGCTGCCAATGGCGTTGCGTTGAATGACAACCAAAAATATGGTTGGTCGAGACGCAGCGGGGATAGTTGGAATATTGCCTTATCCAAGGTAAAGCAATATGAAGATGTTCTGGAAATGATCGGCACGTGTAATGAGGTGGATGATGTGTGGAAGAAAATGTTGCACGATTGCTTCTTCCTTGATGCATCATGCTTCAATCAAGACGGGACAATAAAATGGTCCCGCGTTTTTCAAAATGCGCAGGCACATGAATACCCGCCTGACATTTGGGTGACACCACGCGCTGATGCGTGGCACATCGTGTACCGACAGTTCTGGCTGTGATGTATAGTGCTTTCGCTTTTCTTTAACCAGCGAGTTTGGATAAATGAAAAGCGAGGTACGCACTGTAGCGCGAACTCACGATAGATACGCTTATAATATAAACGTAACTAAACTATCGTGACGCGCTATAGTTGTCTTGCTACGGTGCGGATATATTACAATGCCTATATATAGCAATTCAGGTGAAGACTACCCTGTTTTTGGAGAAATTTTTCTTGAAATGAAGATGATCATCATATAGGGTGCAATAGTTCCTTTAATTACACTGTCATCTATGTCAGTACCTTGTTTTTTTTACGACCATTATGCCCAAAAACAATGTGGTTTGGGGATGTTCTACATAAAAGTCCTGAAATACAGGCATAGTTCAGCATGAATAGCTTTAATCAATGTATCAATGCTGCAAAAGAAGAGATTCTCAATCTCATCAATGCTGCAAATAATGTTGCGTTGAGTGACAACCAAAAACATGGTTGGTCAAGACGTGGCGGGGATAGTTGGGGCATTGCCGTATCGCAGATAAAGCACTATGAAGATGTTCTGGAAATTCTTGCTACATGTGCTAATGTGGATGATGTATGGAAGAAATTATTGCAGGACTGTTTTTTTATTGAAGCAAAGTTCTTCAACGAAGATGGTAGTATAAATTGGTTCCGAGTTTCTCAAGAAGCAAGGGAACATGAGTATTTTGAACATCTTCCCGATATCTTGGTGACGTCACGCATTGATGCGTGGTACATCGTCTATCAACAATTCTGGGATTGACTCCAAGAAACAATGAGGCTTTCACGCCTCATTTTTTTTGAACACCGAATAGGGATCGATTATGATCCCGCAATCGTCATGCCATCAATGCGCAATGTTGGGGCATTTTTGCTACGTAGGAAATGTAAATCATTGGCAGGGGTGAGGTGTAAGAACATATCACGCAAATGCCCTGCAATCGTGACTTCTGAGACGGGATAAGCGATTTCACCGCGCTCAATCCAAAAGCCTGATGCACCTTGCGAATAATCCCCCGTGATCAGATTCACCCCCATGCCAAAGGTTTCAGTGATGTAAAATCCGTCCACAATATCTGCCATGAGTTCCTGCGGGGTGTGTGTGCCTGCTTCCATATAGAGGTTGGTTGATGATGGGGAGGGGTTTGATCCAATGCCACGCCCTGCATGTCCTGTGGTGGTTAAGCCTAGCTTGTTGGCACTACGGCAATCGAGAAACCATGATTGCAGCACGCCGTCTTTGATCATGGCGCGCTTGGTGCAGGCGACACCTTCCGCATCGAAATTTTGAGAGCCAAGCCCACGCACACGGTGCGGATCATCCATAATGTGGATGGAGGGTGCAAAGATTTGTGTTCCCATTGCATCTTTCAAGAAGGTTGTGCCACGTGCAACCGATGCCCCATTGATCGCACCCGCTAAACTAGAAATAAGTGAGGATGAAATACGCGGATCAAAGATTACGGGGACTTTGCATGTCGGTTTTTTGCGAGGGTTGAGGCGGGCAAGGGCGCGTTTGGCAGCTTCTTTGCCAAGCGATTCAGGATCGCGTACATCTTCAAAAAAGCGTGCGACGCTGTAATCATAATCACGCTCCATCGCATCGCCACTGCCTGCAAGTACCGATACGGAGGTGCTAAAGGTCGTATCATGTGATTCGCCATAAAATCCATGCGAGGTTGCGAGTGCAAACATGCTTTTGCTGTAGCTGCAATCTGCCCCTTCGCTGTTGGTGATGCCTTGGGTGGCGCGTGCGGTGGATTCAGCACGTAGGGCAAGTTCATGCAGGAGTTCGGCGGTTGGCTCAAAGCTATCCGCAAGCTCTAAATTAGGTATGGTGCGGGCAAGCAATGCTTCGGGGGCAAGTGTGGTGTAGGTATCTTCCGTAGCGACTCGTGCCATATCGACGGCGCGCTGTGCTAAATCACGTAGTGCAACGTGGGATAAATCACTTGTTGAAACATTGGCTTGGCGTGCGCCCACCCAGACGCGTAGCCCTACCGCACTTGATTCGGAACGCTCCAATTCTTCTTGTTGCCCCATACGGCAGGATACGCCCAGTTCAATCGAAGTGGCATAGACACCATCGGCATGGTCTGCACCCGAAGCGCGGGCATAATCAAGAAGAGCGTGTAGGGTGGATTGCATCATAATAAGGGTACTCCGAAAAATCATTGCACTATAAATCAGATTTGCTCCAAGCACCACAACATAATGGCTTTTTGTACATGTAAGCGGTTTTCTGCCTCATCCCACACGGCGGATTGTGTGCCATCCAACACGCTTGCCGTGACTTCTTCACCACGATGCGCAGGGAGGCAGTGCAAGAATAGGGCGTGCGGGGCGGCATTGTGCATTATGGCATCGTTTACTTGATACGGAGCGAGTAGGGTACGACGCATCTCACTATGTTCATGCCCCATCGATACCCATGTGTCGGTAACAACGACATCGACATTTTTTGCCGCCTCCATGATATTCTCATGGAAGCTGAGTTTCGCACCTATATCATAAGCGCGTTTGAGATAATCTTGGTGCGGACGAAAAGCAGGTGGGTTTGCCATGCGCAAATGAAAGCCAAAAGCAGCCGCTGCAGAAATCCACGAATTCAGAACATTATTGCCATCACCTGCCCATAGCACCGTAAGGTCTGAGAATGTGCCTAAACGTTCCTCTACTGTCATAAGGTCTGCCATAATTTGGCAGGGATGCGATCGATCGGTTAGTCCATTGATGATAGGGATGGTGGCACAGCGCGCTAATTCCTCAACTTTTTCATGCAAGGTGGCACGCATCATGATCGCATGAACATAGCGTGAAAGCACGCGTGCCGTATCAGCAATCGTCTCACCGCGCCCAAGCTGAAGATCATTGGCAAGTAAGACGACAGGGTTCGCACCTAGTTCACGGATGCCTACTTCAAATGATACACGCGTGCGGGTGGAATTTTTCTCAAAGATCATCGCAATCGAACGCCCAGCAAGTGGCATAGTGTGAGGTGCATCATTGCGACTACGTTTTAATTGATGGGCATGGCTGAGAATGAGCTGCAAATCTTGGCTAGTAAGATCATGTAAATCAAGAAAATGACGAATCATAATAAACTCCTAATGTATCATTTCTGTATGGGATATATATTATAGTGGGAATTCTGCGTAATTCTCAGTCCTTGTCATACCAGCGAAGGCTGGTATCCATAAACTACTGTTGCTACTGGATTCCTGCCTGCGCAGGAATGACCATTGCATGAGTGCGTCGATGTGCTGAGAATTTCTTATATCCATTGACGGCATACATCCTCTAAGATGCGACACGCCTGATCCACATGCTGCGTTTCAAAAATAAGGGGAGGGACGATGCGCACCACATGGCTGACGGCAGGGGCAAGAAGTAAGCCTTTGTGCCGTAGCGCATCGGTAAAAGCATATTTATCGATGGCAGGATGAAGGCTCAAACCTAGCATTAAGCCACGCCCGCGCACCTCTGCAATGATGTGCGGATGGCGTTGGTGCAGTTGCTGTAAGTGGTGATAAAAATAATCGCCCACGCGTTGTACTTGTGCAAGAAATCCCTCAGATTGCACAATGTTCAACACGCTTAAACCTACCGCACACGCAAGAGGATTGCCGCCATATGTGCCACCATGTGTCCCTTGCGTCATGCACGATGCTACTTCTTCCGTGGCAAGCATTGCAGCGAGGGGGAAACCTCCGCCTATGCCTTTCGCAACTGTCCATAGATCGGGGGTGATGTTCGATTGTTGAAAGGCATACATGCTGCCCGTGCGCCCATAGCCACACTGTACTTCATCTAAGCACAGCAACGCCCCATGCGTACTGCATAAATGACGTAGTTGTTGCAGATAAGAGGCATCATGCACCCGTACCCCGCCTTCTCCTTGAATGGGTTCAAGTAATATTGCAGCCGTATGCGCACCAATAGCGCGTTCTAGTGCCTCCAGATCATGAAAAGGGATGGTGCGAAACCCTTGCATGAGGGGGGCGTAGCCTTCCTTACTAGCAGGATTGGAACATGCAGCAAGCGCGCCCGTGGTACGCCCGTGAAAACCACCATCCACAACCAGAATCTCTGTGCGCTCTGTGTCTGCACGCACATGGTGATAACGCCGAATGGTTTTAATGGCAGTCTCTACCGCTTCCGATCCTGAGGAGCAGAAAAATACTTTGCGTGCAGGATGGGATATCGCAATAAGCGCATCAGCAAAGGCTTCAAGAGCAGGGTTGCGGTACATATTTGAGCAATGCCAAAGACGTTGTGCTTGATCCTGCAATGCTTCAATCATTGCAGGGTGATTATGCCCTAAAGCATTGGTGGCAATGCCTGCAGCACCATCAAGATATTCTTTGCCCGTCTCATCATAAAGAAAGCATCCCTGCCCACGCACCATCATTAAAGGGGAGCGTCGATAGACAGGAAGTAGGGAAGGGGAAGCCGTGGTCACACCCTAATCAACATAGACGTAAAGTTCATGATGTTTGCTGTCGGTCACATATTCTGTAGTGACATGGATGCGATCCTTGGGGATGCCAATAGCGCGCAGATCATGAATTAATTGCTGACGTTGACGCATGGATGAATGACGCATCTGTTCATTATAACGGGAGTTGCTCGTTTTAGGGATGAAGGAAGCGACCGTTACCATGAGTTCGGGCTTGATTGCCACCGCACGCGACATCGCTTGATAGAGTTGTTTATTGTAATGGATGCGCGGTTGGTTGTAGGTGATAACAATGAGTGGTACAGAATTCGCTTTGCGTGATGCTGCATGGGCATGGAATGGCGAAACCATTAGGATGCTCATGAACAGGGTGCATAAAATTGCTAGGTGACGCATAAGTCGTGACTCCATTAAATCTGACATGAAATCATACACATATTCACGAATTTGTATAGTGCTTTTTTGAAAAATTCACGTAAATTGCGCGTAAATAATACGCCCTAATCTAATTAAGCATTGACAAATGGGGATGCTAGTGCCATCTTCGGATGAGATATGCATACATAATGCAAATGTTTTTTTAAGGGTACATAATGCGGATACTCGTCGTTGAAGATGAACAAGAAGTAGCGAACTATATTTGCAAAGGGTTGCGTGAATATGGGCATGTTGTCGAGCATAGTGCTGA
The DNA here is from genome assembly GCA_004292675.1 of Alphaproteobacteria bacterium. Taxonomy (GTDB): domain Bacteria; phylum Pseudomonadota; class Alphaproteobacteria; order Rickettsiales; family UBA998; genus RDZH01. The sequence continues at coordinate 82,303 of RDXO01000015.1, read as the reverse complement.
TGGTAAGGAAGGCTTATTCCTTGCAACAACCGAACAGTTTGATTTGATCATTTTGGATCGGATGTTGCCTTTTGTCGATGGTTTGGTTATTTTGAAGACCTTGCGTGCCACAGGCAATACAGTGCCTTTGATCCTTCTTAGTGCCTTGGGTGAGGTGGATGATCGAGTGCAAGGGTTGCGTGCAGGTGGTGATGATTATATCACAAAACCTTTTGCTTTTTCTGAACTTTTAGCGCGTATTGAGGCGTTATTACGCCGTCATATGGGCGAGGCGGAAACAGTGACGCGTATTTGCATTGGGGATATGGAGCTAGATTTGCTTGCGCGAATCGTGAAGCGCAATGGGGTGAAGATTCCCCTGCAAGCGCGTGAATATAGCTTGTTAGAATATTTGGTGCGCCATAAAGGACAGATCGTCACGCGCACTATGTTGCTGGATAATGTCTGGCATTATCATTTTGATCCGCAAACCAACGTTATTGATGTGCATGTCAGTCGGTTGCGTCGTAAAATTGATGGTGACAGTGAGAACCCGCTGATTAAAACGGTGCGCGGATCGGGTTATATGATTGATGATCCGCACTCTTGATCAGGTTGTGATTATGCCAAAACCATCACAGGGGCATCCTCATAGCAGTTTTGTGCATATCAAGATATTTCGCAGTTCTAGCATCACGCTTGCCATTATCTTTACGTTGTTATTGCTTTGCTCGATTGCAACCTTGCTCTATTTTATGCGCCTTGCTTCTGATGGATCGCACCATGATCAAATTTCTGCATCGATTTATATTGATACGGAAGGTTTTCATGATGCATTTGAACGCGGAGGTATTGATTTAGTTGCTGATTTATTGCAATATCGTGTCAAGCATCTTGCGGAAGGGCGTATCTATGCCTTAGCCAATAGCCAAGGTCATGTGATGATGGGGAATTTTGGGTATATTCCGTCAGGCGTGCCAAAAGAGGGGACGATTTTCTCGTTGACGCTTGATGCGAAGGAGGGAGATCATGAACTTCCCACGGGCAAAGCCTATGATATTTTAGCACTCTATATCGATTTTCCTGATGGCCATCGTTTGCTTGTAGGGCGTAACCTCCCCGATATAGAATTTCATGAAGAATTGAGTGAACAATTAGGCTGGGCAATGATCATCGTGATGTTCGCGCTTGCGGGAGCGGGATTTTTCATTGGTGAGCGCGTTGTGTACCGTATTAATGTGATGGCGGATACCGCATCCTATATCATGCAAACGGGTGATTTATCTAAGCGTATTCCTATCTTAAGTCAATGGGATGATTTGAGTAAATTGGGTATGATTCTCAATGAATTATTAGGACGCGTTGGTTATCTGATGGAAGAAGTGCGCGCAACCTCGGATAATATCGCGCATGATTTACGTACCCCACTCACGCGCATGAAGCATCATATTGAAACGTTGCACCAAAGGGCGGTTGATGATCAGATACCCATTACAGAAGTAACGGATAAGCTATTGGATGATATGGATCACGTCTTGCAAACCTTTTCTGCTTTATTGCGCATCCGCAATCTTGAAGCGGGGACATTGCGCTTATTGCAAGATGAAATTTCCCTCAGTGATTTGTTACGTGATGTCTATGAACTCTATGAGCCGACAGCTCTTGAGAAAGAGCAAAATATCACGTTGGATATACAGAACGAAACCATCATTTTAGGTGATAAGCATTTGCTTTTTCAAGCCTTTGCTAACATTATTGATAATGCAATTAAATATGCTCCAAACGGTGCGCGTATTCTGATTACGCTTTATCGTCATGGTGATGATGCTACGATTATTGTGCATAATAGCGGTACGCATGTGGAGGAAGCATTGCAAGAGAAGATTTTCTTACGTTTTTTCCGCACCGACAATGCCCGAACAAGTCGTCAGGGGACAGGATTAGGTTTAAGTCTGAGTAAAGCGATTATTGAGCGGCATGGTGGTACGGTGCGTGCCTATAATAGCGATGATGGTTTTGCTGTGAGCGTTACCATAGCACGAAACAAAAAGAAAGTTGTGGCACAATGATGGAAGAAAATGAATATTTTTTCTGTGATTATAATTGGATAGAGCGTAAAGTCCTTGCGTGGGAACCACATCTTAGAACGCTTGGTATTACCGATATTGTAGCGATTGCGCGTGGGGGGATTGTGCCTGCTACGATGCTGTGCTTCGCGCTTGATCTGCCTAAAATACACATACTGAACGTGGATCGCGTTCATGATCGCCTTGATGAGCAATATCATCGCCCGTTGACATCCCAAAGCGTGGTATTATTATGTGAAGATGTGGCGGGTGATGGGCAGACGTTGGTGCGTTGCGTGCAGCATCTCACGCAGCAGGCAGGGAAGGTTTATACGCTGACGATTCATCATTTTGATGGCTCTACCATGCGCCCTGATTTTAGTGAGGATTTTGGGCATAGGATCGGCATTTTTCCGTGGGAGCGGTTTCGGGTGAATCCGCATATGATCGATGAATATAGGGCGCATCGTCGCTTAAGCAAAAGCGATAGTGCCTATTATCGTTATGGCTGTGATTTAGATGGCGTGTTTTTGCCTGATATTGATGAAGCGATCTACCAGCATCATCTTGAAGATGCACTTGCGATGCGCGCCCAGCTTCTGCCCTACCCAGCATCCTTAATGCCACCGATTGATATGAGCCGTGCAATGATTATTACTGGTCGCCCGCATTGTGATCGGGAGGTGACGGAGCAATGGTTGGCAACCCACCATATTGTTTATCAAGGATTATTGATGCGTAACCCTGAGGTTTGCGCCATTCATCCTCATGATGATCCTGCACACAAAGCGCACCAAGCCGCGAATATGAAGATTTTTTGGATCAAAGAACATTATATCACCCATTTTTTTGAATCCGATCCCCTGCAAGCAACCTTGATTGCGCGTGCGTTGCCTTATGTGCGTGTGATCTGGTGGAATAATGCTACCCATGATCGTTATGTGGTGAGTGCGGAAGCCTATAGTGCAGAATTCACCGACATGTGCGCTGTCACAAAAAATTCATACAATTTTGATTGAATGATGCGGTGCATTGAGGCTATAATGCAGGATAGAATAAGTTTAGGAATGCAAAATGAATGTTGCTCCCCCACATATGAATGCATCAGCGATTAAAGGTAGTACGCTCGCAGCCACTGGAGCTATTCCTTTAGCTGCTTCTGTAGCTCTGCCTTTGGTTGAAGCGGCAGTCGCGCAACAAGCTCCTCTTGTGGCAGAAGCAGCGATTACCCATCCTTTTGCTCATCGTGTTGGGCAGACCATTATTAGTGCGCAAGCTCCGATACAACAAGCAAGCAATCTCCCTCATCACATACTTAATGGGGGCGGGCTTTTGACTCCTCTTGTAATGGCGGGTGTGGGCTTTTCAACTTTGGATGCGGTTGTGAAAGGTTTGGGAGCTGGAGTTCACCAAGGTTTAGAGAAGCTAACGCACCTTACGCACGTCGATAAATTTGAAAAAGTCGGCGCAACGTTCCAAAATGCTCTGAATAATAATATCTCAGCACCACTCGCATTTGCCAATAAAACGGCTTGGGCTCCCATGGGATTTACCCAACAAACGAATCTATTAGATGCGCATCATGCGTTCTCGCAAGGGTGCGCGCATGTGGGTGAACAAATTGGAGATATGAGCATTTTGGGCAATAAGAGTGCTGCTATTGCCTCGAATGTCCAGAATTTTGCAGGAAAGCTAGAGGGTGTTGAAGATAACGTAGGTGCGTACTTAGGTAAAGTGGTGACATCTGCCACCGCTGCGGTTGGTTCTGCATTCAAGAAGATGAATATGAACGGGGTTGGTGAGGCGGTGGCAAACGCACCTGACAATTTCAAATGGAGTCTTAAAGGTTCGACCTTGATGCAAAACACCATGCAGATTGGTTTGGCCAGTGGAATGGTGTGCCATGATGTGAAGTTTGCAGGAACAGTCATTCACAAAATTGAGCAGATAACTGATATGTATCGTGCGATCACGGGCAATAAAGATGCCAACATGTGGCAGGCATTGACAGATAAAAATGTGCCGAATATTTTTAGTCATGAACGCGATAATTTTATGGGTTCACTTCTTCCTAGAACCGTTGCAACAGTGGGAACAAATCTTATGTTCCTGCAAAGTATGAAGCACGTATCAAAGCAATCAGGATTTGGTTCGATCTTGACATTGATGGGACCGTCTCTTTTAGCTCCGTTGGCGGAACAATTAGATGCGCCTCTTCCTCTTTTGGATATGTATGATCTGTTGAAGTTGGAGGAGACCGCTCGTGGTGCTATCCCTACTGAGTTATATGCGCAAACGATAAAAACATTTGTCCCCGCATTGCAAGGGATGAGTATCAATAATCCTATTGTCGTTGGGGTTGCTGAGCAATGTGCGCAAGAGAAACTTTCCCCTACCCAGCTTATTTTAGACATTGATTCAGGGGATATTGCACGGCGCGTATTTCATGTGGAAGCAGAAGTGTATGAACGCCACAATGCGATGAAAAGAAAGGCAGCATTGCCTACTCCTAATCCGTCTGCTATCACCCAAGTAGAACAACAAGGAACGGTGGCTGCGCTTCCAGAGCGTTCGTTACGTGCGTAGTACTTCCATTATAAATCATGAATTGTCACGGAATCTTCACACATGAAATCTGTTATCTGTGGTATAGTATAAATAATTAAAAGCATTATCTTTGTGTTGTACATTATATGAGCATACAGAATATTTATGAACAGACGGTAGTTCCCGGTGCAGCTCAGGCTCATGCCAGTGCGATAGCTGCTGCTCCCGTCATGAAGAATAATATTGTGCAAACGAATGGACTCACTAAACCGAAGGTATCTGCTGATTATATTGACTTGGTTCAGCAAAAAGCACAAATTGAAGAAGAAGTAAGACGCAACAGTGTAGGGCGGTTGGTTACAGATACGGTAGGCAATATTAGTTCGTTGGGCGTAAGTGCGTTAGCAAAGGGAACGAGCGTAGCAGGGGTGGCGGGTCATGCTGCAACTCTTGGTGTCTCCTTATATACGGGCAATAAAACAGCGAAAGATGATTTAGAAGATCTCAGAATCATGTATATGGACATGATTGTGCAGGAGTTTAATATCCCCCCACAAGAAGTGACGACGGATCATGTGCGTTGGCTTGCAGAACGCCCGAATCAAGATCAGTTGCTTGCACAAATTCATGAAATTGATCATCGCATGGGGCGCGCTGCCACAACGTCGTTGGCAGGCATAGCAGGGTCTGCGGCAGGAATGTATTTAGCTCCTTTGCTTGTGGGTGCGGCTCTTGCTCCTTTTTCTTTCGGCGCAACATTGATCCCTGGCGTGGTGTTGACATTGGGTGGCGCGCTCATTGGTGGGAGCATTGCAAGCGGTCATGCCAATAGTATCGTGAATTGCGTCACGGGTATTGATCCGAACGCTACGGGTTATGCTGAATTGAAGCGTATGAATGATAAAATCACACGCGGTGAACAGGTCAATGCGATTGATACCTTTAAGGCGTTGCTTGCAGGGGATAAGGATTTTCAAAATATTTTCTTGGAAAGCACCAAGGGCAAAAATTTTGATGATTTAGATGTTTCGCAACAAGCAAAAGTGCTGGAAGAGCATCATCCGAAATTATTAGAAGCATGTCATCAGCTTGGCTATATGATTAATCTTGGGATTATCCCACCGGCACGGTTGATGACGCTTCCAACACTCGTGCTTGATCATAAAGAAAAAGGTGGCGCGAAAGCTGCCTATGATCTTGTTGCTTATGACATTAAATTTGGTCATGGCGTGCGCAAAGATAAGATGATGGAACTCGAAGCGCAACGTGCGAGTTTAGAGCAATCCTACGGCGCACCTGATGCATTGACAGGGAAGAATGTTCCTGTGAAGGGCGGATGGGCAGAAGCAGAATTAAACCGCCGCGCTACAAGCGTAGCGCCGCAATCGATAGAACAAGGTGGGTTTGTGGCAGCAGAGATGGAGCGTCGTAGTGCTGCAGGGCAAGGCGTACAGCTTGGCTAAGCTCGTAACCTGTCATACCAGCGAAGGCTGGTATCCATAAACTACTATTGTTGCTGGATTCCTGCATACGCAGGAATGACGATTATAAATTTCACGTGCATTTTGATTTTTTTTCTTGTATAAGCCTTATCCTAAGCTAGATGGTTGGGTGGCTGCGTGAATGCGTGCGTTTGCGAGGAAAGTCCGAGCTCCATGAAACGCAATGGCGGGTAATCCCCGCCGAGAGTGATCTCAGGGAAAGTGCCACAGAAAATAAACTACCTTCTATGCATTGCATAGAAGGAAAAGGTGAAAAGGTGCGGTAAGAGCGCACCGCGCTTCTGGTAACAGAAGTGGCAGGGTAAACCCCATTGGGAGCAAGACCAAATAGGCATAATCATAACCGTAAGGTTATCGATGCGTTTCACATCGTGTGTTATGCGGGTAGGTTGCTAGAGCATGTCAGTAATGCCATGCCAAGAGGAATAGTCGCCTCCGTACTTTCGGGTATGTAGACAGAACTCGGCTTATAGACCGTCTAGCTTAGAAAAGATCATGATTTTAGTGAGAGTTCTGCATACATCTCGCTTCGTGTCATACCAGCGCAGGCTGGTATCCAGATAAACGCTTTTGATTGGATTCCTGCCTTACGCCAAGAATGACGAAATTTAATGGTTTCGTGTACTATGTAGAGGTTTTTTGGTATAAAAATCCCTTCACATCCACCCAATAGATGAAAGTACAAAATAAAAGTAAGATGTGCGCGTATTTTTGCCATGTGCTTAATCTTATTTTATTATATATCCTCTATATTCGTTTGTAAGAAGTAACAAATAATCATTTTATTGTGATGTTATCCATAATTTATCGATAGATTTGTTGAGATAACACGGGTTTTATATTATTTCTTTTAACAATCTGAGTCCTCAAGGGAGGGGTTATATATGGTAACGAATTCAATTAACACGAATATGGCAGCGACCAATGCGCAACGCAACATGCGTATCGCATCTGATAGTGCCAGCAGATCGATTAGCCGTTTATCCAGCGGTAATCGCATTACATCAGCATCGGATGATATATCGGGCATGATTCTTGGAAATACCCTTAAAAAAGAAGTGAGTACATTGCGTGCGGTGCTTCAAAATGCGGCGCAAGGTGCATCGATGCTTGAAGTAGCAAGCGGTTCATTGGAGCAAGTGGCGGATATATTAATGCGTCAAAAAGCATTAACCGTGCAAGCATCGGCAGGTTCGGTCTCTAATGCAGAACGCATCTTGTTGAACCAAACATTTCAAGACCTTAGCCAAGAGATTAATCGCTTGGTAGGCAGTGCGAATTTTAATGGTGTGAACTTGATTGATGGATCACTCACAAAATCTGCGATGCTCACCACCAATGCGAATAACACAACAGCAACAGCAACACAAACTATTGGTACAACAACTGCGGGTGCTGCGAATACTATTAGTGTGGTGGCTGCAAGTTTGGCAGAAGGTGACACTATCTCCTTCAATGGCTTTCAGGCAATGTTTACCACAGCCGCTCGCGGAACGCTTGCTGCAGCGGGCAAAGTATCGATCGGTGCAGATGACGCAACAACAGCGCGTAATTTGGTGGAATTCCTTAATCAAGGCACGGATGCACGGTTAGCAAACTTTAGTTTCAAAACTGCAGCGGTCAATGGCAACGCCATAGACGTGTTCTATACGGGTGGTAATATCGTTGGAAACTCAGGAAACGCACCAGATATGGTAAATGTATCTATAGTGGACGGCGCATTAAACGCAGCAGGCATTGTTCTCGGGGATGCAACTATGGCATTTAGACCAACAGTGACGACGGATGAAGATGGATTACATGCAACCGCCTATGATCTTACAGGGAGTATCTTAGCCAATACGCGTTTAACCTCCGATGGAGTGGATTTGACGGCATCAGCAGCAGCAGCGGGAGAAACGGGTATCCAAAATAATGCGGCATTTATTGGCAATGTGTTTCAAAATCTGACTGTAACCGCGACAGGTGTGGCGGATAGATTAAACTTCCAAATGCAAGTAGGCAATGTACTGTATCGCGCCCTCAATGTCGATGTTGTGGATGGAAACCCGACTTTTATCACGATGGCAGGTGTGAATGCATCGAATAATGCGGTTGTTGAAGGTGGAGAATTTCGCTTTAAGTTGGCAGCAAACGCATTCACAGCGGGAACATATACAGTGCAGCAAGCAACTGAATTTACCAATGAACTTCGCAATGCACTGAGTGAATTGAATGTTCGTCAAAACCGAAACGTTACAAGTTTTGCGCATAATAACTCATCCGTCAGTGTCAATGCGGTTCAGGTGGCTAACTTACGGGACATGCGTGCTAATTTCATTAGCGATAATTTCACCAATGTACGCATTGAAGATATACGCGTCTTTGCGCCAGAAGTTGGCTCAACAGATGCGAGAATCCAAGTGAAGATCGATGGTGAATGGTATCATAGCCAATCAGGTATTGGTACGGAAATAACGCGCAACCGCCTCATAGCGTTTAGCAATAGCACCGATCCAACTAAATCATTTAACATGACAACGGGTACGACGGGCATCACAGGAAGTGCCACGGTGACGATGAATCTATCCACTCATGCCAATGCCGAAGCGGTTGAAACGGAACTTAAGCGAGCTTTTGGTATCACCAATGGGCAGGCGGGTACGCAATTCCAGATGGGTTCTGATGCAGCCGATGCCATAGGATTAGAGATTGATTCAGTGGATACTCATACCATTTTCGATGGTTTAACGCTGGATGTTCTCACCGCAGGTAGTGCAACCACAGCAGGGGCGCAAATTGACCTTGCGATTAATTCGGTGAAGCAAGCGCAAGCAGCAGTCGGTGGGATTCAATCACGCTTTGAGTACGGTATGGCGAACTTAGAAACCGCTATTGCCAACCAAGATGCAGCACGCGCTGCATTTTTAGATACGGACTGGGCAGCGGAATCTACGGCATTTGCCTCTGCACAAGTGCAGTTACAAGCGGGTATCTCCGTATTAGCACAAGCAAACTTGTTGCAACAACAGCTCTTAAAATTGATTGAGTAGTGCGTGATTGGCGATAAACGTAAAGAGGATAATGGGGCATGTTTTGTCTCATTATCCTCTAAAAGGGCATAGATTTTGCCTCTAATGATAGCATATGCACCGAAGGAGCATAGTATGGAACTAAGCGCGCTCACCACTCAGAATAAACAAGCTACGAATGAGGTGTACAACACTCCCAAACTAGCTGTGACTGCGCCTGTGAAAAAATCTGATGTAAGCGATGAACCCGTTCTCATTAGCGCGATTCAAGAAAATATGTTCAAACATATTGATATGCGCCGTATGCATTATTTGGAACAAATTATGCGTGAGCAGAAAGTACGCGATGTCTATGGAATAGGTGAGGGACGTTTTACGATTTTCAAAGATACGCACGGACGTTTTATTATACGCTTAAGCAATGCACGCGATAATTCTGTCACCTATCTTGAAGAGCGCGATGTCATGAAATATGCCCGTGTGCCATCCATGAGCTATTTTCACTTGCATATATAGAGACTTCTGCATAGCCCCTTATCACTCCTTATGATACATTAATAGTTTACTCTCCCGCCTGCGGGGGAGTCCAAGAATCAAGGTTTTTCAACGAAAAACCGCAGATGATTGGGTGGGGGTGAATAGAATGCACCCCCACGGTTCAGCATCGGATTTCTTTTAAGAAATCCTTGCTTCACTAGCTCCCCCGCCTGCGGGGGAGCATAAGACCAAATGCATAGCGTGAAATATTTACATAATGTGAAGGGTGGCAAGGTATAACCCATAAAACCACCACATTTGTCATTCCTGCTTTAGGCAGGAATCCAGTAACGCTAGTCGTTTATGGATACCAGCCTTCGCCGGTATGACCAATAGATGTAATGCCGCTCTAATCATCGAGTAAAGGCTTTTGTGGCGGAGTGCCATTCCATGCCATAGGGGCGACCACCGATATGGATGTATCGGGAGAACCTTCAATCACGCGATGTGTGCGCACTACATACACCAAACTATGCGTAACCTTATCGAATAATCGTATGATTTCAAGGGATTTGAAAATCAGTGAGCGGTTTTCATCAAACACTTCTTCGCCATTCTCATCGGCTTCAATAGGACGAATATAAGTAATCACACCTGTTTGAACACATGAAACACTTGCGATTGACGGGTCTTCGGCAAGACCTAGCCCACCTTTAATCCCGCCCGTTTTCGGACGCGCTACGTAACACGTAACCCCCTTGACTTTGGGATCATCAAAGGCAACAATAGCAATTTTATGATTTGGCCCGATGATCTTAAACCCCGTTGTTACCGCTCCGATTTCACGCGATTCCGATGCATGAGCCAAGGGGGAGAGCATAAGCACGGTGAGTGCCAAAATAAATGATAGGATGTATTTCATGATCATGTGATACCTTGTACTAGAGTACAATACAAGAAAAATTATACAAATTATCTATGATTTTGCTTGTGAACACGCTATAAAGGAATAATATGAACAAACTATCACACGATCATGAAATACATCCTATCATTTATTTTGGCACTCACCGTGCTTATGCTCTCCCCCTTGGCTCATGCATCGGAATCGCGTGAAATCGGAGCGGTAACGCTACATTATAATCGAGAGGATAAGATGCATATCGATAGTTTATCAAAAGAACTGCGTGTTGGTGATATTGTGTTTATTCATATTGATATTTTGCCTTTTCGTAAAATAGCCAAAGATACGCAAAGTTGGACAAACCATGTGGGGATCATTATTGATGTTGCGGGTGATGAACCCATCGTGGCGGAAAGTACCTTCCCCCGTTCTACCACGACGCCATTTTCTAAGTTCCTCAAACGATCCAAAGATCATCGCGTCGCAATCAAACGCTTGCATGATCCACTTTCAACGGCGCAACAAGCAGCCATTAAAGAGGCGGCCAATAAAAAATTAGGGCGGTGGTACGATACAGGCTTTAACCTGCATTCACGCAAACAATTTTGCTCGCGCTATGTGCATGAAGTTGTCAGTGAAGCATTGAATATTGAGCTAGGTACAATAGAAAATATGCGCACCCTGTTGACGAATAATCCGAAAGCAGATTTATTATTTTGGCGCATATGGTATTTTGGGAGAATTCCGTGGGAGCGGGAAACGGTAACCCCTGCAAGCATCTTGCATAGCCCGAAATTGCATAGTGTTTTTGATGGCACGATAACATTATAGAGTTGCCCTAGAGATTTCCTATTGACTTTTTCTGTATTGTCCGTTACTGAAGCGTCTCATGCTGCACAGCAGCATTATAACTCAACGAACTATATAGAATGATCATCATGGCATTAGCAGCACGTCAATTAGAGTACGCAACAGAATATAAAGTTTTGGATCATTGCCATATGGAATCTGCGCTGCATTGCTTAGCAGAGGCATTCCTTGATGAACCATTGTTGAAGTTTCTCAACATTCCCTATCAGGCAACGGCAGATATTTTGCGCCCACGATTGCATACATCGATTGAACAAGGGTTATCGGTGATTGCGGTGGAAGGTGATCGTGTGGTTTCTACTATTTTTTGTGATGATAATAATGAGGATCACGTACCTTATCCTAATGAACAACAATGGGAAGGCTATTGGCAGCCTGTATTTGATTTATTAGGCAAACTCCACGGTGAAAGCGTGATGGAGCAAGCCATGCACGCACAAGGGCTGAAATTTTATCATTTATTTTTTGCAGGAACGGTTCGTGATGCGCGCAACAAAGGACATTTGCGCCAACTCATGCGCATGTCATTAGAGGTGGCACGTAAAAAGGGTTTCGATGTTGCAATGGTAGAAGCCTCATCAAAAGGTACGCAAAAAGCCTGCCGTGATTTCGGTTATGAATTAGCGCATACGGTGGAATATAAAGATGTGCCGACTCTTGCAGCGTTGCATGATGAAAAAATCGAGCTATTTCTTTTGAAAATATAGAGTGCTTTTACCATTATATAATGGAAGCACTATAGCGCGACCTAGCGATAAGTTCTTTAACTAACCTATCGCTACGCGCTATATAAAGAAGAATTATATTTCTTCCCCACCGTCCATATGTTTGACGAAGGCTTCAAAATCACCCTTTTCAGTGAAATCACGATAGACGGAAGCATAGCGAATATAAGCGACTTGATCCAAGGCGCGCAACGCATCCATGACTCTTTCCCCGATAGCTGCGCTGGCTATATCCCCACTATCTGCCCCTTGATGTTCTAATTCACGCACCATGCGATTGACCGCTTGCTCTAGGGCATCTGCTTGAATGGGGCGTTTGCGTGTTGCCATGAGCATGGAGCGCATGATTTTATCCCGATCAAAAGGCTTGCGCGTGCCATCGCGCTTCACCACCACAAGCTCACGCAACTGGACGCGTTCAAGTGTCGTGAAACGTGCATCACAACTTGGGCAATGCCGTCGTCTTTTGATGGTTGTACCATCGTCTGACGGACGCGAATCTTTCACCTGCGTATCATGATGACCGCAATAGGGGCATTTCATGGCTGTACTTTTTTCTCTGTTTGTGGTGAAGTGGTATCTACCATAGTTTTGTTCTGCTGCACTAAAGAATCTGTTAGCAACTGATTAGTAGTATTTATAGAATCAACTATATCAATGTTAGGCTTATTTTTATCCGTTTGGTTATATACAAAATATCCAAATCCAAACATAAGACTAAAGAGTGCAAACATAGTGCTAAAAGCCCAAAGATAAAAAACCCATTTTTTAGGTAATTCGGATTCAACTCTTCCCAGTTTAAGTTCCAGTTCAGATTGAACTTTGCCAATTTTTACAGTTATGTCGGCGTTTAAGGTTGTTATTTGATTCTTCAATTCTTGCGCAAGCATATCATTGATCTTTTTGGGCATCGCTTCAATGCTTGCTTCTAGCTTTTGTTGATGTTCGCGCAGATGCTCATAATTAGCTTCTAGCTTGCCCACTGCTTTCACTATATCATCGCTCATCGCATGTTCCTTCCCGTCAATTCCATTATGCGCTTCTTGTGTTACAGTTTTATTAATAGCTGGGCGCAATCCTCGGAAGCCATATTCCTTTGAGATAGGATTGTGAATTATGGTACGCCCACCATGTTTATTTATAGTCGTTTGACAAAAAAATACTCATTTTTTATGTCAAGGAACGACTATAATCATATGATTTATAGTGCTTTTACCATTATATAATTGCCGATTGATCGGTAATTATATAATGGAAGCACTATAGCACATCAGGAACATCCACTTTTTTAGGCATATGCCCCTACAGATCATAGATCGGGAAACGCGCACATAAGGCACGCACCTGTTCTATAACCTTCTGTTCAACCGCGCTATTATCCTGAGGATTCGCCACTAAGCCATCCAACACATCACCAATCATGTTGCCAATCTGGCGGAATTCTTCCACACCAAAGCCACGCGTTGTGCCTGCGGGTGTACCGAGGCGTACCCCTGACGTGATAGTGGGTGGTTGCGGATCAAAAGGAATAGCGTTTTTGTTGCAGGTGAGACCTGCACGTTCCATACTATCCGCAGCAATATTGCCTGTTAAACCTTTTGGGCGCAAATCCACCAACACAATATGGTTGTCTGTGCCACCCGTGACAATATCCACACCACGTTCGACTAATGTTTGCGCCAATGCACGCGCATTTTCAATCACCGCGTGACCATAACGCTTGAAAGATGGTTGCAAGGCTTCACCATATGCCACGGCTTTTCCTGCGATGACATGCATCAATGGGCCGCCTTGAATGCCGGGGAATACAGCGGAATTAATCGCCTGCGCAAGGGTAATGTCTGCACCTGATTTTGTTTGACGCACGACAAGCCCACCATTTTTGGCAAGAATCATACCACCACGCGGCCCGCGCAAGGTTTTGTGCGTTGTCGTTGTGACCACATCCGCAAAGGGGAGTGGGGATGGGTATGATCCAGCGGCAACCAAGCCTGAGATATGCGCCATATCCACCATGAACCATGCACCCACTTTGTCTGCAATCGCACGGAAACGCGCCCAATCCACCACACGCGGATAAGCAGAGAATCCTGCAATAATCAAACGCGGCTTATGCTCAAGTGCTAAGCGTTCTACTTCTTCATAATCCAACAAGCCATCTTCTTGGCGTACACCATACTGCACTGCCTTGAACCATTTACCTGATTGATTCGGTGCTGCACCATGCGTTAAATGCCCACCAGCGGCAAGGGATTGTCCTAAAATCACATCACCCGGTTGCAACAAAGCGGTGAATACGCCTTGATTGGCCTGCGAGCCTGAATTGGGTTGCACATTGGCATAATCGCACGCATAAAGCTCTTTAGCGCGATCAATGGCTAATTGCTCCACCACATCAGCAAACTCACAACCGCCATAATAACGCTTACCCGGATAACCTTCGGCATATTTATTGGTGAGTACCGATCCTTGCGCTTCCATCACCGCTTTGCTGGTGATGTTTTCAGAGGCGATCAGCTCAATACCTGTGCTTTGACGCTTAAATTCTCTCGCAATCGCATCAAAAATGGCGGAGTCACGCTCGCGCAATCCTGTATGGAAGAAGCCTGCTTCCGTGACGTGTGCGTGCGTGGATGGTTGATTTTTTTGTACTGCTTGTGTCATAGTCTTAATATACCTTTTTTTATTATTAACCTAATTTTTTGACGCGCTGTTCATGGCGACCACCTTCAAAGAGTGTGGTGAGAAATGTATCCACACATGCAAGGGCTAGTTCAGGGGTGATCAAACGCGCCCCTAATGCTAAGATATTGGCATCATTATGTTCACGTGCTAAACGCGCCATTTCCACGCCTGTGCATAGAGCGGCACGCGCCCCCGCAACACGATTCGCTGCAATCGATATGCCAATGCCAGAACCGCACACCACGATACCAAGTGATCCTGTGTGTTCTACAACGCGACGTGCTACGGCGTAGCCATAATCAGGATAATCTACGGAGTCTTCGCCATCCGCTCCGACATCATGCAAAATATCGGT
The DNA here is from genome assembly GCA_004292675.1 of Alphaproteobacteria bacterium. Taxonomy (GTDB): domain Bacteria; phylum Pseudomonadota; class Alphaproteobacteria; order Rickettsiales; family UBA998; genus RDZH01. The sequence continues at coordinate 67,182 of RDXO01000015.1, read as the reverse complement.
TGTATAATTTTGCTCGATATGGTGGATAATGTACTTCTTAAGTGCATAACCTGCATGATCTGAACCAACAATAATGTGCATATTCTGTCCTTTTTTAATAACCGCGCTACTTTAGCGGTATTTCCTGCAAAATCCAAGCAGAAAACACGGTGCAGGTGCAAAAAAGCAAAGCTAGACTGTGCCATGCGATCACCCCAAAAGTTTTTCTGCGACTTCTTTAAGTGCGTAGGGATAGATGCGATGTTCCGCTGCGTGAACGCGTTGTTGTAATGCTTCGACTGTATCCCCAGCGAGGATTGGCACACGTTCTTGCATGATGATTTCCCCTGCATCCATATCAGCAATCACATAATGCACCGTACATCCTGTTTCATGGCAGCCATCTTCTAACACGCGACGATGCGTATCTAGCCCCTTATAATCAGGCAATAAGGAAGGGTGGATGTTGATCATGCGCCCTGCCCATTTTTGGGTAAAATCAGGGGTGAGCAAGCGCATAAAACCAGCCAAACATATGAGTTCAATCTCATGTTCTTTCATGATCTGATGCATAGCATCATCAAAGGCGGTGCGATTCGGGTAATCCTTGTGTGAAACGACGATGGTGGCAATCCCTGCTTCGTGGGCGCGTGTGAGACCATAGGCATCGGCTTTGTTGGATAAAACAAGCACGATTTCAGCGGGAAAGCTGGTATCATTGCGTGTGGCATCCATGAGTGCCTGCAAGTTTGATCCGTTTCCTGAGATAAACACTGCGGTGCGAGCTTTCTGTGTCATAAGCGTTCCTGTATTAGTGATAGATACGTTGTATGCGGTTGCCTAGGCTGGTGAGGACTTCATAGCCAATCGTGCCATAGATGCGTGCTACATCATCCACCGTTTGCCGTTCATCCATTAATATCACTGAATCATGCTGTTCAAGAATGCGCTGCGGCACATGGGTGACATCAAAGCACAGCATATCCATCGTCACGCGCCCAAGCATAGGGATAGGAATGCCCCCCAAAGAGGCACTAAGATGGTGGCTTGCGGTGCGGTGAATACCATCAGCATAGCCAATACCCACAGTGAGTGTACGCATGGCGGGGCGTACTGGCGCGGTTGCACTATATCCGATGGTACTCACCTCATCAATATCACGCACTTGTAATATGGGGGCGCAAAGCGTCACGACAGGACGCATGAGGGTAGCAGGGGAATCATCACACGGGTTAATGCCATAAAGCGCGCATCCGGGGCGTGTCATATCCCCATGATAATCATGTGGCAAGAAATGCCCTGCAGAATTGGCATAGCAGGTGGGGAATGTGGGTAGAAGTTGCTCAATACGCTGCATGATGCGCCGTTGTGCAGCATTCATTGCGTGATGCAGATCAGAAGCGCACGCATAATGCGTCATGATGTGCGTTGGGTTGGTTGCCCTAATTTTTTCACGCAAGGCAGTATCATCAAGATGCGAAGGATTTAAGCCCAAACGCTGCATCCCACTATCAATATGGACGATAGGGGAGGGGGCATGGTTATGGTTTGATTGAATGTCTAACCATTGCTCGATTGCTTGGGGCGTATTAAGAATAGGGCGAAGATTATGCTTAAGATACGCACCTTCTTCTCCACGCAACACTCCTTGAAATACATAAATACGCACATTTGGAAGTGCAGCACGTAAGGTAAGGGCTTCTTCTAAGGTGGCAACAAAAAAATCATCGCATCCAGCGCGTGCAAGTGCCGTACTCACTTCCGCTACGCCCAAGCCATACGCATTTGCCTTCACCACAGCCGCCGTGCATGTGCTGCGTGTACGATTACGCAAACTCTGCCAATTATCCACAATGGCAGGGAGTGATACAGTAAGCGTCGGATGATTCATGGAATCAATTTATAGGCTTTTTTTGATAATCTGTCTAGCGCAAAAACTAAGTAATCTTGCCACCCTTCACATTATGTAAATATTTCACGCTATGCATTCGGTCTTATGCTCCCCCGCAGGCGGGGGAGCTGGTGAAGCAAGGATTTCTCAAAAGAAATCCGATGCTGAACCGTGGGGGGGGTATCCTATTCGCCCCCACCCAATCATCTGCGGTTTTTCGTTGAAAAGCCTTGATTCTTGGACTCCCCCGCAGGCGGGGGAGTAAACCATTCATATCTCATGAGGGATGGTGAGCTAAGTAATTTTCCTGAGATTAATGGCTGGACGACTGCATAAAAAATCAAGCACCCTAACTTTTTTATATTAAGTCGTTGCGTGATGTATAAAAAGCTACTATACTCATCGCGCATGAAGATACGTAGTATCAAAATGTGGAAACGATGAGTATCTTTAATAAGATATACCCTTAATTTCACGTCAAGGACTCAACTCCTTGAAGTAAAATGGGTATATAGTCGTGCTTTCTATGCGTTCATTTCTATAAGAAAGATAGGGTTCAAAAATTTTATGGCTAAACGTGATTATCCTGTGATCATCAAGAAATACTCTAACCGTCGGTTGTATGACACGCAAACGAGCAGCTACATCACCTTAGAAGATGTAAAAAAGATGGTGACGCAAGGTGTAGAATTTGAGGTGCGAGATGCCAAAACCAATGATGACCTCACACGGCAAGTTTTGGCACAAATTATCTTTGAACAAGAGTTGAACGGCACAAATCAGATGCTTCCTGCACGATTCCTCAAGCAGATGATTTCTCTGTATGATAATAAAGCCAGTGAGATTTTCCCTTATTATCTTGAAGGGAGTATGGAAAGTTTTATAACCAATCAAGAAAAAATCGTTGATCATTTCCGTGATATATGGGGCAGCTATAATCCTTTGGAGCAAATAGAAGCCATTCAACGGCGTAGTGTGGAGCAGATGGAGGCATTGCAAAAACGCAATGTCGATATGATGCGTCAGGCGTTCACATTATTTTCACCCTTTGATGTGTTCCAAAAGGGGCAAGACACACCAGCCTCAGCAGAACAAACAAAACAAGCCAATGAAGAAGATGCATGATTATTTATCCCGCGATCGATCTTAAATCAGGTCAGTGTGTGCGCCTTTTTAAGGGTGACATGGACAAAGCCACCGTCTTTTCACAGCATCCCGCAGATCAAGCCTATAGCTTTCAAGAAGCAGGGTTCGCATGGCTGCATTTAGTCGATTTAGACGGAGCGTGTGCGGGTAAAAGCATGAATACGGAATCGATTGAGGCGATCCTTGCCAAAATTACCATTCCTGTGCAGTTGGGCGGTGGGATTCGTGAACTTGCCCATATTGAGCATTGGTTGAGTCGTGGTATTTCACGGGTGATTCTTGGTACTATCGCAGCAAAAAATCCCGAATTAGTCAAGCAAGCGTGTCGAATGTATCCTAATAAAATTGCGGTGGGGATTGATGCGCGTTGTGGTATGGTAGCGGTGGAAGGATGGGTTGATGATTCTGAATTAGAAGCCATTGAGCTTGCCAAACGCTTTGAAGATGCGGGTGTGGAAGCGATTATCTATACCGATATTGAACGCGATGGCGCGATGCAAGGGGCGAATATCGAAGAAACCGCTATGCTTGCGCGTAGCATTTCTACGCCTGTGATTTTATCTGGCGGTGTGACGAATATGCAGGATGTTCAAACGATTAAGCGTTATGAAGCGGACGGTATTGCAGGTATGATCATCGGACGCGCCCTTTATGAAGGGACGATTCCCTATCAGGAGGCATTACGTGCTTAAATGTCGTGTAATTCCTTGCCTTGATGTGAAGGATGGGCGCGTTGTCAAAGGAGTGAACTTTGTCAATTTACGTGATGCAGGAGACCCTGTTGAGCAAGCGGCTCTTTATGATGCGCAAGGGGCGGATGAATTATGTTTCTTGGATATTGGCGCATCGCATGAGCAACGCGGCACGTTGTATGATATGGTGGAAGCCGTGGCGTTGCGTTGTTCTATCCCGTTTACCGTGGGTGGAGGAGTGCGCACGGTGGATGATGTTCGTCGTTTGCTTCGTGCGGGGGCAGACAAAGTCAGCATAAATACCGCTGCAGTGCATAATCCCGAATTGGTGCGCGAGGCTGCACAAAAATTTGGTTCGCAATGTATTGTGATTGCCATGGATGTGCGGGCATCGGGAAATAGTCCGAGTGGCTATGAGATTTTCACGCATGGCGGACGCAAAGAAACGGGCATTGATGCCGTAGCATGGGCAAAGCAAATGACGGAGTATGGCGCGGGAGAGATTCTACTTACCTCGATGGATCGGGATGGGACGGGTGAGGGCTTTGACCTTCCTATGACTCGTACTATTAGCGATGCGGTATGTGTACCGATTATTGCCTCAGGCGGGGTGGGAACGAAAGAACATTTTGTGGAAGGCTATCGTGATGGACGCGCTTCAGCCTTATTGGCAGCATCCGTATTTCATTTTGGTACGTTCACCATTCCACAAGTAAAAGCAACTATGGCACAGCATGGCGTGCCAGTACGTTTATAAGAAAAGAGGATAGGACTGATGGAATCCACGTTAGATGCACTTATTGAGACGATTAGAGCGCATAAACATGGTAATCCTGAAACCTCCTATGTTGCCAAGCGTTTTGCTAAAGGACGTGCAAAAATTGCGCAAAAAATTGGGGAAGAAGGCGTAGAGCTTGCTCTTGCGGTGGTGTTGCAGAACAAACAAGAAATTATCTGTGAAACGGCAGATTTATTATTTCATATCCTCATCGCGTTGGAAGAGGCAGATTTATCCTTCGGTGATGTCATGGCGGAGCTGCAACAACGTCAGGGAGTTTCTGGCATTGCTGCGAAAAAAGCGCGTTATGCACCTATTGTAAAACCGTTAAGCGACTAAGCTCATGCGCACTCCTGCTTTTTGGCATCAAAAAGATTCATGGAACGCTCGGATGTTGCTTCCGTTTGGGGCATTATATTATGCAGCGCATCGTGTGCGTATGCGTACAACCACGCCTTATCGCGCTCCCATTCCTGTGATTTGTGTTGGAAATTGCGTGGCAGGTGGGGCAGGAAAAACACCCATCGTTAGCGCACTTGCGCGTATTTTGCACGAACGTGGCGAAGTGGTACATATTATTTCACGTGGTTATGGTGGCAGTATCATCAAAGCGACAAGAGTACAAACAGAAGTGCATCATTTCGATGAGGTGGGGGATGAACCCTTGTTGCTTGCGCGTAGTAGCCCTGTATGGGTGGGGCGTGATCGTCGTGCCTCTATTGAAGCGGCACATAGGGCAGGGGCAACCATGATTGTGATGGATGATGGTTTTCAAAATCCAACCATTCAGAAGGATATATCATTCTTAGTCGTGGATGGTGCTTATGGCACGGGCAATGGACGGATGATTCCCGCAGGTCCTATGCGTGAACCGTTTGTGCAGGCATTAGCACGCGCTGATGTGCTGGTATTGATGGGCAAAGATGATACATTATTGATTCACAACGTGCCTCGTGCCACCACATTATTACGCGCCGAGATTGTTCCCACCATTCCTGATGCGGTGCGCGATGTACCTCTTATCGCTTTTGCAGGGATTGGCAGACCTGATAAGTTTTTTACGATGTTGCACAAATATGCGCTCAATGTACAAGAAACTGTTGCATTTTCTGATCATCACCCCTACAGTGCAGAAGAATTAATGCAATTACAGCAACGCGCACATGCATTAGGGGCAACGCTTGTCACAACAGAGAAAGACTGGGTGCGCTTCGATGCTTCATCGCGTGCATCCATTGTAGCAATTCCTATAGAAGTGCGTACTCATCCTGATTCACGCCTTACTGATATGTTAGATGTTTTATTAGCGAATTTAGAGTATAGTTCTTAGAATATGTTACGTATTATCAATATCATGTTAAGCAAGGGATCAGGGGGCATAGAGCAAGCCTCCTTGGATTATGCTATGGTGCTTCAAGATGGACAGCATGATGTCCTCATGATTACTGATCCGCAAGCCGATGTGAATCTGCGTGCAACGCGCCTTGGCTGTGGTTTAACGCACTTGGCGCAACGTAGCAAGTGGGATGTATGGGCATCATCACGGTTGCGTAAAATCATTACAGGCTTCCAAGCGGATATTATTATCACCCACGGGAATCGTGCGTTGAATTTGGTATCCCGTGCGCATGTGCCGCATGTGCCTATTATTGCCGTGTCCCATAATTACAGCATGAATGATCTCAATAAAGCTCAAGCAGTGTTTGCGATCACCGAGCATATGCGTGAGGAAATTTTGAAGTTTCATCCACGGATGCATCAAAAGCAATGCATCTATATGCCCAATATGGTGGCGATTCAAGGCTTGCACGCCCGCCCAAGGTGGCATCATCCGGTGCGCCTTGGGGCTATTGGACGCTTAGTTCCCAAAAAAGGCTTTGATGTATGGTTGCGCTCTTTGGCATTGCTGCGTGATCAAGGCTATGCATTTGAAGCGTGGCTTGCGGGGGACGGCAAAGAGCGCGAACCGTTGGAAGCATTATGCACCTCACTGGGATTGGATGATTGTGTCATCTTTAAGGGCTGGGTGAGTGATAATCGTGATTTTTATCAATCGATTGATGTGTGCTGTGTGCCATCATTGCATGAGCCTTTTGGCATTGTTGTGATTGAGGCGATGGCGCATGGGTTGCCTTTGGTTGCTACTGATAGTGAAGGACCAAGCGAGATTTTATCAGGCTTTGATTGTGCTAAAATCGTGGAGAAAGATAATCCAGAAGCGATGGCGCAGGCATTGATTGCAGTCATCACCCATGAAGCAGACGCGCATGATATGGGGCAACGCGCCCATGCGCATGTTGCGGCACGTTTTTCTATGACGCAATGTGCAAAGCGCATGAATGTCGCATTAGAGGAAGTGTTGCAGATGCATTTGGTGCAATAAGTGAAAAATCATTCGCAACCAGCATGATTTTTTGTTAGGATGATGTCTGATTTTTTGTTCGGAGATTGCACCTATGAACCTACCCGTGAATTCTGCCAACCTTCCTCATCAGGATGATCAGTATGTGTATTATTTCGGTGGCGGTACGGCGGAAGGCAACGCTACTATGCGCAATTTATTAGGTGGCAAGGGAGCGAATCTTGCAGAAATGTGCGCGATTGGTTTGCCTGTGCCTCCGGGATGCACCATCACAACGGAGGTGTGTAATGCTTATTATGAACAAGGCAAGCAACTGCCTCATGGGTTAAAAGAGCAATTATCTCAAGCTCTTGACCGCATTGAACGCGATGTTGATGCCCGCTTTGGCGATGCAAGCAATCCCCTCTTAGTATCTGTACGTTCAGGTTCACGCGCATCTATGCCGGGCATGATGGATACAGTATTGAATCTTGGCTTGAATGATGTGACCGTCGAAGGGCTTGCGCAGCGCACACAGAATGCACGATTTGCCTATGATAGCTATCGTCGTTTTATCCAGATGTATGCCGATGTGGTACTTGGTGTGCCGCATTATTATTTTGAGGATGCGATTGAAAACCTCAAAATGGAGCAGGGCTATGTGTTAGATACCGAAGCAACGGCAGATGATTTGCGTGAATTATGCGATCATTATAAAAGCCGTGTCGAAGCGCATACGGGTGTGCCGTTCCCGCAAGACCCACAAGAGCAATTATGGGGCGCGATTTTAGCGGTGTTTGATTCATGGATGAACCGCCGTGCCATCACCTACCGTACATTGCATCATATCCCTGAATCGTGGGGAACAGCGGTGAATGTGCAAGCAATGGTGTTTGGCAATATGGGCGATGATTGTGCAACGGGCGTTGCTTTTACGCGCAATCCATCCACGGGAGTTGCACATTTTTACGGTGAATATCTTGTTAATGCCCAAGGGGAAGATGTAGTAGCGGGGATTCGCACGCCACAATCTTTGACCATCGCATCGAAAGAAGCAGGAGATACCACGCTTGCTATGGAAGAATCCATGCCAGAGGTGTTTCGTCAACTCGAATCCACCTGCTCCCTATTAGAAAAGCATTATAAAGATATGCAAGATATTGAGTTCACGGTACAAAATCATAAATTGTGGATTTTGCAGACGCGTGCAGGTAAACGTACCGCTGCTGCTGCTGTGAAAATTGCGATTGATATGGCGCAGGAAGGACTTATCAGCCAACATGAAGCATTATTGCGCGTTGATCCCTTGGCACTCGATCAATTACTGCACCCCACGCTTGATCCGAATGCACCGAAGCATTTTGTCACACGTGGTTTGCCTGCCTCCCCGGGGGCAGCGTCTGGGCGCATAGTCTTTTCTGCGGATGAAGCAGAAATACGTGCCAAAATGGGAGAAAAATTATTATTGGTGCGGATTGAAACCAGCCCCGAAGATATTCATGGGATGCATGTGGCGCAAGGGATTTTGACAGCGCGTGGGGGGATGACCTCGCACGCGGCGGTGGTGGCACGTGGTATGGGCAAGCCATGCGTTTCAGGGGCAAGCAGCGTTCATATTGATTATAAAACACGCACCATGCACGCAGGGGCGCATCAATTTTCTGAAGGCGATTGGATCACGATTGATGGCGCGACAGGGGATGTTTATGAAGGTGTTGTACCAACGATTTCAGCGGATTTATCGGGTGATTTTGAACGCTTGATGCACTGGGCAGATGCGGTACGCACGCTGAAGATTCGCACCAATGCAGATACGCCCGAAGATGCGAAAGTTGCGCGCAATTTTGGTGCGGAGGGGATAGGATTGTGCCGTACTGAACATATGTTCTTTGATGCACAAAAGATTATAGCCGTGCGTCAGATGATTTTATCTGAAACCTTGGAAGAACGCCAAGTGGCACTTGCCAAAATTCTTCCGATGCAACGCCAAGATTTTATAGGGATTTTCCATGCCATGCATGGCTTGCCTGTGACGATTCGCTTGCTTGACCCGCCGTTGCACGAATTTTTACCGCGTAGCGAGCATGAAATGCGTGAAGTGGCAAACCATGCGGGGATCAGCATTGAGCGGATTCGGGAACGCGCCCATGCCTTGCATGAGGCGAACCCGATGTTGGGGCATCGTGGTTGCCGTTTGGGTATTACCTATCCTGAGATTTATACGATGCAAGCACGCGCTATCCTAGAGGCAGCCTATGCAGTGCGTGCCGAACATAATATCACTGTACTTCCAGAGATTATGATACCGTTAGTGATGCATCCTGATGAAGTGCGTATCTTAAAGAACGCGATTGACGAGGTGGCAGCAGATGTGGCGCAGCATCATAAGGAGGTATTGCCTTATATGGTTGGGACAATGATTGAATTGCCACGTGCAGCACTTCTTGCAGGAGCAATCGCGCCTCATGCCCAATTTTTTAGTTTTGGTACGAATGATCTCACGCAAACCACGCTCGGAATCTCACGTGATGATGCGGGAAGTTTCCTTGGGGCGTATAAGAAGCATGGTATGTTTGACCATGATCCGTTTGTGACGCTTGATGTGGAAGGCGTAGGGCAACTGATTCACCTTGCATGTGAGCGTGGGCGAGCCGTGCGCTCTGATATTAAACTTGGCATATGCGGGGAGCATGGCGGTGATCCTGCATCCATTGCTTTTTGTCATAAGATGGGGATGGATTACGTTTCTTGTTCACCATTTCGCGTGCCGATTGCCCGTTTAGCGGCAGCACATGCGGTGTTAAAAGAAAAGTCTTCGTGATTTTTCTTTTAGAGACTCTGCATAACTCTCAAGCCTTGTCATACCAGCGAAGGCTGGTATCCATCACTGCTATTATTGTTGGATGCCTGCCTACGCAGGCATGACGAATGTGTTGGTTTTATGGTTTATGCAGAAGTCTTTTTTAATGATCAACATTATCATTTATTGGGATTTGCAACAGAACCTACAGCGTCGTGCGTGCTTCCAGTGCATCCAGCCGTTCTTTTAAGGCGTTGAGTTCGGCATAGATAGGGTCGCGCTCACCCTCACTCACACATTCCCCATAGGCAACAAAAGCATCGCTTGCGACGCGCACATCGTGAGTTGAATGGGCAGGCACTCCGATCATGGTGCTATCTTCGTCTACATCTTTGGTGACAACGGCGTTCGAGCCAATACGCGCCCGCGCCCCCACATGGATAGGTCCAAGTATTTTTGCGCCTGCACCAATAATGACACCATCACCGATGGTGGGGTGGCGTTGCCCTTTATGTAGCGATATGCCGCCAAGAGTCACGCCATGATAGATGGTGACATCATCACCAATAATTGCTGTTTCACCAATCACTACGCCCATCCCATGATCGATGACGATGCGTCGTCCGATGATGGCACTGGGATGAATCTCAATGCCCGTCATAAAGCGTGACATCATCGCAATAAAGCGCGCTATGATACGCCATCCGAATTTATCTATCTTATGTGCGATACGGTGCAGCCAAAGAGCGTGCAATCCCGGATAGCACAAAATCACGGCAAGGCGCGAGGTTGCGGCTGGGTCACGCGTCAGATAGGCGAGAATATCTTCTTTTATGCGCTCGATCATAGATATTTCAGGATGCATACTCATCATGAAGCGGGATATGGGTGCGTTGCGCGACTTCTAAGCGGTAGGCATCCACATGCGTTGGATAGCGCAGACCACGCACAATCGAAAGGCTACGCAGGATTGCAAAAAGATGAATATCATGCTCACTCCATCCCGCCTTAAGACGATTAGGGTGCAACAAAGACTCTAGGGCAAGCAGATGCTGATTCGCTTGTTCAATCAATCCTTCCGATTGCTGTATGAGATCAGAAAAATTGCCGATCATCTGCTCTTTTTTGTGAATAAAATAGGATCGTGCCGATTCCGTGGCAAATTCCTCCAATGGCGCACATACCCAACGTGGCATGGCAAGCGCATAGAGATAATCACGCGCACCCGCGCACCATGCTGCGATTGGGTGGTGATCATCCTCTGCTCGTAACATAGGCGTGCCATCCAACGCATCGATATAGCGTACAATATCCATGCTTTCAGGCATACATTGCCCATCAGCTTTCTCAAGGATGGGAACAAGTTTTTTGCCAACCATCGAGATGGGCGTTGCTTCATCATCATTGCGGAGGGTGACCAAGGTAAATGGAACATCCTTGATGCCAAAGATCATACGTGCTTTAACGCAATAGGGGCAATGATCATAGATGTATAATTTCATGCGCATCACACATCAAAATTATATTTTTCTTTGAGCATAGCCTTCACTTCATCGCTTGGTTCTTCACCATAATTAGAAGCAACGACTTTCCCATAATCTAGCAAGTCAATCGACTGATTCGATTCCAACGCTGCAAGAAATGCCTGTTCACGCGCTTGTTCCACCAACACAAAATAATATGCCCAACGCCCTGTTGAGTCTTTTGCTTTGAGTTTGTGAATCAAATGCCCTTTTTTTGCAATAATTTTATCAACAAATGAACCCACGATGACCTCTTAAGTTTTGTTAAAATAATAATGTGCATTATAAATCAAATTTCACATAATGCTAGTGAAAAATGAATATTAATTTGTAGGTGCAAACAACTTCGTTGATTTTTCTAAAAGAGCGGCAAAATGCGCACGCGTCTCTTGTTCATGATGATCTTCAGAGGCTTTGTGCAGCAATTCTAAAGAGGCAACCACATCAGCAAAGAGCGGTTTTGCGCCCCATGTAGTAGAAAGTGTTTTAAGAGATGATTCCATGGAGTAGGTGGTTTCATGGATCGCTTCAAGTTGAGGTGCGCCCATATTAGATTGCGCAAGTATCTTTTGAATCTGGCGCATATCTTTATGAAATTGATCGCGAGCTAGTTCGGGAGTTTGTGGGGAGGATTTTTCATAATGACGAACACGATGTTTATGACCGCCATCGGTAGCAAATAAGGCATCCACCAAGCCAAAAACAATCATACATACGAGACCAGAAACGGTGAGTATTTGCATGACAGTAAAACGTGGCGCAAAACGATAGAACGACGGTGTGATTTTTTGGTTCATGCATCCTCCATGCATTAGAATGAAAAAAAGAGCGATTCTGCTAGCATTCAGAATCACTCAACGGGTCGTCATATTTATGAGTTTTTTAATATGGTGGTGATAGGTATATCAACTTTCTGCCCCTGCTGTTGCGGTGCGAGATCCAGCAGGCAGAGTGTGATCAGGGAGATAAGGAACATTCCCGCCAATGCGATGATGATCAGCTTCTTTTTATTATTCGTTTTATTCGTTTTCTTTGCCATAGAAAGCCCTATTTATTCTTAGATCCGTTGTTAATGTATCATTTTTTTCTGGTAAAAATCAAATTATACGTTGTAACTTAATGTTCATATAGCATATAAAAGAAAGCATGGCAACGAACAAAAACAAATCAAGCAAAACAATTATTCTTGTTGGGCTTATGGGAGCAGGAAAATCAAGTGTTGGTAAACGCTTAGCGAAAGCTATGCATATGCAATTTAGTGATTCTGATGATGATATTGCCGTTGCTGCAGGGTGCAGCATTTCCGATATTTTTTCGGTGCATGGTGAGTCTATCTTTCGTGATCTTGAACGGCGGGTCATTGCGCGGTTGCTTTCAGAAGGTCCGCCACGCGTGTTAGCAACGGGCGGGGGGGCATGGATGAACCCGAGCGTGCGTGATTTAGCGGAACAATATGCGGTGAGTGTGTGGTTGCGCGCTGATATTGATGTGCTGGTAGAGCGAGTCTCACGCAAGAATACGCGCCCTTTGCTTGAGCAGGGTGATAAATTTGCCATATTAGGCAAAATGGCGGAGGAGCGTAATCCGTATTATGCACTCGCGGATGTAGTGGTGGATAGTGGTGAGGGAACGCAAGAACAAATTATTCGTTGCATTATCCGTAGGTTGCGTGAATCACACCCCCATATTTTTCTTACACCGTGCGAAGGAACATCGTCATGAACACTCCTTCTTCCTATCATGTCTGCATTCCATCGGCTTCCTATCCAATTTTTTATGGTGAGCATCTATTAGAAAACCTGCATAGATTTATCGCACCTTATGTGCGTGGTAAAAAGATATTTCTTGTGACGGATAGCCATGTCGCACCACTTTATCAAGAGATGGTGGAGCAATCATTGCGTCTTGGGGGCTATCAGATTGCGTCATTTGTGGTGGAGGCTGGTGAGGGCGCGAAATCCTTTGCATCCTTTGCGCATCTATGTGAAGCCATGCTGAAGCATCAACCTGATCGGCGGACTACGCTCGTGGCACTCGGTGGCGGTGTGGTGGGTGATCTCACGGGCTTTGTCGCTTCTGTGTTATTGCGTGGTGTGCCTTTTATTCAAATACCAACAACCTTGCTAGCGCAGGTGGATAGCTCAGTAGGTGGCAAGACGGGCATTAACACGCAATCGGGCAAGAATCTGATCGGAAGTTTTTATCAACCGCAATGTGTAGTGATGGATCGATCGACGTTGCGCACCTTGCCACGGCGTGAATTAGTGGCGGGTTATGCTGAGGTGCTGAAATATGGCTTATTGGGGGATGCGGCATTCTACCAGCGATTGCTTCGTGATGGGCAGGAAGTTTTGGCAACCTTAGCAGAGCCGTCTATACCTCAACATTCATGGACAGAAGAGATGATCATGCATTGTTGCCGTATGAAAGCTACTATTGTTGCAGAAGATGAAAAAGAACAAGGACGGCGTGCATTATTAAACCTTGGGCATACATTTGCTCATGCGATCGAGCATAAAGGCGGATATGATGGGCGTATTTTGCATGGGGAAGCCGTGGCACTTGGATGTTTGATGGCGTTGCATCTTTCAAACATGACCATTGAGGAATGTGTGGCGTTTCGTCAGCATATGGAAGCAGTAGGGATGGCAACGAGTTTGTCTGCATTATGCTCTGATATTGCGTGGGATGCACAGGAGTTGACGGCATTATGTTATCATGATAAAAAAGCACATTCGGGTGGGCTTACCTTTATTGCCCTGAATCATATCGGTGATGCGTGCGTGCGTCATGATGTGATGCCGCAGCAGGTGCAATCTATTTTTGCAGAGTTTATCTAAATATGGCAGAAGCTAATATTATTTTTGAACTGGTCTTGGTATGTTTTTTATTTTGTTGCTCGATGTTTTTTTCCAGCTCAGAAACAGGGCTAACGGTTGTTTCACGCGCCCGCATGTATCAGATGCATTTGGAGGGCAATCGTCGGGCGCGTAAGGTGATGCGCTTGCATGAGAAAAGGGATGCGGTGATCACAACCATTTTAATCGGAAATAATATCGTCAATATCGGCGCAACAGCTATTTCTACCAGCCTTGCTATTGCATTTTTTGGGGATCATGGGGTGGCATTTGCGACAGCAGCCTTGACGGTGATCGTGATTATTTTCTGTGAAATCTTACCTAAAACGATTGCATTTTATTATGCAGAACAAGTCTCGCTTTTTGTTTCAACACCGATGATGTGGTTGGTGAAGGTGTTTTTGCCCATAACGAAAAGCGTACAATGGTTTATTGCGCGCTTCATGCGGCTTTTTGGGATTGATTTTTCACTATCTTCTAGCATTGTTTCTGCTTCTGAACTGATTCGTGGTACTATTGAGATGCACCATAAAGAAGGGGATATGATCAAGCAAGAACGCGATATGCTGGGTTCTATTCTTGATTTAAGTAGTGTTGAGGTGTGTGATGTGATGACGCACCGTAAAAAGATGGAGAGTGTGAATATCGCCTTGTCACCGCCAGAGATTATTAAAGCGGTTTTAGCATCCAACCATAGCCGCTTGCCTTTTTGGCGCAATGAACCTGAGAATATTATTGGCGTGCTGCATGTGCGTGATTTGATGCGTTTGGTGATGGCAAAAAATAAGCATCCCTCACAAGAAGAAATTGAAGCCCTATTATCTGCTCCGCTTTTTGTCCCTGAAACGACGAGTATTAGCCAACAACTCTATGATTTTCGCACGAAAAAACGGCATTTTGCTGTGGTGGTGAATGAATATGGTGTGTGTCAAGGTATCATCACATTGGAAGATATTCTTGAAGAAATTGTTGGGGATATTAATGATGAACATGATGTTGCTGCATCGGTTGGGGTGAAGCGCATAGGAGAGCAATTTTATAAAATTGACGGAACAACCACGATTCGTGATGTGAATCGATTGCTTGATTGGAATCTTCCCGATGAAAAAGCGACAACTATTGCGGGACTTGTGATCCATGAATCGCGCTCTATTCCAGAAGTGGGGGCGAGCTTCCAATTTTATGGTTATCAATTTACCGTGGATGAGAAACGGAGCAATCAAATTGTACGTTTATCGGTGCAGCGTTTGCACCAACAGGATGATAAGTAAGTCTGTATGCATCATGTGAAACTCACGGAAAATCTTCGTACTATTGCTGATATGATTCCAGAACATGCGCGGGTCTTAGATATTGGCTGTGCGCGGGGGCATTTATTGGCATGGTTGACGCATCATAAATCTGTGCATGGGCGCGGGATTGAACTATCCAATGAAAAGGTGCAATATGCCATTTCCCGTGGGCTTTCGGTTGTGCAGGGGGATGCGGAGGTAGATATTCATCATTATCAGCATGATGCTTATGATTATATCATCCTCAATCAAATTTTGCAGCAAATGCGTGATCCAGTGCAGATGCTGAAACAAGCCTCTCATATTGCACGTCATGTGATTGTTTCTGTTCCTAATTTTGGGCATTGGCGTAATCGTTGGTATTTTGCATGGCATGGACGTATGCCCGTTACCAAGCAATTATCCTATCAATGGTATGAAACACCCAATATTCACTTTTGTACGCTGCGGGATTTTTCAGATTTTGTGACGATGTTAGAGTTACGTATTGATCACACGATGATACAAAGTGCGCATTATATGCCTGATGCGCTGATGCAACATGCGTGGTGTGCGAATGTTTTTGGACAAAAGGGAATCTTTTTGCTGAGTCGTGGGGTGGATAAGGTGAGCCACGGTGAACCTATGGTGCAATGCGCTAAAAATGTCATATAAATTTAATAATTTTTCATATGATCTTCTGCTAACATCATGCGATGGCATATGAAGAACACCTAGATCGCTGGCGCGCTGTTGACCCTGAAAGTGAGGATGGGCAGGCGTTTCATGCGGCAATGCGTGCGATGTTAGAACGCATCTACCAAGGGGCAGATGATGATCTGCCTCTTCCTGAGATAGATTTTATTTTGGCAGATGATCCCGCACCCTATATGATGGTGGATGATGCGCTTTTGCCCGATGCGTCCTATGAGGGGATGAATCGCTCTTCCATCATTATCAGCAAAGGTTTGATTGCTGCAACCAAGGATGAAGATACGCTTGCGGCTATGCTGACCTATCAGTTGCTTAAAAATGAATTATTGCCAGAACGTACTGCCCACACACACCATCAACGCTATAGTCCGCTTGCCTATACCATGGATGCCATGGATTATATGCGCGATGCGCACTATAATGAACAGGGCATGATGCGCGCATTGGAATTGCTGAATGAATTTAATAATGCGCAACCATTACAGGTTGTTGAGACGGTATTAGGCAGTGACATGAGTGATAGAGCGCGGGATTTTACTACGCGCATGGGCATTGCAAAGCGCACACGTACCCAAGGATGGCAAGAAACCTATGATAGTTCTGCCACGATGCGTGATTTTGCAGGGGAGGGCAATTATAGTGATTTTCAAATAGATGTTGCTTCCGCAAGGCGTACATCTGCTCTTGAACAATGGTTGAATGCACATGGTTATCATGGTGCATCTCTTAGAGAGCAAACACAGATTTTTCAAGAAGCATTAGAAACATTGCCGTCATTATCAGAGATTCCCTATATGGGATTTTGGCATGATGCATCATCCTATGCCTATCATTTGGATGTATTATTATCACAAGCAGGAGAACATGCCGCATCGAATCAGTTGCGCATTGCATTTAGGGAGGCAACGCAGGATGCTGGGGTGACTGATTATGTCTATCGATCCGAAGACGAACTGATAGCATCAAAAGTCATAGATATGTCATTACATGCGCATCCTCTATCCTTTCATGATGATTTCGGCTTTATTGTGCCAGCGCGGATGCAGTTTGATCGTCTGATTGAAGCGACTAGAGACCCTCTAAAAGCAGCGATGAGGAATCGTTTATCCATAGAACAAGCACAAGAAGACCCGATAGAACATGTGTTGCAATGGGATGCATCGGAGGATGTGCCTTCTGTGTTGCGCGAATTTTCTGAATGGTTGGAGAAGCCCGCAAATCAGTATAATGTCAATGCGCGGATGCAATGGGAGAGAACGATCGCGGATGAAATACGTGCCGTTGCCGAAGATGATCCGCAATTAGCTGGGCGCATGGCGCATTATGCCTTGACCTCATGCGGCATTGTTCAACCTGATAGTGTCCGTGACGTACTTACGCATTGGAAGGAAGGCGTGGCATTGGCACTTGGTACGGAAGCTCATCCTGTCGGTGATAAGGACGAACTACGCGCACAGATGGAATCGATTGCAGAGGATATCTTGCGGCATGTGTCACGACCCTTGCTTGCCCCTCATATGATCGCCATGTTAGCGACACTCACTGAGGCACAACCTGAACATGCCTATATGTTGGAAAAAAAACTACAGCATCATGCGCAAGGGGAGCGTGAGAATAATGTTCATCTACGTGGTGTCAGTGAGTGGTTAGGAGAGATGCTGGTGACGAATCCTAAAGCGAGCGTGCAGATGCTGGGATTATTGATACATCCCACTCCGGGGACGGTGCTTTTGGATGATGTTAAAAACCGATTGCATGATTGTTTCATGGCGGACTTTGAGGCACGTGCCGAACGATTGCAGAACCTACAAGAGACGGTTGATATAGTGGATCATATGATCAATCTTGCCGTTCTATTTGCAGGAGACGATGCCATGTCTGCGTATCGTGAAATGGTTGCGCCGTTACGTCAAACCATAGCCATAATGAAAGAATTGTCTGAAGATTATCACAAAGCCAATACGATGGAATGGGGAGATATTAAAGAATACATCACATCCTATACAGGAAAAGAAATAGATTTCGATGCCTTAGAATCGTTGGTGAATGTGGGTAATGCCATTTTTTGGGATACCGTACCAGAAGTTCGTGGCTTGGTCACAACGGCATTATTATTTGCTGATGGTAGAACTCCAGATGCCATGATGCCTACTATAGATGCAGACGATGAACCATCGCTTTCTATCAGAGATTTTATTAAAGCACGCATTATCCCTGCATCATTGGATGAACAAACCCGTATGCAGGTGGAAATATTCATGGATCATTATGTCCATAACACCAATGCCTATGATGAGATGGCGATTCTTGGATATGCCTTAGCATTAGCGAAGCCGATGCAGGCAACCACGCACGAAGGGCGCAGTGAAGAGCATCAACAGGGGGAAATGCTCACGCAGATATTATCATCGTTTGGACCATTAGGAGTCAAATTCGCGCAAGCGATTGAAGGAATGCCCCATGTGAGTGATGAATTGCGGGCGGGAATGTCTAGCAGCAAAGAACGCAGTGTCGATATGCCACGTTGGGAATATTTCCATAAGATTGAGAATCGCGTTACTCCTGAAGTATGGGATGATATTAGCCATTTTGGTCCTGTGCTTGCCGCAGGATCGAATCAATTTACGGGGATTGTCACCTATCAAGGCGAAGCATCAGCCTTGACGTGCCTGCATGATGCCGTGCGTGAACGTGCCAAATTTGAAGCAGAGATGTTACAAGGTGCATTAGGTGCGGTGCATCAAAAATATGATCAAATGGGCAATGATACGACGGCATTGCGGTTAGCAGAAGGGCTTTTGGAACGATCCTATGATGTGATGAAAACAGAACATAATTATTCCATAGGCAAATGGCAGGTGCAGAAAGCGCAAAAAATGTATAATGACCTTAAAGTTACCATTGGTGATATGCCCGTACATTTCAAGGTGGTTGATTGGAAAACTCATGGCGATGATTTTAAGATTGAAAGCATAGCAGAAGGTGTATCCTTCAAAAAATTGCTCAATGATGAGAGCTTAGAACACGATGATATTAAAAAATTGGCAAAATCCATCATCACGGTTGAAAATCTATGGCTTAGTACGGGACAAATGTTTGATAGTGATCGTCATGGAGCTAATGTGAAAGTGCAACCTATCCGCAATGATGCTGGGGAGATGACAGGGTGGCAGGTGAATATCTTTGATCTTGGGGCGTTGTTGACGCAGCGTCCAACGCACAAAGCACGCATGGAATTTGGCAAAGCAGTAGGGGAAGCATTGACCAATGCACGTGCTAATGATCAACCTTTTGTTCCAGCCCTACGTACCACATTACTTCATTATGCGCAAGCCGCAAAAGATCGTGGTGATAAGGAGACTGCAAATTATTTATTTGAAATACCAAAAGCGCAATTAGCACAACAAGATTATGTCTCCGTCTTATCATCTGAGGAATCTTCGGCGCATTATGCGAAAATGTTTGGTACATTCATGAGTTCAGGGCGCATGGATCCTTCGATTGTAGCAGGCATCGCCATGACGGGCGGGGGAATAGTCGTTGGTGAGGCTGTGAATGAAGTGAATAAAAAGAAAGATAAAATTGGTTCGCATATTCAAAAAATTCTCTCGAGGCAACAAAATGATCCTCGTGCGGAGATTGCTCCCGCTGAAATTGCTGATGCCATCATGATTCAAGGCGGGCGTGCGCGACATACACATTATAACCGATAGTTTGTAGTTTTTCTGGATTTTTTGTGAAAAGGCTGTATGGTGTGCGTCTTTGTACATTATGCATTGGCTTTCAGATGTATAATCCTTGTTTTTGGTATGAGTAAAAATTCTTATGTGTGGTATCGTCGGATTTGTTGGAAAACGTAACGCAACGCCTTTGTTAATTGAGGGGTTGAGGCGGTTAGAATATCGTGGCTATGATTCTGCAGGGGTCGCGGTTTTGAGTGCTTCGGGTATGGCGATTGCCAAAACAAAGGGCAAAGTCAGTGCGCTTGATGCAGAACTTGTCAATCATCCTATTGAAGGAACGGCAGGCATTGCGCATACACGGTGGGCAACGCATGGCGCACCAGAGCAGCGCAATGCACATCCCCATCGCGTGGGGCAAATTGCCTTGGTGCATAATGGCATTATCGAAAATTACGCCACGCTAAAAATGGAACTGATTGAGCGCGGTGCGAGCTTTTTAAGCGATACAGATACAGAGGTGATGAGCCAATGGCTGCATGATCGTTGTGCGCAAGGGGTTTCCTTTGCGGAAGCATTTGGGATGATGTTGCCCCTATTGCACGGGGCTTATGCGATTGTCGCACTGCATGAAGATGAACCTGATACGTTGTATGTAGCGCGCAAAGGTTCACCGATGGTCGTGGGAACGAACGATGCGCAGGAATGTTGGGTAGGTTCGGATATGCTGGCATTGGCAGGATATGCAACGCAAGGTTATTATCTGGCGGATGGGGAATATGCGATTTTGCAACCATCGAATATGCGTTTTTTTGCAGCAGATCACACACCGATACAGGTGACGATGCAATCAATGAATGTTGGTGCTGAGATTCATGATAAGCAGGGATTTGCACATTTCATGCTTAAAGAAATTCATGAGCAACCTGATGTGATCCGTAAGACGCTGAGTCATTATTATGATCATGAGACCCAATCTGTGCATTTTGAGGGCTTAACATTAGACCCTACTACGATCTCCTCCATCACGATGGTAGCGTGTGGCACGTCCTTTTATGCAGCGCAAGTTGCAAGCTATTGGTTTGAACAAATAACCCATATTCCTGTGCGTATTGATATTGCCTCCGAATATCGTTACCGTCACCCGATTGTGCCGAAAGGTTCAGCAGCATTATTTATCTCGCAATCAGGGGAAACCGCAGATACGCTTGCAGCTATGCGTTATGCCAAAGAGCATGGCGCACATACGATTGCGTTGGTGAATGTACCGACAAGTACCATGGCGCGTGAAGCGGATAGTGTGATTCGCACCCTAGCAGGGGCGGAAATTGGGGTGGCATCAACCAAGGCATTTGTTGCGCAACTAACAACATTAGCGGCGTTAGTCTTGTGCTTTGGGGGAGCGCGATCCACGCTTTCATCGGAGGAAACAGCGCATTTAATGCATCATCTCTCTGGAGTTGCTGAACAAACGCAGCAGGTGCTGGATGAGAAAATGCACTATGATCGCTTGGCGTTAGCGTTGATGTATGCCCGTGATATGCTGTTTATTGGGCGTGGCACGAGTTATCCGCTTGCCAATGAAGGGGCTTTGAAAATGAAAGAGCTTTCTTATATTCATGCGGAAGGTTATGCTGCAGGGGAACTTAAGCATGGACCGATTGCGTTGGTGGATGATGGCGTTCCAATCATTGTTATTGCACCCGATGATGATTTATTTGATAAATCCGCATCGAATCTTGAGGAAACCGCAGCACGCAAAGGCAATATTGTGCTGATCAGCAGCAAGGAGCGTGTCGCAAATTTTCATGGTAATGTGACGCATAGTGTGGCTGTGCCAGCGTGTCATCCATTTGTTGCGCCGATTCTTTATGCTGTGCCGTTGCAATTACTTTCTTATTATGTCGCCTTGCATAAGGGGGCGGATATTGATCAACCGCGTAATTTGGCAAAATCTGTGACGGTGGAGTGAGTACCACATTCCATGCATTCAGGATCACGCACGATATGGCTACGCTTCCATATGCCCGATAGCCCATCATAGCGGTGCAAGATTCCAATCTCATGAGGATTGAGATGTAGTAATATTTTGATTGCTTCGACCGCCATCATCGTGCCAATCACCCCAACGACTGCCCCAAGAACACCGCGTGTTTGACAATCATTTTCATGTTCATGTGGAGGTTGAGGCACAAAGCATTGGTAGCAGGGTGTATCTGAGTGAGCAGGGTTGAAATGTGTAATGTATCCTTCCATACCACGCACCGCACCATGTATCCATGGCATCTGATGGTGGCAACAGGCATGATTAATGATATAGCGTGTCGCAAAATTGTCTGTGCCGTCGATCACTAAATCATAATGCGGTAAGAGTTCATCTGCTGCATGTGCATCAAAGATACGTTTATAGGGATGTACTATACAATCTGGATTAAGTTCGGTGATGCGATCTTCGGCACTGAACACTTTAGCGCGCCCAATATCCGCCGTTTCATGCAAAATCTGACGGCTTAAGTTGGAACGTTCCACCACATCATCATCCATCACCCCCAATGTACCCACGCCACAGGCAGCTAGGTAGGTGAGTACGGGAGAGCCAAGCCCCCCCGCACCAATGACGAGTACGCGAGATGCAAGCAAACGCTCTTGCCCAGCGCGTCCAATCTGTGGCATGATGAGGTGACGCGCATAACGTCGTTCTTGATCGTGGGTAAGGGGCATAGGTTAGAACGGTGCGAATAAATCCGTGGAGATGTAGCGTTCTGCAATAGAAGCGACAATGACGACCAATGTTTTTCCTGCCATGTCTTTGCGTGCGGCAATGTGGAGTGCAGCAGCGAGAGTCGCGCCTGAAGAAATACCCGCAGGGATGCCTTCCAATATCGCAGCACTACGCGCAATATCAAAAGCTTCTTGATTGCTGATACGCATAATTTCATCAATCATGGTTCTATCCAACACATCGGGGATAAATCCTGCACCAATCCCTTGTATTTTATGCGCACCCGCAACACCACCCGACAAAACGGGGCTATCTTCAGGCTCAACGGCAAAGATTTTTACTTTCGGATTATGCTGTTTTAAGAATGTACCCACGCCTGTAATCGTGCCACCTGTTCCCACACCACTGATAAAACCATCAACAACACCTCCCGTATCGCGCCAGATTTCTTGGGCGGTAGAACGAATATGTGCTGCAGGATTGGCGGGGTTTTGGAATTGTTGCAGCATAATGGCGTTGGGGTTATTCTCTACAATCTCACTTGCTTTTTCAATCGCGCCACGCATCCCCTTGGCAGCGGGGGTAAGTTCCAGCGATGCACCAAGAAACTTCAACATCTTACGACGCTCAAGTGACATGCTTTCAGGCATCGTCAAAATGAGTTTGTAGCCCCTTGAGGCACAGACAAAAGCAAGTGCAATGCCCGTATTGCCCGATGTTGGTTCAACAATAACGGTATTTTTCTTCAACTTCCCTGAGGCTTCAGCCTCCTCAATCATCGAAAGGGCGATACGATCTTTTATGGAAGAAAGCGGATTGAAGAACTCCAATTTTGCAAGGATGGTTGCCTTAGCATGATGTTGCTGCGCCAATCGGTTCAAACGCACCAGCGGTGTATTGCCAATCGTTTGGGTGATATTATCATAGATGCGCCCACCTAGAGCTGTTTCATTGTGTGATGATGTCATAAACTGCTCCCTTGCAGTGATGTGATGTGAAAATAATCCAGAATAAGCTGAGCAAGATGCGCAGCAGATGCGGTATTTTGTCCTGTAATGAGGTTGTGATCGGCGAGTGCGAGCGGTGAAAAGGCGGGGGCTTTGCAATGGGTTGCACCAAGGTCTTTCATTTGATGTTCCAGCACATAGGGTATTTTGCTGACACGTTGGCGGATTTCTTCTTCTTCAAAGGTAGGTGCGCATACGGTGCGTCCTTTCAGTGCGTATGAGCCATCAGTAGCACGCACATCCATTAACGCCGCTGTTCCATGTGATAATGCAGCAACCATACGCCCCTCATTCAGCATATGCGAAATGATCAAGGCAAGAAAACTATTATGCGAAAAATCCCACAATGCGCCATATCCTCCAACCAGCACCATACCATCATACTGCGTGCGTTGCACCTTTGCGAGCGGTATAGAATCATGTAATCGCTTCATTGCTCCCTTACTTGCGCAGAAGCGTTGCACGGCTGCATCAAACATCATAGGATCAACATCGCATACCGTACACGGTGTCGGATCAATCGGGATCACGCCTCCTTTCGGAGAGGCAATATCAAGCGAAAAACCTGCACGTGCAAAAATCATGTAGGGAACGGAAAGTTCTGCAAGAAAGAGTCCCGCATCATCCTCATGTATACCAAGTTCGCCGTGAGAAGTAACAATAAAAAGGAGGTTGACCATGAAAATTATATGCCAAGGAGTGAATTAAATAGAAAAATCATAACGTACCATCTCATGATCCTGCACCAAAAAGGTGGATTTCAAATCCGCTTCTTGCACCATCGCACAAATATCTTCCAAGGTATAACGCCCGAGTTCATGAATATATGCACCTCGAGCATGAGCAAAGAGTGGTTGCACTAAGGTTTCATTAGCATAAGAAAAACGTGCGGGGGTATCGCGATCGGAGCGTATGTAATCCATGGCTAAGAGTACTTCATCAAGGCTGATTTGACGACGTTCGCGTGCCAAGGTATAGCCACCTCGTGGGCCGCGAGTGCTTCGTAAAATCTGTGCGCGCACTAAGGCTTGCAGCAAAGGTTCAAGATAACGTGGCGCAACATGCAAAATGGTTGCGAGTTTCTTGCCACCCAATGGGTGTGCATCACCATTATAGGCAATGAAAATCAATGCTTCCACAAGGACGTATAATTTATGGGAAATACCTAACATCGATGCTGCGCTCCTTAAGGTATATTCTTTATGCCCGTTGAACCAAAGCCACCTGTGCCACGTGCTGTGGCATCGAGTGCGTCCACCTGTTGCCATTCCACACGGCTATAACGTGCAATCACCATTTGTGCAATACGCATACCGCGTTCGATGAGGACACTGTCTTTGCCATGATTAATAAGAATCACACCAATTTCACCGCGATAATCTGCATCAATCGTGCCGGGGCTATTGAGGGTGGTAATGCCGTTTTTTAGTGCAAGCCCTGATCGTGGGCGCACTTGTGCTTCATATCCTTCGGGCAGTGCAATGGCGATGCCTGTGGGTATAAGCGCACGTTCACCATGCTGCAAGGTAAGAGGCTGCGCAATCGCTGCAAGCAAATCCATCCCCGCACTATGCTCGGTGGCATATGCAGGGAGTGGAAGATTGTGTGCGTGGGGAAGTTGAGTGATGGCAACGTGAATCATATTATCTCCTTAAAAATGAACTATGCGATCAGCAAGACGATGAGCGACTTCTTCTTTGCTGCATGATTCCCAGCTTTCCGTACCATGCGCATCAAGGATATGTACTTTGGTGGTATCTTCATTAAATATCGCGCCCCCTGAAACATTATTAGCGATGATCCAATCGCATTGTTTACTGAGGCGTTTTGCATGGGCATGTTCGAGAAGATGCTGAGTTTCTGCTGCAAATCCAATCACAAGGCGAGGACGCTTTGTAGGGTGCTGTGCGATGGTTGCTAAAATATCATCAGTTGGGGTAAGGTGAAGATGCCAACCATCCTGCGTGCTTGCTTTTTTCATCTTATGTTCAAGCGGTTGCGCGTGCTTCCAATCGGCAACGGCAGCAACGGCAATGAATCCATCGGCGGGCAGGGCTTCGTGTGCCGCGAGGAGCATAGAGGCGTTAGTAGGTGTATGGTGGCAGGTAATGCCATAGGGGAGGGGAATATCGACACGCCCATGTAATAACACAACTTCCGCACCACGATTATATAGAGCTTGGGCAATCGCAATACCTTGTTTGCCTGAAGAATGATTCGAGATAAACCGCACTGGGTCAAGCATTTCATGGGTTGCCCCTGCCGTCACAATAAACCGTGTTCCTGCTAAGGGTTGGGTGGGATATTTTGCTAATGCGAGGACGCGCTGCGTGATTGCTTGCGGTTCGGCTAATCGCCCAATACCTTCTTCACCACACGCCATCACGCCATTTGTGGGTGCGATGATATGTATGCCATCACTACGAATCTGAGCAAGATTGCGCTGCGTGGCAGGATGATGCCACATATGCGGATTCATGGCAGGTGCAACGCATATGGGAATAGAATTGCCCGCTGCAAGATAGATCGCCCCTGCTAAATCATCGGCATATCCTGTTGCCATGCGTGCAAGGCGATCCGCACTAGCAGGGGCAAAGACGATCACATCTGCTTCACGGGCAAGACGAATATGCCCCATTTCGGTTTCATCTTTTAAGGAAAACATAGCCTCATAAACAGGCTGTTCACTAAGTGCGGCAAGGCTTAAGGGGGTGACAAATTGCGCACCCGCCTGCGTTAAGACGCAACGCACGATAGCACCTTGCGCACGCCATAAGCGTATCATATCCAAAGATTTATAGGCTGCAATAGAGCCACTTATGATAAGGAGAATATGAGGTTGATGCAGTGGTTTCATAAGGGGCTTTATATTAGCGCATAATGCACATAATACAAGCCTAAAAATACACATCAACAACGTGAAATACAAACAAGGTGAAATAATGCGCGGTGCGCAAGGTGCGTTTGTCATACGTATCATAAAGATACGCATGACAAAGCAGCTTTAGTTGTTTGCGAGCATCGAACTCAATAGCTCCATGTGATGGGTATTGAACGATTTTACTCGATTAAAGTGTGCTTTGGCGCGTTTCGCCCAAAGACGCTTGAAATAGTGCGAACCATCAAATTCGCAAAGCAACGCACATGTAAGTGCGATATGGGGCAGTGAAAATTGACACAAAGTGGGATCGACAAGAATCTCCCAATACACGTCTGTTAAAAGATCAATGCATGTTTCGGCATTGTCATCTTCCGTAAAACATTTGCTCGCAGAAGCAACAGTTTTTGCAACAGTGTTTATCTCTTCGGTTCTTAGTACAAGATCGGATAGCATGGCATCAATCAGATTGGTGCGTTTCATAGAGTGGTTAGCAACAAATGTTGCTTTAGATAAGGGTAAGGCTTAATTCTAGCACAATTTCTTATGTGTGTCTATATATTTATCCATTCAAAATGCGGGCTTTTTGGGCTTGAAATTCTTCTTGCGTGATGTGTCCTGCGTTCATGAGCTGCACTAATCGTTCAATCTGTGAGGCAACATCGACTGCCTGCGGGCGAACATGGGCGGAGGCAACGGCGGCAGCTTCTTGATAGGTGAGATGTTTGTAATCATCAATCGCACGGCGTACTTCTTTGATGAACGGATCAATACGGCTTGCCAATACCATGGTGACTAAGGTTGCGGCTGCACCATCCCATACTTTAATGTTACCGAATAAGATAATATAACTGCCATCCATTGATTGAATGCGATCAAGGGATATTTGCCACTGATTCATCCCAAGAATCATCCCTTTATTGATAAATAATAAACGCTTATTGGTACATGCCACAAGCACGGTTTTCTTGCCCACATAGCCCGATACGGCAGCGCGGATATATTCACCATCCACCATCAAATCAGGTAAACAGGCAATTTCACGCTTGGTATAAAACACATAACGTAGTTCAGGTGGCAGGTTGTTAATTTGTGCGCGAACTTCTTCTAATGTTGGCATAGAGTAAACCCATGATGATGTGGCAGATATAAATCCTTGTCATGTTATCACAGAATATATCAAAAATGTACAATGTATCGCACACTTTTAGGGTAATAAACCTATCGTAATACCGCACCAACGGCGTGTAGTGATGTAATAATATCATTTGATACCGTCATAATATCCTCTTGGGTAAGTGTACGATCATGCGCTTGCAGTGTCACAGAAAAAGCCACGGACTTTTTCCCTGCCTCAACATTCTTGCCTTCATAGACATCAAAGATTGTCACATCACGAATGAATTGTTTGTTGGCTTTCACGATGAGTTTGCGTACATCCCCCGCAGCAACGGATGCATCCATCACAAAGGCGAAATCGCGCACACTCGCTTGATAGGCGCAAGGCACAAAGGCGGTGTATTTTTTTGGTTTTAACGATGTTGCAACGTGGTTTAGCCAGCATTCCCAGCCCATCACGGGATGCGCTAGACCAAAGGCACGTAATGTTGCGGGGTGCAATGCGCCTGCAAAACCGAGCGTTATTTTATAGCCCAATGATAAACGTACCGCTTGTGAGGGGTGATAATAAGGCGGAATATTCGTGGTATCGACCATCACGCCAGCACTACTTAGCCCTAGTCCTTCTAACAGATGCAGCAGATCCGCTTTGGCATCATAGGCATCATAGCTATGCTGATCGCGCCAATGCATCCCTGTTGTTCCCGTGCGTACACCACATGCCCGAAGCGGTTGATCGGCGGGTGTGCAGCCAAAAAATACCGTGCCAATTTCCCCGAGTGCAAGATTGGTGCGTCCGTAATCATGGTTGCGTGCTACGGCGGGTAAGAGATCAGCAAATAAATGCGGACGCATGACGCTAAGTTCAGAGCTAATCGGGTTGCGTACCCGTACTAAGGATGCTGCATCATCCGTAAATAAGGAGGCATTCGCTTCTGAGGTAAAGGCGAAATGTACTGCCTCATCCAGACCACGTGCTACCATCACACTACGTGCTTTATCAGTGAGGGAAGGGGATTGAACGTGCAAGCGTGCAGGAGGAAGCGGTGTACATGGTAGATGCTCATAGCCAATGATGCGGGCAATTTCTTCCGTTATATCTTCTTTGCCTTCCATATCAGGACGGTGCGATGGCGTGGACACCTGCCATAGGGCGTGTTCTTTGGTGATAGTACATCCAATCGCGGTCAGAATAGTTTCTTGTTGTGCTTCATCCACCATCATGCCTGTGCGCTGCATCATGAATGCAGGATCATAGGCGATGGTGCGTGCAAGGTTCGGGGCGACTCCAGCGCAAGTACGGGCTGTGATGCTACCCCCACAAAGTGCGACAATCATCTCAGCAGCGCGCCTCGCAAAAGGTTCAGTCGTGCTTGGATCAACGGTGCGCTCAAAGCGATAACGTGCATCTGTATCAATGCTGAGTGTGCGCCCCGCTCCCGCAATAGCAATCGGATCAAACCATGCAGCTTCTAAGAGTACATGCGTGGTGGACTCCGAACATCCAGAGGCATTGCCCCCAATAATCCCACCCACAGCACATGCGCCATGCATATCTGCAATCACACATAGTCCTTCAGGCAAAGTATAGTTCGTGCCACTCAGTCCTGTAAAAGGCTCATCCCTATGTGCGCTGCGTAAACTGAATGCTCCTGCCACTTTGTGTGCATCATAGACGTGCAGCGGGCGACCATAGGCAAGCATAAAATAATTGGTAATATCCACCAAGGTTGAAATGGAACGCATTCCCACAGATTCCAAACGTGAACGCAACCATGCGGGGCTTGTGCCATTCACCACATTGTCAATCTCATAGAGTATAAAATGCGGACATACATCGCTTGCAAGCGTCACTGCCCGCCCTTGAGGGAGTTCGATTGCAGCGAGTGGTGGCAGTGCTTTCAGCGTCCCACAACCTGCAGCAGCCAAATCGCGTGCAATCCCCAGCACGGATAAGCAATCACCACGATTCGGCGTGATGGATACATCAAATAAGACATCATTAAGCCCTAGCGCATCCACGGCTTTCATGCCAACATCTAGCGATGCATCCAGTTCCATAATGCCATCATCATCTGTGCCAATGCCAAGTTCACGGGCAGAGCATAACATCCCATTGCTTTCAACATCACGAATCTTGCTTGCTTTGATTTTTAAGCCAGAGGTGGGAATCACATCACCAATATCAGCCAAAATCACCTTAATATCAGCGCGTGCATTAGGCGCACCGCATACAATCTGACGCACGCCATGATGGGTCTGCACTTGGCACACACGCAATTTATCAGCATTGGGGTGCGGAGTAGTTGAAAGAATATGCGCCACCGTGAAGGATTCTAATCCCGCACTCATAAAGTGGACGGACTCAATCTCTAAGCCTAAATGGGTGAGTTTTATCGCAATATCCTGTGCATTAAGGGAGGTATCGAGGAATTCATGCAGCCAGCTAAGGGTAAATTTCATAGCGTCATCTTTTAATCTTGTTTGAATAATACGGTGGAAAATGCAGCAAGGTTTTCAAGTGCTTTGCCCGTTCCAAGTGCCACACATGGCAAGGGGTCATCCACCACAAATGTCGGCAGCCCTGTTGCATAGCTTATCACGCCATCTAAATGGCGTAACATTGAACCGCCCCCCGTCATGGCAATGCCTTTATCAGCAATATCGGCGGCAAGTTCAGGTGGGGTAAGCTCAAGTGCGGTACGGATAGAATCAATGATCGCATTGACTGGTTCTGCCAGTGCGTGCGCCACTTCATATTCGCTAAACTCTAACTCCATGGGTGAACCGTTAGAAAGATTGCGCCCTTTAATCAACATTGTGCGCCCGTTACCTTCGAGCGGAGGGCTTGCCACACCAATTTCTTTTTTGATATTTTCTGCCGTGGTTTCACCAATCAGCATTTTATGATAACGGCGCAAATAGGAGATAATCGCTTCATCCATGCGATCACCACCCACACGGTCTGATTTTGAATAAACAATCCCACCAAGTGACAAAATTGCTACTTCCGTTGTGCCACCACCAATATCCACTACCATCGATCCCGTAGGTTCTGTCACGGGAAGTCCCGCACCGACTGCTGCTGCTACAGGTTCTTCAATCAAATAAACTTCCCGCGCTCCCGCATTTTCAGCACTTTCTTGAATTGCGCGTCGCTCAACAGGCGTTGATCCTGATGGCACGCAAATCACAATGAGTGGTCCCATAAAGCTACGTTTCGTGTTGACGCACGAAACAAAATGCTTGATCATTTCTTCTGCTACACGAAAATCCGCAATCACGCCATCTTTCATGGGGCGGATGGCTTCAATCTTCTCAGGTGTGCGCCCGAGCATCTTTTTTGCTTCATTGCCAAAGGCATAGGGTATCATTAGCCCATCTTCTTGCTTCATAGCAACAACAGAGGGTTCATTTAAGACAATGCCCTTGCCCGGCACGTAAATCAGCGTATTTGCTGTGCCAAGGTCAATGGCCATATCGGTTGCTTTCCAACTAAACATGCGGCGTGCATCCTATTGATGGTTTTATATATGGATCGTCTTCTTAGCACGTCATGATCATAAATGCAAGAAATGCTCGTCTATCATTACGGGAATCACTATAATGCTAAAGAATGCTCAAGTCGACACAGAAATAAAGAGATGAGTACGGTTCTTGGGGGGTGATGGCATTTTATGCTTGTATTTTTGTCGCAACGCATGATAGCATCAATGTTTAATACGTAATTTTGATTTTTGAATGTTGTTTTTTTATGATCCATGCACCTTCCACTTTGATGTATTCTGTTCGATTGCCTGATGGCAGTTCCCGCCATTATGATACGGCAGTGACAGGCTTTGAGGTAGCACAATCGATTGGTGCAGGGCTTGCCAAAGCAGCTCTTGCGATGAAGGTTGATGGCGTACAACGTGATTTAAGTGAGATTATCCCTGAGGGGGCAACTGTACAATTCCTCACACTCAAAGATGCGGAAGGTTTGGATGTGATGCGTCATACGCTCACGGCGCAAGTGCTTGCGTTGGCGATTAAAGAACTTTATGCAGATGCAAAATTAGCGATTGGACCAACCATTGATCATGGCTTTTATTATGATGTGGATTGCGCAACGGCGATCAGTACCGAAGATTTGCCACGTATTGAAGCGCGTATGCGTGAGATTTTAGGGCGTAACATGCCCGTGGCGCGGGAGATGTGGGATCGTGATGCAGCGATTGCCTTGTTTGAAGCGCGTGGAGAATCTTATAAAGCTGAGCTGATTCGTGGTGCTGCCGAAGATGATACAACCGAACGTGGTAAAATTTCACTGTACCGTCAAGGCGAAGGTGCAGATGCTTTTGTTGATTTATGCCGTGGGCCGCATGTGCCGCATTTTAGCAAAATTTCGACTGCCTTCACACTTACCAAAGTTGCAGGGGCATATTGGCGGGGAGATAACAAAAATAAGATGCTGCAACGCATTTATGGTATTGCTTTTGCAGATGATAAGGCACTCAAAGCGCATATCACCATGCTAGAAGAAGCAGAAAAGCGCGATCATCGTAAATTGGGGCGTGAATTGGATTTATTCCATTTTGAGGATGCCGCACCGGGGCAACCTTTTTGGCATCATAATGGCTGGAAGGTTTATAGCTTGCTCATTGAGTATATGCGCAAGAAAATCACCAAATATGGCTATACAGAAGTCAACACGCCACAAATGTTGGATGTATCCTTCTGGCAATATTCAGGGCATTGGGATAAATATCGTGAAAATATGTTTGTGATTGGTGAAGAAAGCGACGCTGCCTACGCACTCAAGCCTATGAGTTGCCCGGGGAATGTGCAATTATTCAAACAAGGACTCAAAAGCTACCGTGATCTACCACTACGGATGGCGGAGTTTGGTAAAGTGTTTCGTCATGAAGCACATGGGGCGCGTCATGGTTTGATGCGCGTGCAGGGTTTCACTCAAGATGATGCACATATTTTCTGCCGTCCCGATCAGCTAGAAGATGAAGTGATCATAATGTGCGATCTTATCCGTGAGGTCTATACGCAATTAGGATTTGACGATGTGCGTGTGAAATTTTCTACCCGTCCCGAGCAACGTATCGGTTCGGAAGAAGATTGGGATCGCGCTGAAGCGGTACTGCAAAAAGTATGTGATCGCATTGGTTTTGCGTGGGAACTTAATGCAGGTGACGGCGCGTTTTATGCTCCGAAACTGGATTTTGTGTTGCGTGATGCGATTGGGCGCGATTGGCAATGCGGTACGATTCAAGTGGATATGAATTTACCGCAACGCTTAGACATCACCTATATGGGCGAAGATGGTGCGAAGCATCGTCCGTGTATGGTGCATCGTGCGATTATGGGGTCGATTGAACGCTTTATGGGGATTCTCATTGAGCATTATGCGGGTAAATTCCCGTTCTGGCTTGCGCCAACGCAGGTGGGTGTACTCACCATTGGTCAAGATCATGCATCCTATGCGCAAGAAGTGGTCACAGCGTTGAACGCAAAGGGCTTGCGTGCTTTCGCGGATAGCAGCAATGAAACGATCAACTATAAGGTGCGTCATCATTCCACCCATAAAGTGCCTGTATTGCTTGCCGTGGGGGATCGTGAACGTGATCAGCGCACTGTTGCTATGCGTCGTTTGGGTAGTGGGCAACAACAAGTGATGCCGTTGGATGAGGCGTTGGAACAGTTAGCGCATGAAGGGGCGATGCCTGAGTAGGGCGTGCTGGGGTTGACATTGTCACAAAATCTTCATAAGAATTTTGTTTTGGTTGTGTGTCAATAGTGCTACTATTCAATCATTGCCGATAAACAGGCAATGATTAAATAGTGAAAGCACTATAAATCATAGTGTTATAGTCGTTTCTTGACATGAAAAATGAATCATTTTTTGTCAAACGACTATAAGGGTTATGATGTGTGCAAATAGCATATATGATGGCGCAAGGTGAGACATGGCTAACAAATCACAAAATGTAGAATATCAAGGGGTAGATGAATTGCTTGTGGGCAATGCCATATCACAACGCTACAGCCTTATTGCGAATACCGTTTTAATGGGCGTATCGATTGCTTCGGTTATGGAATTAATACATCGCAATGTTCCTGCGCTTGAGCGTATTGGGGAAATCGCGTTATCTGGAGCAGCAGCAGTAGCCGAGAAATATCACAATATCAGTCAAAATACCTCTGTCATCCATCCTAAGGATATTGCCGGGCTTGTCGGACGCCAACTTGGCATGGAAGCCGAGGC
The DNA here is from genome assembly GCA_004292675.1 of Alphaproteobacteria bacterium. GTDB lineage: Bacteria > Pseudomonadota > Alphaproteobacteria > Rickettsiales > UBA998 > RDZH01. The sequence goes on along the minus strand of RDXO01000015.1, from coordinate 33,527 downwards.
TATTGCTGACGTGTCCTTCAAAGGAAATAGCACACCCATGAATGTTATTGTAGGAGCTGCCTTAGTGGCAGCAGTGGTTGCCCCTATGGTTGGTTTTAGCGTGGGTGCAAAACAAGCGCATATGATGCGTGAAAATCATTATCAGATGCAGTCTAGAATTCACGAACTGGAAGCAGAGATTGCTAACCTCACCGATGTGCAGCATCAAGGGCGCGTGCAGGAGACGGAAGTGCAGAAAGCACTTTAGCGGATAGGGCATCATAAAAAAACCCTCGCATCATCATCAAATAACGCTGGAGTATGTGCTATCTTCGGTGTATGGTGCGAAGCATGAAAGGGGAGATACCCATGCGTGAGGGATTATATGTTGTTTGATCGGACGAATACCACAAGGTTTGGGCGTTGGTGGTGGCAGACAGATCGCGTATTGTTGATTTGCTTTTCGCTCTTGATGGTGCTGAGTGCGGTGTTGGTGACGGCATCTTCTCCGCCTGTGGCGCAGCGACTAGATTATGACCCGTACCATTTTATTTATGCACAGCATAAATTTCTTGTGATTTCCTTTGCGGTGATGATTGGTGTATCGATGTTGTCGGTGCGTACTATTCGGCGTATGGCAGTTTTAGGGCTTATGGGATCGCTCTTGCTCATGGTGGTGTTGCCTATTTTAGGCGATCAGACGAAGGGAGCAACACGCTGGATTGCGATTGCTGGGTTAAAAATCCAACCATCGGAATTTATGAAGCCATGTTTTGTGATGGTTCTGGCATGGTTATTATCAGAACGACAACGCACGGTTGATTTTCCTGCATACCGTCTGGTGTTTGCGATTTATTTGGCTTGTGCCTTATTATTATTGATTCAGCCTGATGTGGGTATGTTTTTTGTGGTGAGTACGCTGCTCGGTGTGGAGCTGTTGTTGGGCGGGATTGCCTTAGGGTGGATTTTTCTTTTAGGAGCTGTGGTGCTTGTTGGCGGTGTGATTGCTTATTTTACGTTCCCACATGTTACCAAGCGTATTGATGGCTTTCTTGATCCCACCTCTGTGGATAGCTATCAGATTGATAAATCATTGGAGTCGTTTGCGTCGGGTGGGTTGCTTGGCAAGGGGCCGGGTGAAGGCGTGGTAAAATGGCAATTACCAGATGCGCACACAGACTTTATTTTTGCTGTGGCTGGGGAAGAATTTGGCTTGGTAGCGTTGATTATTGTTGGTTTATTTTTTGCGATTATTTATCGAGGATTGTGCCGGGCAGGGGCAGCTCAGGATATGTTCATCATGCTTTCTGTGGCAGGATTGGTGACGCAAATCGGGATTCAGGCTTTGGTTAATATGGGGGTTGCCGTGCGTATGTTTCCAGCCAAAGGAATGACGTTGCCGTTTTTAAGCTATGGCGGTTCGTCGCTGGTTGCGGTGGCGTGTACAGCAGGGGCGATTTTGGGGCTAACGCGCAAACAATATGGGATGCGCTCACGGCAATCATTTGAACATTATCAACCGATGGAAGGGCAAAAAGGATGACGCTATCATCACAGGCACGTACCGTTGTTTTAGCAACAGGAGGTACGGGAGGGCATATTTTCCCTGCAGAAGCGTTGGCAGAATGTCTTTTGGCGCGTGGTTATAAGGTGCATGTGATAACAGATCGACGCTTTGAACATTATATGCGTGCGAGTAATTATGTTTTAGGATCGATTCCTACCCATGTGATTGATGCAGCAAGCATGAGTGGATCGCTGATGGTGCGTGTCAAAGCATTGGTGAAAAATATCATTGCGTATCGTGTGGTGCGCAAGATTCTATCCGAAGTGCGCCCGAATGTGGTCGTAGGTTTTGGGGGTTATCCTTCTTTTCCAACCTTGTGTGCTGCAGCGGGGCGTATTCCGACGATTATTCATGAACAAAACTCGATTTTAGGCAAAGCTAATCGCGTATTGGCATCTCGTGTTGATGTCATAGCGACTTCCTTTGAAGAAACAGGGGGAATAAAATTAGCAGATCGAACCCGTGTGCAGTGTATCGGCAATCCTGTACGTGCGGCGATTCAATCGTTGCGCGCTGTAGATTATCCTACCATGCTTGCTGATGGTATTTTGCATGTGTTGGTAACGGGAGGATCGCAAGGGGCAGCGATTTTGGGGGATGTTGTGCCTAAGGCGGTGGCGTTGTTGCCTGCACCATTGCGTAAACGGGTGCGTATTGATCAGCAAGTGCGTGCTGAGCAGTTGGAAGGATTACGCGCTGAATATGAAGCTATTGGCGTACATGCAGATTTAGCACCGTTTTTTGCGGATATACCGAACCGTTTAGCCTCAGCGCATTTAGTGATTGCGCGGGCAGGAGCATCAACCATTTGTGAATTGACCACAGCAGGGCGACCCGCAATTCTTGTGCCTCTCCCTTCAGCAGCGGATGATCATCAGAAATATAATGCTAAAGCCATCGATGACATGGGGGGAGGGTGGTTGATGCCCCAAAATGCCTTCACTCCTGAAGCATTGGCAGCGAAACTGGAATATTTCCTGACCATGCCACATAGCTTAGCGAAAGCTGCAGCAAGCGCACGGGCATTGGGTAAACCTGAAGCAGCGGAGCATTTAGCAGATTTAGTAGAGCGTGTTGCACGCCTATCATAGAATATTAAAGAGGTACGTATGACAATTATTCCCTTAAAAAAATTACCTATTGCCCACACGCTTCCGCATGATGTCGGGCTGATTCATATTGTCGGTGTGGGTGGCATTGGCATGAGTGGTGTCGCAGAGGTTTTGCATAGTTTGGGCTATAAGGTGCAAGGATCGGATATTGCAGAAAATGGCAATATCACACGCTTGCGGGATATGGGCATTACGGTTCATATTGGGCATGAAGCACAGAATGTGAACGATGCAGCGGTGGTGGTGATTTCCTCCGCAATCAAGCAAGGCAATCCCGAAGTAGAAGCAGCGCAAGCAGCCCGTATTCCTGTGATTAAGCGTGCCGATATGTTGGCGGAGTTGGTGCGCTTAAAAATGACGGTAGCGATTGCGGGGACGCATGGTAAAACCACGACTACCTCGCTTACGGCTGCCTTGATGGAGCATGGCGGGTTTCAACCAACTGTGATTAATGGCGGGATCATCAATGCCTATGGCACGAATGCACGTGTTGGTGCAGGTGCGTGGATGGTGGTAGAAGCGGATGAATCGGATGGTACATTCACGCGGTTGCCTGCAACCATTGCGATTGTCACGAATATTGACCCTGAGCATCTGGATTATTATGGCTCGTTTGACGCACTCAAAAAAGCCTTTAAGCAGTTTTTAGAAAATATCCCTTTTTATGGCTTTTGTGTGCTGTGCTTGGATCATCCAATGGTGCAAGAATTGGTGGGGCAGGTGTCTGATCGCCGTATTATTACCTATGGTATGAGTGCGCAAGCAGATGTACGCGCTTTGGATATTCAAATTAATGGTGATGGGCAAGTGTTCACGGTGCAATTAAGTGATTATTTAGTTGGGCAAGGGCGACGTATTGAACAGATATTTTTACCGATGCATGGGGTGCATAATGTCAGTAATGCGTTGGCATCCATCGCGGTGGCTTTGGAACTAGGGATGAGTGAAACGCTTATCCGTTCAGGTCTTGGGCAATTTAGTGGGGTGAAACGTCGGTTTACGCGCACTGGATGCGTGGATGGGGTGACGATTGTCGATGATTATGGGCATCATCCTGTTGAGATTGTTGCCACACTCAAAAGCGCACGTCAAGCCGCAGGTAGTGATCATAAGGTGATTGCAGTGATTCAACCGCATCGTTATACGCGCTTAAGAGACCTATTCCAAGATTTTTGCGTGTGCGCCAATGAAGCGGATTATGTGATTGTGACAGAAATTTACGCTGCAGGGGAGCAACCTATTGAGGGCATAAGCCGTGATGCGTTGGTGGCAGGGATGCGCCAGCATGGGCATCATCAGGTGCGTGCATTGGAATCGGAACATGATCTTGCAGCAACGATTGCGGACATTGCCCAAGAAGGTGATTACGTCATTTGCCTAGGGGCAGGTTCAATTTCTGCATGGGCAAATGCATTGCCGAATGCGCTTCAAGAATATATGGGCAGTCAACCAGCAAAAGTAGGTTCATGATGCAGTTGCGGGATCATCTGCCGAAGGTGCGCGGGCGGTTGCGTTTTGATGTGCCATTGGCATCGCGTTGTTGGTTTGCGGTTGGTGGCAATGCTGATTGCGTTTTTACGCCAGAAGATACTCAGGATTTAAGTGATTTTTTAGCGCAACTTCCCCTTCATATTCCTGTGATGGTGATGGGGGTTGCCTCAAATATGTTGGTGCGTGATGGTGGCATTGAAGGTGTCGTGATTCGTTTAGGACGTGACGCAGCGCAGGTGACGCATGACGGGGATATGTTGTGCGCAGGGGGAGCGGTGCTTGATGCGCATGTTGCTCGCTGTGCTGCTGATGCAGGCATTGCAGGTTTAGAGTTTTTGGTGGGCATACCCGGTACGATGGGCGGTGCAGTGCGGATGAATGCAGGTGCTTATGGTGGTGATATGGCAGGATGCGTGGTGCGCATTGAGGCGGTGGATCGTGCGGGTGCGATTCATCATGTGGATGCTGAAGCGATCGGCTTTCGTTACCGTAGTTCAACGCTTCCACAGGATTGGATTATAACACGGGTATGGGTGCGTGGTGGTGCAGGGCATGATCCCGCAACTATTCATGCGCATATAGAAGATATTATGCGCTCACGTGAGGCAACGCAGCCAGTGCGTAGCAAAACAGGTGGTTCGACCTTCAAAAACCCTGAGGGACATAAAGCGTGGGAGCTGATTGATGCAGCGGGGTGTCGTGGACTTACCCATGGTGATGCGCAAATATCATTGATGCATTGCAATTTTATGATAAATCATGGTAAAGCTAGTGCGAATGATCTAGAATCGCTTGGGGAAGAAGTGCGCCGTCGTGTGCTAGAAACAAGTGGCGTGATGTTGGAATGGGAAATTAAGCGTGTCGGCAAAGTGTGTGATACGGTAGAATGAAGGGTAATAAAAACATGAGTGAACATATTGCATTATTAAAAGGTGGATGGTCAAGTGAACGTGAAGTTTCGCTTGCGAGTGGTCTTGCGGTGGAGCAAGCATTGATTCAGTTGGGCTATCCCTATAGCGTTATTGATGTGCAGCCTGATATTGGCAAGATATTGACGGAGTTGAAGCCTACCAAAGTGTTTAATGCACTGCATGGTAAATATGGCGAGGATGGATCAATTCAAGGCGTATTAGAATTGTTAGGCATTCCCTATACCCATTCAGGGGTGTTGGCTTCGGCAATGGCGATGGATAAGGTCTGCTCAAAAGCGATGTTCCGTCATTATGGTATCCGCACACCCGATGGCGGTGTATTCACGATTGGAGAAATCAAAAATAAATCCCCATTTCCTTATCCTTTTGTGGTGAAGCCCCCAGCAGATGGATCAAGCGTCAATGTGTTTTTGATTTTTGAAGAATATGATCTGCGTTCTCTCGCATGTGTTCCTGATGATACACTGATGTTGGTAGAACCCTATATTCCGGGGCGTGAGATTCAGGTTGCGGTACTCAACGGCAAGGCACTTGGTGCAATCGAGATTCGTCCAAAGAATAAATTTTATGATTATGAGGCTAAATATACGGCAGGCAAAGCAGATCATATGATGCCGGCACCAATTCCTGCAGAAGATTATCTGGAAGTGTTGCGTTTGGCAGAGCGCGCCCATAATGCGCTTGGATGCCGTGGCTTAACCCGATCAGATTTTCGCTATGATGATCAAACCATTGGTAGAGATATGTTCTATATTTTAGAAATTAATACGCAACCGGGGATGACGCAATTTTCGCTTGCACCAGAAATTGCTGCCCATCACGGCATTAGCTTTACCGATCTCGTGAAGCATTTGCTTGATCATGCGACAACGGATGAGGCTGTGCGTTATGGTTGATACCTCCACCAAAGCGAAACCGAAGGCGAAAGCGAAAGCAAAACCACCCTCAAAGCCTGCTTCTGCGCCCAAGAAAAGCAAAGCGCATGTGGCATCAGGAAGCAATGTCAATGTGGTGAGGGAGCGTGGGCGTAAAAAGCAACGTGAGAAACAACGCCGCATGATGCTTTATGGCACGATCGGCATGACTACGTTGATGGTGGGGTTGGGCGTAGCATTTGGCGTGCATCAAGATATTGTTGATTGGGGGCATAGGCAATGGGTGCGTGTAACCTATGATGCGGGCTATGAGTTTAAGGAATTAGTGGTTGAGGGGCGTAAGGTTACGCCTGCGGACGCGATTGTTTCAGCCGTTGGTATGGCTTCGGGCGATCCGCTATTTTTATATTCGTTGGATCATATACGCCAGCAGTTGGAAAAAATCCCAACGGTACGTCAAGCACATGTGGGGCGTGATCTTTCGGGAACGATTACGGTGAATTTAATCGAGCGTCAACCCTATGTATTGTGGCAACATGAAGGGCTGGTGCGTGTGATTGATGAAGATGGCGTGGTATTGGAGGGGGAACGCCCTGAAGATTATCCGCATATGATCACGGTGGTTGGCAGTGAAGCACCACAGCACATGCATGAATTAGTGCAATTATTCAAAGAAGATAAAGAGTTGGCGCGTCGTATTGTTGCCTCTGTTTTGGTGAGTGATCGCCGTTGGGATATTCATTTTGATACAGGTATTCATGTGAAACTTCCCGAAGAAAAGCCCATAGGTGCATGGAAGAAGATGATTGAATTGCAAAAAACAGAAAATATCCTTTCAAAACCGATCAAAGAGATTGATATGCGTGATCCGAACGCGCAATATCTATCCCTACCTGATGATTTGGAAGCAGTTGAACGCGATGAACCTGATGGGGATGTTTAAGCCACGATATGATAGTTGAACCTCATCTTTCTTCTCATTTTTATGCATTGCGCGGTAGTAAACATAGTGTTGCGGTGATTGATATTGGCAGCAATAAAATAGGATGCTTTATTGCTGAACCTGATGCGCAAGGGCAGATGCAAATTATTGGCATAGGGCATCATCATGCTAAGGGCTTGCGTGGTGGTATTGTAACGGATAGCAAAGAGGCGCAAGCATCTATTGCCCATGCGGTGAATGCTGCGGAAAAAATGGCAGGTGGCACGCTGGATCATGTGATTGCCAATGTTTCTTTTTCTGATCTTGCATCGCATAATGTGCATGTGGAATTGCCGATTGCGCATGGTGAAGTGACCGATCAGTCGATCGCAACGATCCTACGCACCGCGTGCCGTGAGTTAGCACAACCGCATCGTCAAGTGGTACATTGCATGGTGACGCAATATCAGTTGGATGGTGCGAAGGGTATACGTGATCCGCGACATATGTATGGTATGTTATTGAAGGCGGATGTGCATGTACTTACTGTTGATGAACGACGTTTGATGAATCTGATGCATTTAGTCTCACGGTGTCATTTAGATGTGGTGGATTGGGTGATTACCCCCTATGCCACGGGGCTAGGCTGTTTAGAGACAGATGAGCAAGAATTGGGTGTCACCGTGATCGATATGGGGGCATCAACTACCAGTGTGGCGATTTTTCAAGGCGGGTGTAATATCTTCTCCGCAATCGTGCCAGTTGGTGGCAAGCATGTGACTAATGATGTGGCAAAAGGTTTATCCACGAGCTTGCAGCACGCTGAACGCCTTAAAACGCTCTATGGAAGTGTGTTGGATTCGGAACAAGATGAACATATGATGGTGGATGTGATGCCACTGGGTGATGAAGATTCGGTGGAATATGCGCAAGTGCCACGCACACAGCTTGTACGCATTATCCGCCCGAGGATCGAAGAGATTTTTGAACTGGTGCGGGATCAAGTGCAAAAGCAAGGTGTTACATCGATGATGGGGCGCACGATTGTTTTGACAGGCGGTGCATCGCAGCTTGTGGGGGTGCGTGAGTTGGCAACCACGATGTTTGGAAAACAAGTGCGTATGGGTAAACCTAAATTATTCCCTGGCTTGGCGGAATCGGTAAGTTCTCCGAATTTTTCTGTTCCCATAGGGATGCTCTATTATGCCACGCAACATTCATTTGAAGATGATTTATTGCGCAAACCTGCCCAAGGTGATGTTTCATTTGGGATGGAGCGTTTGGTGCGTTGGTTTAAGGAACGGTTTTAAGTATAATTTTCGTCACAAGCAAGGAGTAGTATCATGACACATTTTCAGTATCAACCGCGTACCGAATGGCAACAACAGGCAAACCAAGAGCGATCATTATGTGTGCTGTTTGTCAATGAAGATAAAACACTAGGAACAATCGCTAAAAGTTTGGATGTGCAGATGGATGGGGCATTGACGAAAGCGTTGCACAGCCCGTATATGAAGGGCAAAGCAGGGCAATCAGTGACGGTGATTCCTTCGCAAGGCGTGGCATGGTCATGGGTGGTTGTGTGTGGGATGGGCGATGCAGCGTCACGCACCTCTATGAGCTATGAACAAGCAGCAGGAGAAGCAGTGAAACGTGCCAATGAGTTGGGCGCGACCCATCTCACCATCATGCTTGAAGAAGAAATGATTGTTGCGGAGTGCGCTAAGGGAATTGCAGAAGCGCATATGATGCTGGGAGCGCGTCTTGGTGCGTATTATTTCGGGAAATATTTCACGACCAAAAAAGAGCATGAATTGCCGTGCGTGCAGCATGTGGTTATTTGCGGGGATGATGGAGCAGCACAGACGCATCATCCACGGTTGGAGGCATTGGCAGAGGGCATGATTGCTACACGTGATGTGGTGTCAGAGCCTGCCAATGTGCTGCATCCACAATCTTTTGCACAAAAATGTGAGGATATGCGCGCCCTTGGTTTAGAGGTGCAGGTGCTGGGTGAAGATGAAATGCGCGCTCTTGGTATGAATGCTTTGCTTGGTGTGGGGCAGGGTAGTGTGCGTGCATCGCAATTAGTGGTGTTACGTTGGAACGGCACAACAAAGAAGGATAGCGCGCCGATAGCCTTTGTGGGAAAAGGCGTATGCTTTGATTCTGGGGGGATCAGTATTAAACCCGCTGCCGGCATGGAAGAAATGAAATGGGATATGGGCGGTGCAGGGGCAGTCTATGGCGTGATGCGTACCTTAGCATTGCGTAAAGCCTGCGTCCATGCGGTAGGCATTTTGGGCTTGGTAGAAAATATGCCCGATGGTAATGCGCAACGCCCCGGTGATGTGGTAGTCTCTTATTCAGGGCAGACGATTGAGGTGAATAATACGGATGCTGAAGGGCGTTTAGTATTGGCGGATGCTTTGTGGTATGTGCAGGAAAAGTTCCGTCCACATACGGTGATTGATTTGGCAACGCTCACAGGGGCGATTATCGTCTCGTTGGGTAAAAAATATGCGGGATTATTCTCGAATAATGATGAATTAGCACAGCGCATTATGGGGCTTGGCGATGAAACGGGCGATGAAACATGGAGATTGCCTATGGGGGATTATTACGATAAGCAAATTAATTCCGATATAGCCGATATGCAAAATGTGGGAACGGATAAAGAAGCAGGGAGCATCACGGCAGCACAATTCTTGCAACGCTTTATTCAAAAAGATGTCGCATGGGCGCATGTAGATATTGCGGGTACTGCATGGCGTAAAAAAGCAACGGCAACCAGCCCGAAAGGTGCAACAGCGTATGGGGTGCGCTTGCTGGATGCCTTAGTGGCGCGTTATTACGAAGTATAGCGACTCTATGGCACTGAAACGTGTTCCCTTACGTACCATCATCAAAGTGGTAGGGATAGCAACCCTGCCATCTTTGGTGGTGTTATCGCTCTTTGCGGTCAATGAGCGTCTGAGTATTTCTTCGTTTTTGTTTGGTTATATTGCGGTGTGGGTTGGAACATGGATGGTGGTTGTGCCATTGCTGATGAATCTGCGCGCCCTTACCGAATATATTTTCGATCTCTCGGAGGATAAAAAAACACTTGTTCCTGAATTGAATGTATTAAAAACCATTTTTAATATACCCGAAGCATTATTGCGGCTACGGGCGGTGTGGGATCATAAAGCAATGGATATGCAAATGGTGATCCGTGAGGGTGAGGTGATTGTGGATACCTTGCCTGATATTCTTTTGATGCTCAATGATCGGTTGCATATTGTCCGTACCAACCGCGCTGCACGTACCGTATTTGGGCAGAATCTTGCGAAAAAGAAGATTGAATCGGTGATACCAAGCCGTTTATTATTAGATGCAGTGGTAGCGGTGAATGAAGATTTTCGTGGTCGTGAGGTGGAATTTCGTCTGGAAGAACCAGTGGTGCGTGATTTTCTTGCGGTGATTGAACGGCTTTCGGCATCGGATAAAGGTGGGGTGAGTTTGGTTATTACCATGAATGACATCACCGAATTAAAGAGCGTGGAGCAAATGCGCGCAGATTTCGTTGCCAATGCGAGCCATGAGATACGCACCCCGCTTGCGAGTATTTCGGGGCTGATTGAAACGATACGAGGCCCTGCCCGCGATGATGATAAAGCCATTGATGAGTTTCTTGAAATCATGGCAGAACAAGCGGAGCGTATGCGTCAACTGATCAATGATCTCTTGTCGCTTTCCAAAATTGAAATGAATGCCCATACGCCTCCGATTGATCGGGTGGATTTTGTGAAAGTGGTGCAACGTGAAATTAAAATGTTTGATTTGATTGCGCGTCAGAAAAAAGTGCATATTGTCTTGGATGTTCCCGATGATGTGCCTGATGTGATTGGGGAGCGCAATGAACTCGCGCAAGTGGTGCATAATTTGGTTGGTAATGCGCTCAAATATGGCAGTGCGAACAGCGAGGTATTAATTACGGTGCGGGTGACAACGGAGCTTCCGCCTGATATAGTGGTGCGATCTCATACGCGGATGCTACTCTTTTCCGTGCGTGATGAAGGTGAGGGGATTGCAAAAGAGCATCTTGCGCGGTTGACGGAGCGTTTTTATCGTGTGGATTCAGCGCGTACTCGTCAGGTGGGGGGAACAGGGCTTGGGCTTGCCATTGTGAAAGGCATCCTGACACGCCATAAGGGGGTGATTTCTATTACATCCACTGTTGGTAAAGGATCGGTGTTCTCAGTCTATGTACCGCTCTATGATGCGTGAATCCACATATAGTGCTTTACAAGGTTTGATATAATGGCTAGAATATAATGTATGTCATGCATTGAGGAAATATCGTGGTAGCAACGCCAGAACAGGATGAAGCTATAAAAGATTGTGTGCTGTGGATCAAGCAAGTGATTGGTGCAATTCAGCAATTCGATCGCGAAGGATTAAGCACATTATTAGGTGCGCCTTATCAAGATGTTCTTAAAAAATTTCCAGATAATCTTGATAAAACGATTAAAAATCCACCTGCTATTCCTAGTACAAAAAAGCAGGGTAACGTTCTAGGATTCAAGGAAGATCACAGGAGTATGCGTGAGTTGCTCGTGGGTTTTTATAATAATGTTGATAGTACCTTTAAGGATTCACGCGTTTCATTTTGGGGGAATAAAGCGAACGTGTTTGATGATCTTACGTTGATTAACATTGATATAGGAGAAGATGGAGAGCTGTCTAAAATAGGAAATAACTCTCGTTCAATTTTAGGATTAGATTCTTATGGTTGGCTGGGTGAAACCGCAATGGAACCGTTGCTGAAAGAAGATATAAAGAATTTTCTAAAAAAGGGCAGTAAGCAAAATTTCCATGCACAAGCACACAACGCAATTAAAGAACTACAACAATCCTTCAATCAAGGTCAAGAAAAGCTGCATCATGAACTAGGCGCGTTTGGCTATGAAGCAGACATCATCGGCAAGCGTTGGAGTGGGCAAGCAGACCCTCAAACAACGGTTCATGAATTGTTGCATCAAGGGCGTGGTTTGCAAGATTTTGGGAAGGTTGTCCATCTCGATACCGCACTCAAGAAAACAGGGGCGATTTTAGCAAGCATTTCATGCGTGGGCGTGATGCTGCATGGCGTGCATAATGTGCATCGCGCCTTTGTGCCAGAACAAGATAAACAGCTTGAGGTAGAAGAAATAGGGCATCATGCCCCACAAGAAGGCGTGAATTTTTTACGTTTAGCCGTGGGTGTTGGTGAGTTGGGTGTCGGAGCGGCGTTGCTGTACCGTATGGTAACAGGGCGGCATATCAACCAGTGTGGGCAGAAACTTTTTGCGGATGATGAGATGATCAAGAACATGATCGGAGGATGTTCTCATGATCACAGTCATGGGCATGGGAAGTGAGGGATTCCATGCATGATGAAACCAACCTCACCGATGAAGCGCACCGTCACGCGATAGAGCGCGGGGAAGATGTCGTTTATGTATTGAACCATGCCACGGCCTGCACCTTTTTGGATTTTTTCAATACCTTTGTGGAATATGCGACCAAACGCTTCTTAGGGGCAAAGTTAAGCATTAGTCATTGCGCGGCGTGCGAGGCAGGGGTTGAACATGGTAGTGTCCATGCCAAGCAACTCAATGGTGAGAAAATTAAAGCCTTTGGTTGGGATATTGGACGATGGGTTGTGTGTGAACAAATTGGTGATTGGATGGGCGCGATCCCTACCTTGCTGATGCAACGTCATACGCCTATGATTATGGATGGTATCGGGCAAGCATGTACCTATGTTGTGGGGGATTTGTTTTATGCAGGCGCACAAAAAGATGCGACGACATGGGGTGAAAAACATGGCTTCGCGCAGGATTCAGAAGAAGTAAAAAATCGTCAGAGAGAAATTTATACGCATGAAATCAAGCATGTTGCCCAAGCGGTCGTCTGGACGGGATGGTCAACCGCTATAACGCTTGGATCGTTGCGCTTGCTAAAGGATGAAACACCGATCATGGTGAATGCTGCCGCGAAAGTGGCAGGGATGGCAACAAGTCTTATTGGGGTTTTAGGAACACGCGCTTTTAACCCTGAAGCAGCACGCAACTGGGATCGATGGGGAAGTGAGCATATTGCTGAGCCTGCAACACGTATTCTTAGCGGCTTATTGGGCATTAAGAACGATACGGTTGAACATGTGTTTGCAGAGCAAAAAAACTACCGTGAAGGATCACGTTGGTTGCATACAGAAAAACCGCAATCATCATGGACGCAACGCATCCATGATGAGCAAGCTACCACAGAGCAATCACGCAGCCCCATGAAGTAAGTGCAGATTGCCACCAATGGCTGCACTATTGATGGTGACCACACGTTCATGCACAAAACGCATAAGATAGTTCGGGCCGCCTGCCTTTGGGCCTGTTCCTGATAATCCTTCACCACCAAAAGGTTGCACGCCCACCACTGCACCAATCATGCTACGATTGACATAATAATTACCCACATGGACATGCTGAAGCAGAAATTGGATGTTGCTCTCAATACGGCTATGCACGCCAAAGGTGAGACCATATCCAGCACGGTTGATTGCTTGTGCCACTTCTGCTAATGCACCCGCCTTAAAACGAATCACATGCAGAATAGGACCAAAGATTTCTTGTTTTAGCATATCGATGGAGGTGATTTCAAAGACATGCGGGGCAATGCATAGTGGATGCGATGAGGTAAGGGGGGCTACCGCACGCAAGATTCCTTGTGTACGCATTATATTAATATGATCATGCAGCATTTTATAGGCGGAGGCATCGATGACAGGGCCAATATCGGTTGCGCACAGAGCAGGATTCCCAACGACCAAGCCGTGCATCGCGCCTTCAAGGAGCGTTAAAAATGCATCGGCAATATCTTCTTGAATATAGAGGACGCGCAATGCGGAACAACGTTGTCCAGCACTACCAAAGGCAGAAAGCATAACATCATCCACCGCCGTTTCAAGCAAAGCAGAGCTATCGATGACCATGCAATTCATGCCACCCGTTTCTGCAATCAAGGGGACGATTGCCCCTTTGCGGTGCGCTAGAGTACGTTGAATGATTTTAGCCACGTCCACCGATCCCGTAAAGACCATTGCAGCGATGCGTTCATCTTCGGTGATGGCAGCACCCACAATTTCCCCTGCACCGATTGCCAGTTGCAAGATCGCTTGGGGGATTCCCGCATGATGCATGAGTTGCGTTGCCAACATAGCGATGCGTGGGGTTTGCTCCGCAGGTTTGGCAATGACGGCATTCCCACTAACCAAGGCAGCAACAATTTGCCCTGTGAAAATAGCCAAGGGAAAGTTCCACGGGCTGATGCAACCAACGACACCACGCGGATGATAATGTAGTTCATTGCTCTCACCTGTAGGACCATGGAGGGTGATAGGCGCAAGAGTTCGGCGTGCTTCATGGGCATAATAGATGCAAAAATCAATCGCTTCACGTAGTTCCGCTACCGCATCCATAAGGGTTTTGCCTGCTTCATGTACCAAAAGTGCAAGCAACTGATCACGCTCTTGTTCATAGAGATCGGCAATTTTTTCAAGGATGATGGCGCGCTGTTCACAATCGGTTGCCCCCCATGCAGGATAGGCTTCATAAGCCGTCGCAATCATGTGTGCCACATCGTCGCGTGCATGATCTTTGGGAGCAGGGGGCAGTGTGTGATGTTGTTCAAGCGCACGCTGCAAGGCATTCAGTGCGACATGATACCCTAAATCCACCCCTTTTGAGTTACGGCGATCGGGATAGAGATCGCAAGGCAAGGCAAGAGCAAGCGGGCGATCTAAGCCTGATTCGCTGATGCGTACAGGATCGGCTAATAGTTCTTCCATGCTCACATTGGCATCCATCAATAGATGCACAAAGGAGCTATTCGCACCATTTTCAAGCAAGCGACGGATGAGATAAGCAAGCAAATCCTTATGCTCTCCAATAGGTGCATAGATGCGTGACGCATAAGTGGGGCGCATGTGATCATGCAAGGCTTCCCCCATACCGTGCAATCTTTGAAACTCATAAGCCTCAGGTGCAATACGATATTGCTCCGCTAAGGTTTGGATAGTGGCAATGGTGCGGGCATTATGCGTTGCAAATTGCGGATAGAAATATTGGGTTTTTTGTAAGATTTTATCAGCACAAGCGAGGTAGGATACATCGGTATGTTCTTTGCGCGTAAAGACAGGGTATCCATCTAATCCTTGGATTTGCGCGCTTTTGATTTCACTATCCCAATAAGCACCTTTTACGAGACGTAAGGGAATGATGCGTTGATAGGTTTGCGCTAAATGGGCGAGCATATCAATCACATGGACGGCACGTTTTTGATAGGCTTGCAGTACAAAACCAATGCCATTCCATCCATCAAAAGCAGGGTCTGCTAGCAATGCTTCAAAGATTTCCATTTCAATTTCTAGGCGGTTGGCTTCTTCTGCGTCAATCGAAACGCATATATGGTGCTGTTGCGCGATGGTAATAATTTCTTTGATGCGTGGCACAAGTTCTTCATGCACTTGCTGGCGTTTAATCATGTGATAACGTGGATGCAGTGCGGATAATTTGATGGAAATGCTTGGGGCTTCATAGAGGGAATCGTAGCTGTTATGATTGCCAATGCGCACAATCGCGTCACGATAAGCTGCAAGGTATGATTGCGCTTGCGCATCGCTACGCGCACCTTCTCCTAAAATATCAAAGGAAAAACGGTAGCCTTTTTTGTGCCACGGACGTGCATTATTCAAACCATCGTCAATATTCTCTCCTAGCACGAATTGATTGCCAATCACGCGCATGGCTTTTTTTAATGCTTCACGGATAACGGGTTCACCTACCCGTGTCACCATGCGCTTGATAATGCCACCAAAGCCACGTTCTTCTTGCTCTAAATCGATGACCTTGCCTGTGAGTAATAATCCCCAACTGGATGCTGCGATGGTCCATGATTCATTGCCTGTAATATATTGTCGCCAATTTTTATCATCAAACGTGAGCTGAATTAGTTGGTTGGCAGTATGGCTATCAGGAATACGCAAGAGTGCTTCCGCGAGGCACATCAACGCGACTCCTTCTTTGGTATCTAAGCCATAGGTCTGCAAAAAGGCTTCCATGCCATGCCCTATCCCTTGAGCGCGAATCGCTTCCACCCAGCGTGTTGCTCGTGTGATGATCTCCGTCTCATGCGGTTTAAGATGCGCGAGTAATCCACAATAATGCTGGATGATGGTGCGTTCATCATCAAAAGCGTGATAACTAAGGGAGAGAAGATCGAGATGTGTCATAGATTGCATATAACACACGGTAAAGGCTTAGACAAATGCTATTTTTTTTGCGATGCACTGTAAATCATTGTGGTATAGTCATGTTTAGTCAAACGACTATACCCAATTTCACTTCAAAGATGTTGAGTTAGTGCAAGTGAAACTAATGGTATGTTCTATTTTATGACCTATTGCTCCATTGTAATTATGAGATGACACACGAATAAACCCATTTTTTCTCCAGAACTCAATGGAATCATTAACAGAAATGCCAATAATTTTTTGAAAGCCTGCTGATTTTGCCGTTGTTTGTAGGTGATTAAATAAAATCGTCCCTATCCCTCTATTTTTTACACTCGTGCAAATACATAAATCATGTACATAAATACAATCAATCACATCGGTTTTAATGTAGCCAAGATGAAAATCCTCTCTTTGAGAATCACTTGGATATGCAATAAGATACCCAACAATGATAGCATTTTCTTGTGCTATAAAGCAAAAATCATTGTTATATGATACTATAGTGTTCAAGACCGAATTCGTATCATGCAGATGTTTAGGATAATTGCCATGTTCAATATGGCGTATGCTCTCCAAATGGCTATGATCAACCGCTCCTATCTTCATTTATAATCCCCGACTTTGGTGAGTATATTTTAGATAAGTTGGAGCAGAAAAAATCACCGCGCCCTAATAGAAAGATCAGCGGATTCCATTTGTTGCGCTGCAACTTTGGCTGCAAAGGATGTAGGCTTAGGGTTTTGTGGCGCAAGGGTAGATAGATGATCCTGCAGGGATGTTTTGAGTGTCTCTGCGTTGAGCGAAGGATCATTGGCGGCAAGTTCTTTGCAGATACCATCCAACAATTTTTGCTGTAGATGCTCGGGCTGTGCGGCAATGATTTTCGCAACGGACATCTCCAAATGTTCCAACGCTTCCGTTGGCAGTGGCGTTGCTGCTATTTGATCGCGTTTGGAATGCGCTAAATTGTAATTACCAAAAAGATAAGATGCTAATTGTAGGGAAGAAAAATAATGTGGTTTGATGGGAGCATTGGCATAATCGCCGTTGCGTTCCTTGAACTCTTGTGCTATTTTTAACCCAGTAAAGCCATTATTGAGAAAATAGAGTGAACCACTGACGCTCAGAGGTTGCTGTTTGATTTTTGCCCATGTTTGCTCAAGGAAGTTACCATCTTTGGCTTGTTCCACGGCTTTTGGATCTTCTTTCACAAGCAAGCTGCATAATGCACCTGACATCACCAGCGCGCCCATCCAAAACATTGATGACACATTGCCAATGTCTTGAAATTTTGTTGGTATCAGGATCTTGTTCTTGTCCTTGTTCTCCGTGGTATTCTGAATCTCCGTGGTATTCTGAATCTCCTTTATGCCATCATATAGTAGCCCTGCTGCACCTAAGGCATAAGCGGCATTGAGTAGCTCCGATGGGTGCTGACAAAGAAAAATGCGTGCTTTATCAAGAGCGTTTTTTTCCTTAAAAAGATCCGCTCCTTGTCGCATCTCAGGGGAAAGATCGATACCTTGTTTTGAGAGATAATCTTCTATTTGTTGCGCATGAATATCCAGCCTTGTTGCGGTATCAGGGTTGCCAAACATGGCAGCACCAATGCCACCCGCTAACCATATCGCTGCCCCCGTGATAAGACCGCCTGCATCGTTCCCTCGTGCTAGTCCATTTCCCAGCATCATGAGATCACCAAATATATAACTTAGCCCTGCGATTTTCAGCGTAGGAGAAGCATCTTTTTCTTGCGTTTGTTGGTCGTTCGTTTGCTGTTGTGTTGCCATTGCGGTCATAAACTATCCCCTTATTTCTGCACACTAACAAAACTATATGACAAAACTATGACAATAGTGTAGGGGTTAAGGAGATTGCAGCAATAATTATGTGGAACTAAGATGATGATAGAATCCTTCCTTGCTTTTTTAGTACAAATCCTCTCTTCATTATTATTTTATGATATAGCAGGTTTTCCTTTTATTGTCGCATGGTTGGTTTGTGCTGCTTTGTTCTTTACTGTCTATCTTGGTGGGGTGAATCTGCGTTTATTGCCCACTGCGTGTCGTTTGATACGTCGCCCTGCATCGCGTTCTGAGGTGGGGGAGATTAGTCCGTTTCAAGCCGTGTTATCCGCGGTTTCTGCAACAGTGGGGTTGGGATCGATTGCGGGTGTTTCGGTGGCGGTCGCGGTGGGAGGTCCGGGAGTAATTTTTTGGATTATTGTGATGGGCATATTTGGCATGGCGACGAAATTTGCCGAAGTGACGTTATCCTTATGTTACCGCACTGTGGATGCGGACGGAAAAATCTATGGTGGTCCGATTCATTATCTGCAAACAGGGTTCAAAGAACGTGGGTATCCGAAGTTAGGGCGCGCCCTTGCGACATTATTTGCGGTATTTTGCCTTGGTGGTGCTGTGGGTGGGGGGAGCATGTTTCAAGCCAATCAGACGGTGAAGATTTTTTCTCATCAAATAGCGTGGTTGCAGGATAAGCCATGGATTGTGGCAGGGGCGTTCACCTTAGTGGTAGGATTAGTATTGTTTGGTTCGATTAAGCGTATTGCAAAAGTGGCGGGGGCGGTCGCACCGATGAAGGGCATTATGTATCTGCTCTGCACCCTGATTATTCTCGCGGTGAATTATGAGGAAGTGCCACGCGCTCTGCACGCCATGCTGACGGAAGCATTCACGGCGCAAGCTGCGCAAGGGGGTATGTTCGTGATGATTGCCTTGGCGTTTAAGCGTGCCTTATTTGCCAATGAGGCGGGGCTTGGTTCTGCTCCGATTGCGCACGCTGCTGCCACGGTACAAAGCCCTGCTCATGAAGGAACATTAGCGTTGGTAGAGCCGCTCTTTGCTGCTTTTATCGCGCTGCTCACTGGTTTAATGGTTGTGGTGACCAATGCACACATCAACGCTACTATTGATGATGGGGTGGTGATTGCAGCACAGGCATTTGCGACGGTGAGTCCGTGGTTTACGGCAATGTTGGCGTTTAACGTTCTGCTCTTTGCCTATGGCACGACGATCGGATGGAGCTATTATGGTGAAATAGCATGGTGTCATCTGTTTGGAAAATCTAGCATTCGTATCTATTATATGTTCTATATCGTTGCATGTTTTATTGGGGGCATCAGCCATTTTTCGGTTGTGTTGGATTTAGCGGATTTGTTTATCCTTGGCATGGCATTGCCGAATATCATTGCTTTGTATGTTTTGCGCAGTCGCATTAAAGCGGAGATGGTAGCGTTTATTAAATCATCATAATTTTCCCTTCCCGTCATTAAAACTCTAAGGCAATGATGCATAATCAGCATAACCTATGTTGAGGAAGGGGTTTTATTCAATGAATCACACTATAAATTGGAATGCGATAGGCATCATCATTGCGATGATTGGGAATATGGGAGCAGGTATTTGGTATGCGAGCCAACTATCAGCGCGGGTGGAAGTGCTAGAAAAACGCACATCAAACATGCACACCGATCGTGAATTATTAGTCCGCATCGATGAACGCACCCGCGCCATGGCAGAGGCAATTAGCGAACTTAAGCAGAACATGGGAGGCGAACACTGATGTTTTTTGAACATTATTCTTTAATCCCTACCAACGGATGGCAGTATCGCTATTTCACCCCGCGTGAATTGGCAAGCAAGGGTGATGGTTCATTATTGGTGAATCAGGATGCAATTTCAAGGTTGGAGCGGATGCGCGAGATTATCGGCAAACCGCTCATCATTACTTCCGCTTATCGTGATCCCATCCATAATGCCAAGGTAGGTGGCGCACCTATGAGTATGCATCGCTTCGGGCGGGCGTTTGACATTTCTTTACGTACATTTCACCCCATAGATGGGCGAAATGTTGAGCTAAACCACAACAGGGAGCAGCTTTATCATGCAGCCCTTACAGCGGGTTTTACGGGTTTTGGTTTTTATGCAACATTCCTGCATATTGACACAGGCAGGAGACGGCATTGGGGTAAAAGCGCATCCATCTATGGGGTGCGCGGATAAACAAAGTCGCATCCATCTCAAAATTGTCACACCCCACCACCTCTCATGAGGTAGGAATGGTTTACTCTCCCGTCTGCGGGGGAGTCCAAGAATCAAGGTTTTTCAACGAAAAACCGCAGATGATTGGGTGGGGGGATAGAATGCCCCCCCACTGTTCAGCATCGGATTTCTTTTGAGAAATCCTTGCTTCACTAGCTCCCCCGCAGGCGGGAGAGCATAAGACCGAATGCGTAGCGTGCAATATTTACATAATGTGAAGGGTGGTGAGTTGTCACACAAATAAATTTGTGATTTTATTCCGAACGTGCTAAATCGATATATCATTTTTTCAAAAGCCATAATTTAAGGATTCATCGGATGCAGCAACAGCGTAATGTATCTCAGAATAATTTATTGCAATATTGCGGAACTAAGGGTGAGATCTATAAGGTATGGATTAAGAACTTGCTGCTGATGATCGTGACGTTATTGGTGTACCGTGCATGGGCAAAGACGCGGATGCGCAAATATATATGGTCTCATTATGTTATTGCGGGTGATCCTCTACGCTACACGGGTACGGGGGGAGAAATCTTCAAAGGTTATGTGATTGCAGCGTTAATCTATGGATTGCTTTCTGGAATACCATACATCATAGCTATGATTTCTAATAGTGAAACCGTAACACATTCATTTTATCTTAATTATGTATGGTTGCTTCTGTTCTTCATTGCTCGTTATTCTGGATTACGCTATCGCTTAGGGCGCACGACATGGAGGGGTATTCGTCTTCGGCTTACGGGTGATGCGTATAAATATGCTAGCGTAGCAATAAGGCGGATGTTTGCGAATATCTTCACGCTTGGTTTCGCGATTCCCAAAAGCGACATCAAGAAACATAGTTATATCATGAATCATCTGTTCCTTGGCAATCAAGCTGCGGTTTTTGTTGAGGATATATCGGGGCTGAAGAAAACAAATATCATCACAGGTTTGCTTGCTGCACCCACCTTGTTTATTTCACGTTTTTGGTATCGTGCCGCCCTTGCCAATAAAAAATTAGAGAACCTCTCATTGGGCAATATTCGGTTTCATGGTGCGTATACAGGCGGAGCATATGCGAAACTTTTTTTTGGTAATATCGGGCTATTCATTATTACGCTTGGTTTAGGGCTGCCACTTATTGTACATCGTATGATGGTATTCCATGCGCGCAATGTGTCTATTGTTGGCACATTGGAAGATGTAGCGATTCTGCAACAGCAATCACAGTTGAGTGGCATTGGTGAGGGTTTGTCGGATCAGTTTGATACAGGAATGGATGTAGACCTTGGTTTTATTTGATAGAAATCATCAGCATCACACTACATTTTATGATGGAATGCACGCCGTCGCTAGAGCCGTGGATGTATCTGTTTTTGCTACGGGGATTGAGATTTGTGACAAAGAGCAGCATAAAAAATTCTTCTGCCCCTATGAGAATTTGCAGATCATGGATGTTCCACGTGATGGGCAATCTGGCTATGCGCATTGCACGCAATTTCCTGAATCGCAACTTTTACTTGATGATGCTTTATTTAAGGCGATAAAACCCCATATACAGACAAAAACACCATGGAATATCATTGTCATGATCGCCATATTGGTGGTTTTGGTGGGATTGATCGTGTTCGTAACTATTCCCGCCTCTGCCCCTGTGATTGCTACAATGATACCTGCAACGGTTGAAAAAAGACTTGGTGCATTAGTGCTTGATGAAATCACGCGGGGCAAGCTCGTTTGCCCGCAGGATGCGCAACCGCACATGATGCTTCAGGCTTTGGCTGATGATTTCGCACATGCAAACAATATTGCACCAGTGAGCATTGTGATCGTGCATTCTGATGAAATCAATGCCTTTGCTTTGCCAGCACGACAGATCGTGCTATTTGACAGCTTGCTTCAACAAACGGCAAGCCCTGAAGCATTGGCGGGAGTCATTGCCCATGAAATTGGACATGTTGCCTATAATCACAGTATGGAAAATTTTGTGCGTGTTTTGGGCATGGGATTGATCCTAGAAGTGGCGACAGGTGGCGGTGGTACTATGTTGTTTTTAGGCACAGAATTATATCATAATGCCTATAGCCGTGATAAAGAACAGCAAGCTGATGAGTTTGCAGCTCGTGCCATGCACGCAAAGCATTATGATGTACACAAAGTGGCAGATTTTTTTGCGCGTAGCATGAAGGAAGAAAGCGGATTATTCGAGCAGTTTTCTTGGCTCTCTACCCATCCAACCCATAAATCACGCATTGATTTTTTCACATCCTATCCGCAGGAACAATCGTCACTCACACCCATGATGACGGATACCCAATGGCGTGTGCTTCAAAAGATGGAAGGGTGTGGCTTTCATAAAGAACGCAAATAGTCGCGGGAACATGCACAGAATGCTTGCATTTTGATGGGAAGCCGTTAAAACTATAGCTCTTGTAAAATTTAGCATAGTAACGGAGTATATCATCATGAAAGTCTATTATGATCACGATGCCAATGGCGATCTGATTAAATCAAAAAAAGTTGCCATCATTGGCTATGGTTCGCAAGGTCATGCGCACGCGCTTAATTTGCGCGATAGCGGTGCGAAGGATGTGGTGATTGGACTCCGCGAAGGATCATCGAGCCGTGCGAAAGCACAGAGCGAAGGGCTAAAAGTGATGACACCCGCAGAAGCTGCACGCTACGCCGATGTGGTGATGGTTTTAGTGCCTGATGAATTGCAAGCAGAGCTTTATCTCGATGATTTGAAAGATAACCTTAAGCAAGGGGCAGCCCTAGCATTTGCGCATGGATTCAACATTCATTTCCGTTTGATTGAAGCGCGCAAAGATCTTGATGTCTATATGATTGCACCGAAAGGTCCGGGGCATACGGTGCGTGGTGAATATCTCAAAGGTGGCGGTGTGCCGTGCCTTATTGCCATTCATCAAGATGCAACAGGCAACGCCAAAGAGATCGCGCTTTCTTATGCATCCGCGATTGGTGGCGGGCGTTCGGGCGTGATTGAAACAACCTTCCGTGAAGAGTGCGAAACGGATTTGTTCGGTGAGCAAGCTGTATTGTGCGGTGGCGTATCGCATTTGATTCAAGCAGGTTTTGAAACCTTGGTAGAAGCAGGTTATGCACCTGAGATGGCATATTTTGAGTGCTTGCATGAAGTGAAGCTGATTGTTGACCTCATCTATGAAGGTGGTTTGGCGAATATGCGCTATTCCGTATCCAACACGGCAGAATATGGTGATTACGTCACAGGGCCACGCATCATCACGGAAGAAACCAAGCGTGAGATGAAGCGCGTATTGACGGACATTCAAACAGGGCGTTTTGCACGTGACTGGATGCTCGAGAACAAAGCAGGGCAACCATCCTTCAAGGCTACCCGCGCACTTCATGCAGAACACCAAATTGAGCAAGTGGGCGGTGATTTGCGCGCCATGATGCCGTGGATTGGGAAGAACAAGCTGGTAGACAAAGCGAAGAACTAGGGGTTAGGGTTTAGGGGGTAGGGTTTAGTGAAGCTAAAAAGTTTCAAAGAAATGAAGATATGGCAACGCAGTTTTGCGCTTGCGAATGTTTGCTTCACTTGCTCTACCTCCTTTCCCGCAGAACATCGTTTTGGTTTGACAGCGCAGCTTTTGAAATCAGCGGTTTCCATTCCATCCAACATAGCAGAGGGGTATAATGTGATTGCTAAGTTAGGGGCTAGGGAGTAGGGTTTAGTAGGGATGGAAAGTAATGAAAGTTTTGAGCAACAATTAATTCGCTTGTCAGGGGAAATGACGAAGGAAATTTATGAAGTTATAGCTGCATTTGCATTCCACCTTGCCCTTAGTGAAAAAATGAAAAATGGCAATATAGCCAAACTCATTATTTTAGATTATGATGTATATGGTTGTTTTTATCACGAAATTTGTTTTTCAAAGCAACGTCAATTTTACATGGGAATTTCTAGAATCTTGGATAATCATAAGGATTCAAAATACAATCTTAAAGGGTTTATTAAAAAACTTGAAAAAGCATCTGAAAATAAGAAAAACTGTATTTTTAATAAACAAGATTTTGACAGATTAATGACAGAAACAGAAACCATAAGAAAGAATATGGATGATTTTTACAAAAATGAAATCAAACCAGTTCGTGATAAAATTATAGCTCATGCTCAAATACCGAGATGTGATCATGATGATTATTTTGTATCTAAAAAAAGTGAAATCAAGAACTATTGTTTTTTTCTCAAAGGTTTTTGCGAGGACTTAAATTTTTTATTGGGAAGTGAACCGATAAAATTAGATCACGAAAATAGTGGAAAAAGTTTTTTTGAATATATTGCAAAAAAAATTGATGTTGTAGATAATAGATTGTTTATGAGTGAAGAAGCTATACAATCAGAAATACAAAAAGAAGCAGAAGATCCTTTTGGTTTGAATAATATGGTATAGCTTTGCTAACCCCTAACCCCTAACCCCTAACCCTAACCCTAACCCTAAACCCTAAACGCTATTCCCTTATTAACCCCTAACCCCTAGAACCCCTATGAAACACATCATTATTTTTGATACCACCCTACGCGATGGCGAACAATCCCCGGGCATGTCGATGACCAAGGAAGAAAAACTCTTGGTAGCAGAATTGCTCGATACGATGGGCGTTGATGTTATTGAGGCAGGTTTTGCAATGGCAAGTGAGGGGGATTTTCAATCCGTCAAAGCGATTGCGGAAGTGGCAAAAAATGCCGTCATCTGCTCCCTATCGCGGGCAAAATATGCGGATATTGAACGGGCAGGGGAGGCGGTGAAACCTGCCAAACGTGGGCGCATTCATACCTTCATTTCCACCAGCGATATTCATCTGAAATATCAATTCCGCCTAGAAAAGCCAGAAGTGATCGCCATCATCAAAGATACGGTTGCCTATGCACGTCGTTTCACTGATGATGTTGAATGGTCGGCAATGGATGCCACCCGCTCGGACTTAGGCTTTTTATGCCAAGCCGTGGAAGCGGCGATTGCGGCAGGGGCAACCACCATCAACTTGCCTGATACGGTGGGTTATGCGACACCTGATGATGTGGCGCACATGTTCCGTCATGTGATGGGGAACGTGCCAAATGCGGATAAGGCGGTGTTCTCGTTCCACGGGCAGAATGATTTAGGGCTTGCCACCGCCAATACGCTTGCAGCATTGCAAGCAGGGGCAGGGCAGGCGGAAGTCACCATCAATGGCATTGGTGAACGGGCAGGCAATACCTCACTTGAAGAAGTGGTGATGACGCTCAAAACCCGCAAAGATCGTTATGGCATGGAATGTGGCGTGAAAAGCGAATATATTATGCGGGCATCGCGCTTGATTCAATCCGTCACGGGGCAATCGGTGCAGGTGAACAAAGCCATTGTTGGGGCGAATGCTTTTGCGCATGAATCGGGCATTCATCAAGATGGGATGTTGAAGCATAGTGGCACGTATGAAATTATGACCCCTGAATCGATTGGATTGACCCGTTCTAACCTCGTGATGGGCAAACATTCAGGCAGACATGCCTTCAAGAATAAGCTGGAAGAATTGAACATTACGCTTGGGGACAACGCGTTTGAAGATGCGTTCAATCGCTTCAAAGCGTTGGCAGACAAAAAGAAAGATGTCTTTGATGAGGATATTCTCTCTCTTGTCGATGGTGAAGATGATAGCCATGCCTTGACATTGGTATCGCTTGCGGTGCAATGTGGCACGGGTGCGGTGCAGCAAGCTGAAGTGGTGCTGCATCAAGATGGGCAAGAATTACGCACAACACAGCAAGGCAATGGTCCTGTGGATGCAATTTTCAAATCTATTAAAACGCTTGTGCCTTCAGCGGAATCTGCAACATTGAAGATTTATCAAGTACATGCCGTGACCGCAGGCACAGATGCACAAGCGGAAGTAACGGTACGCCTTGAGATGGGGGAAACCATCATCAACGGGCATGGTGCAGATGTGGATACGCTGGTGGCAAGTGCAAAAGCCTATCTTGATGCGCTCAATAAGGTGGATAGGTTGCGCGCCCGTAAGGATAATTTGCTTGAACCTGTGTCCTAATTCTATCACTATCCTAGAACTGAATGGCTAGTACTCGATCAGATGATGTTTTTGCTAAGTAACGCATACGTAATTTTGTTATAATACTTGTATGAAATATGTAAGTGATAAGTTGAATCGTCCTTTGCCAGATAAAGAGGTGAGCGATCTTCCCTTGGCATCACAAACGCTGGTGGCAGGGTTATGGCATCGTATCTTCGCTTTTGTCCTTGATTTTTTGACTGTGAGTAGTTTATATCTGATTGCGATTGTACCCTTATTGCGCGCTTATTATTTTGGCGATCATCGAGTGGTCTCACCTTATGCCTTTCGGGCAGCACTGCTTTCGTATGTCGCATTGGCAATGATCTATGTGGTGAATTTTACCTGTAGTCCGTTGCGTGCTACGTTGGGGCAACGCCTTGTGGGGGTGTATGTCACGCATTTGTTGGGTTGGCGCGTTTCTGTCATGATCGCGGTTGTGCGTTTCGTGATTTGCTATGCTCCGTTTATCATCTTTTGTGCTATATTCACGGAGTTGTTTGCGGATATGTTCCATCTTATAGGGTGGCGTGATGCGCAGCAAATATCATTGGAGCGTGAGTTTTTTTATCCGATGCTGTTCATTATTGTGGTGATGCAAAGTGCCTTATGGTGGCCATTATGTACGGGGCATCCGCATAGGGTGGGATGGGATCGGTGGACGAACACGACCTTATTACGGCGCAAGATTGCCAGAGGTTAAAAAAAAGAAGAAGCCGAATCCCTCGGGAGGAAAACGGCTTCAACTAGCTTTAATCATCAAAGATGCAATAAATTGCAACTGTTATGCATATGAACAGAATGCCCATCAATAAAAGGATGGTCAATGCGACCAATCCTTCAATGATAGCCCATGGATTATG
The DNA here is from genome assembly GCA_004292675.1 of Alphaproteobacteria bacterium. Taxonomy (GTDB): domain Bacteria; phylum Pseudomonadota; class Alphaproteobacteria; order Rickettsiales; family UBA998; genus RDZH01. The sequence goes on along the minus strand of RDXO01000015.1, from coordinate 6,337 downwards.
CGCAATTATCGCGTGAATCAAAATGGCGATTACAAGCCCTAAAGGCACGTAAATGAACAGGTTGAACGCGATTGCATTAGTACTTTGAACATTGGTGTGTACGCTCAATGTGTGTACTATCAAACCAAATCCATAGCCAAGGGCTAACAGTAATAACGTTAGCACTAAGGAGCTGATATGTTGCGCTACATAGATGCTAAGTTCGTAAAACACACTTATAGCAGGTAAGTAGAGCAAGAACACAAACACAAACACTAATTGGAGAAGAAAAACCAAAGTTTTGGGATTGATCATGGTATTAGGTTGGGTAAATTTCTTTGTGTACAACCTGAAGCGCATCAAAGCGAAAAATAGTAGTAATATCTACTAAAGCCAATGTGCGCTAAAGAAAGAACACAAAAGAAGGAACATGTTCATGATAGCATAGATGAACGCAATGAACAATCATTTTTTTAATTGAGCTCACCACCCCTCATGAGATATGAATGGTTTACTCCCTCGCGTGCGGGGGAGCATAAAATCGAATGCATAGCGTGTAATATTTATATAATGTGAAGGGGGGTAAGCTAATTGAGAGTAGTAGCGCGGGCTTCTTGTGCCACAAGCCCCATAATCACGCCTTCACGCACCCCACGGTCTGCGATGGTGATAAAATGAAACGGAAAGGTGCGCACAATCGCTTCAAAAATAGCGCATCCTGCCAGAATAAACTCACAGCGATCAGGGCCAATGCATGGGTGCATGAACCGCTCAGAAGGGCGCATTTGGATGATATGACGAATCGTCTTTTGCAAATCCTTGACTGCAAGTTTCACGCCATCAACACGGGCGCGATCATAACGGTGCAAGCCAAGATAGATAGCAGCAAGTGTTGTGACGGTGCCAGAAGTAGAAAGAAGCTGTGTATGATCTTGCTGCAACCAATGCTGAATATTGTGATGTTTCGACATGGGGATCAGGTGATGCATCAACTGTTCGACGATTTCATCGAAAAATAGTTCGGCATAGGCTGTATTGGGGATCGTTTCCGAAAGGCTCATCACCCCATAAGGCAATGAAAGCCAACCACGAATGGCAGGGGTAACGGGCAATAACGGATCATCCAAATGATGGTTTGGGTTGGGCGTTTCTGCCCACATCACTTCCGTGCTTCCGCCACCAATATCAAAGGCTAAGGCATGATGCACGCCACGTTCAAGCAAGGAACAGCAGCCCATCAACGCAAGGCGTGCTTCTTCTTCGGTGGAGATGACTTCAAGTTCCAAGCCAATATCATGACGCACTTCTTCAATGAAATCAGCAGTATTATTCGCTCTACGACACGCTTCGGTGGCAACAAATCGACTGCGCGTGATGTTATATTTCTCAAGTTTCTCAGCGCAATGACGTAAGGATTCTTTGGTGCGATCAATAGCAGATTTTGAAAGCTGTCCATTGATGATGATGCCTTCCCCTAAGCGTACCACACGGGAATAGCTATCAAGCACTGTCAGTGACCGCCCAGTCGATGCTTGAATGCGCGGATGAGCAATAAGCAAGCGACAATTATTGGTTCCCAGATCGAGAGCAGCATAACATTTATCATGTTGGCGACATTCATTCACGTTCTAAACCTTTCGCATTGGATGATGTATTTCAGCAAAACAACTAGTTCTTAACAGTCAAAAATTAAGAAAACGTGTAGAAAATGATGTTTTGCCGTAAAAATACATCACACCATCGTATGATAGCACTCTTTTTCAAAAAAAGCTATATTTTTTATTTGGTTGGTTTGAAAGTGATGTGTAGCAGTTCATGATCCTTCAAGCATTCTTCCCCACCAACCGCGACGACGTTGATTGGGTGGCGGTGTATCATCAAGGATCACTTCGACGACCTTCGGGGCTTCATCCGTAGGAGTAGCGACATTGGATGGCGTGACGACCTCTTTTGTAGATGCCATGACGTTCGGTTGCGCGGGTGCAGCTTCCTCCGTCACGTCAAACGCCGCTTGTGCAGCTTCCGTGACTCCTGCTTTATCACGATTGCGACGACGACGATTGCGACCGCGCTTGCGAGGTTCGGTTGCCCCGCTTTCTTCTGTAGCCATATCGGATGGTTTGGTGGATACTTCCTCTTGTTCTTCATCTAAGAGTTCGGGTTCTTCGATGGCAAGATCATGCAGTTGACGTTGTTTGTTTTTCTTGTTACGCCCTTTGTCCTTTTTGTTGGATGTAGGGCTTTTCTTGCTAAGAAGATCATCGGAAGCAAAGCGCATTCCCTGCTTGCCTTTGAAGTGATAATAGTTGCTATCATCTTTCGTGTGCATCTCAAAGGTAAGGGTGACATTATACATCTGCTCAATATTTTGCAACATAATGCGGTGCTTATTCAAAAGTTCCAACATGATGGGCTGAGAAAGCGCGATGGTTACATTACCTTCGCCATTTTCCGTGAGGAAACTTTGCAATTGACGGATAATGTGCATCAATGTTGCTTCCATAAGAGGAACGCGCCCCGTACCATTGCATGTTGGGCAGGTGTGGGTTGTGCTTTCAATAATGCTTGCACCCATGCGTTGTCGTGACATTTCCAGCAAACCAAACGGGCTAATATAGCCAATCTGTATTTTGGCACGATCATTTTTGAATGCTTCACGCAAAGCACGTTCAACGTGACGACGATATTTGTGGTATCCCATATCGATGAAGTCAATCACAACCAATCCACCTAAATTGCGCAAACGCAACTGGCGTGCAATTTCATCACATGCTTCAAGATTGGTTTTATAGGCGGTTTCCTCAACATTTTTCTCGGTGATCGAGCGACCAGAATTCACATCAATCGAGATAAGGGCTTCGGTGGGATTAATGACAATATAGCCACCCGATGCAAGAGGTGCGGTGTTATGATACAGTTCTCCAAGCAAGCGTTCAATACCATAGGCAGTGAATAGGGGTTCGGATGCCTTAAATTGTTTGACGCGTGGCGCATGGGATGGCGTTAATAATTTCATGAATTCTTTGGCGCGCTTATAGGCGGATTCACCTTGCACCCAAATCGCATCAATATCACCATTATAATGGTCACGAATCGAGCGTTTGACAATGTCCGATTCTTCATAGACCATAGTAGGAGCGATGGAGGCAATCGCATCTTCACGCACCTGATTCCATAATTTAATGAGATATTCATAGTCGCGTTTGATTTCGGTTCGGGTACGATCCATGCCTGCGGTACGGATAATCGCACTCATACCCTTAGAAACATTCAATTCCCCTGCAATTTCACGCAAACGCTTGCGATCTTCACCTGAGCCAATTTTGCGTGATACGCCACCGCCTCGTGGAGAATTTGGCATCAACACACAATAACGTCCCGCAAGGGAAATATAGGTGCTAAGCGATACACCTTTATTGCCGCGTTCTTCTTTTACTACCTGCACTAAAACGATTTGCCCCGGACGCAGCACTTCTTGAATCTTATAACGACGCATGGTTGGGGTGCGACGCACGGAACGTTCTTCGTGTTCTTCATCGTTCGATGAGGAGATGATAGGCTCGGCATCATCAGAAGATGGTGATTCAACCGCATCGCTTCCTGCAAGCTCTTGAGTACGTTTTTTGTCACGATTTTTTCCGCCACGACGTGTGCGTTTGCGACGCGCTATACGTACCGAACCATCTTTTTCTTCCCCTGTATTATCAGACGCATCATCAGAAAACACGTCCGATGATTCATCATGTGTATCTTCAGGATCAACAGATTCATGGGCGATCACATCATCATGTTCATGCGCTAAGGCAAGGGTTGAATCATCGCTTTCATCCGTAGAAAGGGGTGTATCCCCATCGTGATCAGTTGAAACTTCTGAGGTGTCCAGTGTATCATGAAGTTTACGCCGTCCGCGTTTGCGTGGGGTTTTTGCGATGGGGGCGCGTTTGTGCTTGAGGCGTACTGGTGTTTCTTCCGATGATTCGTCTGAGTTTTCTTCAGTGTTGCTGCGTTGGGGAGTAACAGTTTCTTCTGTTTCATCCTCATCTTCATCATCTTCTTCTTCCATAGCGGCTGCTTCACGCAATAATTGCTCGCGGTCTTCTACGGGGATTTGATAATAATCGGGGTGGACTTCAGAGAAGGATAAAAAACCTTGTTTATCACCGCCATATTCCACAAACGCTGCTTGCAGTGCTGGTTCAATACGGGTGATTTTAGCGAGATAGATATTCCCTTTGATTTGCATCTTAGATTTAGAGATAAAATCAAAATGGTCAATGTCGTCATCATTCATGATGACTACGCGTGTTTCTTCTTGTTCTTCCGCGTCGATAAGCATAATTCGAGTCATAAGCGTTCCTGCCTTAAGTGATATTCCTTAAAGTGAGCAAAGCGCGTAGTTCAAACATTATCGCAATAGAGTGCTTTAGCACTCATGATAGAAATATGAGAGTGGATGGGGTATGGTTGATGCGCGTCAATCATAGATCAGATAACCACATGCGGGTAAAAACTACACACACATAGGTTGAGCGATTGTTACAGCGTGAACACCATTACATCATCATCGTGTCATGCGCACTGCTACATTTAGGGAATAGAGATAGTCATAAAGAGTCTATTGAAATATTTTTAGTTGGTTCAACAAATTTTTAGTTGGTTCAACAAAAATATTTATCCTAAATTTTTAGCGGTGCGAGATACCTGCCAGATGATGAGGGCTGATAAAAAAGTTGATAGAGTACATAAAAATCCTTAAAGTTGCGTGTTGCTATCATGCGTGCGCAACGAAATTATGCGCAAGCGGAAATTCTTTTGATGCGTTCTCTGTGTGGCATCACGAAGTGCTTGAAATGTTCATGCATCCTCTATACAGATACTCTGATACAGACAACAGCAACACTTTAACCGCTATTTGGACAAATAATCAAGCATGATTTTGCATATTCGACTATTTAATGCATTATTTTCTATCCTTCGCACCATGATGTTGATGTGTGTGATGATGTTTTTGGCGTATGGATCGGCTGCATACGCCGTCACCATCACGCGCATGACGCTCAAACGCACAGGATTAAATGATGTAGTGAGCATCTATACGAATGATCCTCTAACGCGTCATAGTAGTTATGTTTTGGATAATCCAATGCGCTTAGTGATCGATATGAATCGCGTGACCAATGGGCGCATTAGCTTGCCGAAGATTCCTGCAAATTCTTCCATACACACCATACGTTTTTCACCGTTTGATGAACGTACCTCGCGCATTGTCTTAGATTTAGCGCGTCCGCTTGCATCGCATCAACGCCGTATGGCACTTGGACGGCAAGGGAGGGAATCAGAATTGGTTCTGACATTGGAAGGGAAAAATGTTCCACGACAACACATGATAAAAAATGTTGCAAAGCCTCCAATCATTCCGACAAAAGCAAAGAGCAAAATCCGTGCGATCTCTAGCCGTTTGCCACTCATTGCGATTGATGCTGGGCATGGAGGAAAAGATCCCGGTGCGATTGGACGAAAAAAAACATTAGAGAAAAACATTACCTTAGCCTATGCACAGGCAGTGGAGCGTATGATAAAGAATACAGGGCGTTATCGCACAATGATGATCCGCGATGATGATAGTTTTATCTTCCTCGATGATCGTGTGCGTTTGGCACGTGAAGCGCAGGCGGATTTATTCATCTCACTTCATGCGGATACGGCAGGGGAGGCATCGGCGCGGGGAATCTCTGTCTATACGGTGTCACAACAGGCATCGGATGGGGAAGCTGCCAAACTTGCGGCGCATGAAAATGAGGCGGATAAAATTGGCGGCATTGCGTTTGCGGAAGATAATCCTGAAGTGGCAGATATTTTGATTGATCTTGCCTCGCGTGATGCGCGTATTAAAGCGAATGATTTAGCGAGTTATTTTATCAAGCAATGTGGGAGGCAGGCGATTCGTCGTCTGAAAAATCCTAATCGTCATGCAGGTTTTCGTGTGTTAAAAGCTCCCGATGTGCCATCTATATTGATTGAAGTCGGATTTTTGTCGAATCCTGAGGATGAGAAAACATTGGCACGGCATGATCACCGCACCCGCGTCAGTCGAGCATTGCTTGCAGCGTTAGATACGTATTTTCTGCAACACCCCAAGCAACGCTAGCTGATTATATAAAATAACGTGTCATGCCTGCGCAGGCAGGCATCCAGCAAATAGAGTATCATCTTATGGATACCAGCCTTCGCTGGCATGACAAGAAGTGAGAGTTATGTAGCTCACCACCCGACAAGTTAATAGATTTGTAACGTATATACTCTAAACGCATTCTATCTTAAAGTGATAGGAGGTTATGATGCGGGTATTGAGTGGAGG
>RDXO01000033.1 GCA_004292675.1 Alphaproteobacteria bacterium | reverse complement strand
TTCTTCAAACAAGGTATCCGACGCATCCTCTATGCAGCACTGAACCTCACCACAATCCCAAAACTATGGCATTACGCTAAACTTGTCGGGTGGTGAGGTGTGAGCGATCCTTTGAACGTGAAGGTTTCAACGATAATAAGCAGGATTAATCGGACGACGACCCGCAGGCATCGGCGTTTCTGCTGGCATGTAGCGGATGGGATTAGATGGCGGAGAAGGCGGTGCGGGTGGCGGGGCAGGGGGGCGTTTGGCTGATCTGGGCGCGGCAACCGTCCAGCCACGTTCGCGCATACATTCACTGAAGATTTGCGCTAATAAGGCATTGCGATTTTTTGCACCTTGAGGAGTATTCTCTATGTTAATGCGTTCTTTTGCGGCGCGTTCACTGAGACTATTTTCGGAGATAGATCGGCATTCATCACGAACCTCAATATAATCAAGCTGCACACGTGAGCTATGGATGCACCCTGCGAGTAGACCCACAAAGCACAGGAGACCTAATCTAACCATAATGTGTTTCATGGGGCGATTTCCATCGTGTTGTGGCAAGATTATCAAGAAATTGTTGTTCACGAAGTTCTCGTATCTGCCGTTCTTCTTCTTCTTTTGCTGCTTTGACCAATTCTATCTTTTTTTGTTCCCCAAAAGCAATCATAATTTTATGATTCAACTCCGCAATTTTCTGCTCTAATGCAGCAATCTTCTCATAGACTTGTTCTTGTTTCTTTTTGTTTGCCTCCGAATAATCACCAAAAAACACCCCCATATCGGTGAGTGCTTGCGCTAAGGCAGTTTCATCTTCAAGTTCTTTTTGCAGGTTCTGAATGAGTTGCTCAAGAATGTCTTGTTGCTGCACAAACTCCATCAGTTGCTTGCGCAAAGCATCAATTTCTTGTTTTTTAATGCGAATGAGGGTGGTGTAATGTTTCATACTTCAATCATTCTATCATAAAAAAATTGCGTATGCATCGAATATAGTGCCATGTGACAAACAAATGCCTGATTTTTCAGTCAAATGACACTAGTACGTGGAATTACAAAAACCCCTAATGTACATCTATGGCACATTAGGGGTTTGCGTTAGTTGAGTTTAACGCTGAGCTTCTACCTTGGCAGGAGTTGCTGGGCTAGTGGTGACGCTTGGTGTGACAACGCCATTATTAGCATCTTCAACCTTGATTCCATTTAGCCTTATTGATCCAACTTTCGCAAGTACTTCAGGTGAAATATTTGCACCCCCTGCGCCCGCTGCTACTGTTCCATCTCTTCCTGCGGCTGCTCCAGCAACGGCAGTTCCTCCCGTGGATGTGACATCTGCTGATGCTGTATCTCTGGTGACGTTCAATGAAACAGTATTTTGCCCTTCTACCTTTACATCCTCTGATTTGATGGGGGTGAGGCGTATAGTCGGATGGATGCTATGTTCCGTTGATGTTACAGGTTGTGCTGTTGGCTGTTGCCCCGCAACACCCTGTTTTTGTTCAACAGTAACAGAAGGTTGAGCAGCTTGCGTGCGCCCTATTTCAGGACGACTATCAGGCTTCACAAATGTTCCTGCACGAATCTTTTGCGCAATATTTTGCGCAATAGAGGCATCTTCTTGACGCGCTTGTTCTTCCGTCAATGTGTTGCCATCACGGTGTACAGTGACTTTGCCACCTTCACGCACAAATGTACCACCCGTTGGCATAATCTGATGACCATTGGTTTGACCTTGACCGCGTTGCGGTTGTTGCTCTGGGCTGAGTGCTTCCCGAGTATAGGGATGCGTTGCGAACACACTACGCCCTGTGCTTTTTTGGTAATTCTCCATAAAAGCTGCGATCTCTTTATCCTGAAGGAACGTGTCATTGCCGTTCTTTTTGGCTGTATGAATATCCATAATCATACGGGATTCTGAGTTAAACGCAGCGGTTTCCGTCGCATTTACCTCCAAACGCGCATGATAATCTTCACGTTTTCTTTTATTGTCATGATTAACCGTTACCTCTTTTGGCTTCGCTTTTTCTGCTTCAAGAGATTTATTCGCTTCGGTTTGCAATGCCGTAGATGACTCTTTGAGTGCAGCCATAGCTTTACTATCATCGCCATCCATCAACTTTTTAGCAAGCTCAGGATTTTTTGCAGCCGTGTAGGCAGCGAACTCATCAATAGGCGCGCCTGTAACTTTGACCCCAACTTGCTCAAGCGCAGCTCCGAGGCTACGATAGGTTTTGTCCGTTTGCTCGCCATTCAAACCCAGTTTGGTGAATAAACCTTCCACGCGCTCCGTAAGTTTTGGTTCTGGCTTAAGTTCCAAGACTGGTTTTTGTGGCTCTGGTGCAACGGCAGTTGATTGCGTTGGGGCAGGGGTTTGACCTGTGGTTGGTGCCGGGGTGTTGGTTTGAGGTTGCCCCGCAATATTCACAGTGACTGATGCAGCAGCACTTGCTGATGGTCCTGTTGCGGGTTGCGTTCCTTGCCCCTGAGTTGCTGGTTGTTGTGCTTGCAACGCTTCTCGTGAAGCATATTGATCATGTAGTTTATCATACATTTTGTCAAGCTCTGCACGATTGCCACGCGCAATTTTTTTCGCATCAAAGCCGTTCTCACGTGCATATTCGAGAATATCATGTGAAAGTTTAAGGGATTCCCCACGAGCTAACGTGCCATTTTGCGTATCTCTTTCGTAGGGTTTGCCACGATGCGCTTCCATTGCTTCTAAGAGGTTTTGCAATTCTTCCTGAGAAAGTTTGCCAAGATGACCAACGAATCGCTTTGCATCGCGCATTTCTTCGCGCTCAGCACGTTCATCTTGACGCGATCCGCCATCTCTATTTGATCCTCTGTTTGACATTGGGCTGTATCCCATGGGTGCTTGGTCGAGTCCTTGATCCGAACCGCGTATGCCATCTCTCAGCTCGTCTCGCGCAACTTCAGCACGGTCACGATTATATCGATCTTTTTCTGCCCGCGCACGATCACGTTGGACTTGTGCTTCGCGTTTGCTTCTGTCACTTTCAATATTTTCAATATCGCCAAATACTCCACGAACATCGCGCGTTACACGTCGTACATCTCTAAAAGCGTCTGATAATCCCATAAAATTCACCTCAGTATTTTCTGTATATTCCATGATAACTCATGGTTGTTGTTTCTTTAATATAATATAGTGTAGCAAGCTAATATGTCAATTTGATGAATGTTATCAAAAAAAATAGCAAAAACTGCTTAAAAAACATCTTTTCTTTTGCAACTATAGTAGAATATTACATGTTATTTAATTTGTTTGTTGCCTAAGCCTAATAGAGTTCGGGCATTTATACGATCTACTGCCTTTGGGGGGATGAGTCCTTTCCATACAAGATAGCCATCATCAGCAAGGGCAGTGTCGCTGGTAAGTTCATCAAGGAATTCTCTCATACCTTTCACTTCCCGCATATGCCGTTCTTTTGCATAAACAAACAAGGTGCGTGCGATGGGATAAGAGCCTGTAAAAATACTATCATAGCTAGGTTCTACGCCATTGACGGGGTGCGCCATGAGGCTATGGGCATTTTGTTCGAGATAACTAAAACCAAAGATACCAACCGTCTTTGGATTGAGAACGAGTTTTTGAATAATTAAATTATCATTTTCACCTGCTTCGCTATAGACTCCATCTTCACGCAGCATATGGCAGGCTTTGCCACGTGCGCTTTTGTCGGGATAGGCTGCAATAAATTCAGGCAGATGTTCGCATGGGGGTTGCATTGCTAATTCCACAAACGCGTCACGCGTCCCCGATGTGGCAGCAGGGCCGTAAAATAGGATGGGAGCATCTGGTAAGGCAGGATCAATATCATGCCAGTTTTTGTAAGGATTGGCAATCAGTTTACCTTCATGCGGTACTTTCGCGGCAAGTGCTAAGAAGATGTGGGATAAGGTCAGAGGCAGTGGCGCGCCTTGTTTGCTACTTGCTAAGACAACACCATCTTTGCCGATGGGGATTTCGTAAATCTCTCCGACATCATGATCATTGCATAAGGTGCGTTCAGATTCTTTGATGGGGCGCGATGCATTCACCATATCGGGTGTGCGCTCACCAACGCCTTTGCAAAATTCCATAAATCCAGCACCCGTACCAATAGATTCTACAATAGGAGCGGTGATCCCCGTGCGGTCGCTAAAGCGTTCAGCAACGGTAGCAACAAAGGGATAGACGGTGGAAGACCCGACAATACGCATATGGTCGCGCCCATGTGCAGACTGCACGAACAAGAGCATGATAGTGCTTAAAGAGGCAAAGAAATGTGATAGCTTCATAGAATCCAATAGTGCGTTATACAATAATTAGCGATCACGCACAGTAATAGGCACTGTGCATACTATATGGCTATTATCAGAAAAAACAACCGTAAACGATTCTCCTGCCACAAGCGGTGTTTTCACATCAAAAAGCATCACATGCTTGCCACTAGGGGCGAGAGAGACGCTTGCGCCTGCGGGGATCGTTAATTGTTTAAGATGCACCATACGCATCACCCCTTGGGCATGATGTTCATGATCATGCAGCTCCGTGCGTGCGGCACGATCGGATGTGACGTTGGTGATGTTCCACTCTTTATCCGTGGGGTTGTGCAATGTCATGAATGCTGCACCATGCGCGACTCCTTTCAAAGAGGCAAAGGCAAAGCCATCACGCGCACAATTATGTTCAGCATGGGCATTTGCTCCCATAAAGAAGACGCTTAAGAGAAATAAAAAGGTGAAACGGGAGCTTTTCATGCGACATCCTTTGTTTGAGAAAAGACTATGCCAAGTTGCATGGCGTGGGTTTCGTGATGCATCTGTTTATCGACTGCATCACTTTCGCCTGCCATTAAGCGGGTGATATTCCCTGCAGCACATAGATCAGTACGGGCATCGTCACATAGACTATCAAATATCTCGGTTGAGATATAGGCACAATCAATGGGATATTTGATGGATACGCCCTGTTCTGATTTAGCTTTACGCACCAATTCCAGCAACAGCACAATGGCAGTGCCTTGACGTTCTGCTTCGGTTGTCACGGGGTAGGCAGTGGCGTTCGGGAACATGCCACGGGCATGGATGGACGCTTTGTCTTTATATTCCTGCACATAGATGGTGGAAAATAATTCTTCTGTAATATGCGGAACAAAAGGAGCGAATAATTTTAATATCGCATTCAGCACATGCCATAATGTGTGGCACGCGGATTGCTGTGCGTCCTCACCCATATTGCCATAGGCGCGTGATTTTACCAATTCAAGATAATTATCACAAAGATCATTCCAGAACACATCTTCAGCAATGGCACGCGCTGCTGCATAATCATAATCAGCAAATGCAGCGTCATAGGCGATAATCGCTTGATGCATCCGTCCGATCATCCATTGATCCAGACGGTGCGTGATGATGCCACTGTGCATTGCATCGTGGGCATGATTGCTTGGATTACGCATCGCGGCAAGGGGAATAGCAGCAAATTTGCAGGCATTCCACAATTTATTCACCAACTTATTGCCAATTTTTAATATATCTTCCGAAAAAGCGGTATCAGTACCGAGTTTCGCAGTCGATGCCCAATAACGCACGGCATCCGCACCTTTTTCTTGCAATAATGCCGTAGGCGTGATGATATTGCCTTTGGATTTTGACATTTTGGATTTATCCGCTGCCAAGCACCATCCTGAAATCATGGTTTCATGCCATGGAATGGATTGATTATGCAGATGCGCTTTCACCAATGTATAGAACGCCCATGTACGGATAATTTCATGTGCTTGCGGACGTATATCAGCGGGGAACAAGGCATCAAACCGTGTTTTATCTTCCGCGCTTTCACTGTTCACGGCATGTGCGCTTAGTTGTGGGGTAAGGCTGCTGGTTGCCCATGTGTCCATCACATCCATATCAGCATCAACTTCATCACGGCTATAGCCCTCAGGTAGATCCACCAATGGATTGATGGGCAGTTGATGCGCTGCTGCAAAAATCGCTTTACCTTCTTCGCCCACGCGCTTGGAGTACCATACAGGAAACGGCACGCCATAATAACGTTGACGCGAAATACACCAATCCCAATTCAAACCATCAATCCATTGATCAAGACGTTTATGCATCCAATCAGGTTTCCAGCTAATGGTGTGATTGCGTTCTCTAAGTGCTTCCTTATGCTCTAAAACCCTAACAAACCATTGATAAGTAGGAATAATTTCTAGAGGTGCGCCTGAGCGTTCGGCACATTTTACGGTGTGCATGATGGGCTTCTTGGCAAGCAAAACTCCTGCTTCTTCCAGCAATTCAATCATTTTGGTACGGGCATTTTTGGCAGTTAAGCCTTGCAAACGCTCATCATCGATGGTCAATTTGCCATAATTATTCAAGATCATGCGCATCTCTAATTTATGGGTACGCCATTTCACCACATCGGCTTCATCCCCAAACGTACAGCACATCATGATGCCTGTACCCTTCTCTGGCTCTACCGTTTCATCTGTGAGGATGGGAACGCGCAACCCAAACAACGGCACAATCGCTTTTTTTCCTGCCAAATGGGCATAACGAGCATCGTCTGGATGATAAAAAATCGCCACGCACGCGGGGAGCATTTCAGGGCGTGTAGTGGCGATCACAAAAGAATCGGCACAGTCTTCTACTGTAAAGCGTATATCGCAAAACACGCCTTCCATCTCTTTATCTTCGACTTCGGCTTGTGCGAGTGCGGTTTGATCGATCGCATCCCACAGCATTGGTTGCAGCGTGCGGTACACCTGCTCACGTTGCACCAAATCAAGGAACGATGCTTGCGAAATACGGCGTGATGAGCTACTTATCGTATGGTACTCTAAGTTCCAATCAACAGAAAGGGCAGTGGCGGTGAATAATGCCCGAAACTCGGATCGTGCTTCGGCAGAAATCTCTTCGCAATGTTGTATAAATGTTTCACGTGAAACATCTTTAGCGCGAATCTTTTTTACCTTCTCAACAAGGCGTTCGGTAGGCAAGCCATTATCATCAAACCCCATCGGATAAAATACATCCCGTCCTTTCATGCGCATATAGCGCGCCATGAAATCCGTATGGGTGTAGCTGTAAATATGCCCCATATGCAGCAAGCCTGATACGGTCGGCGGGGGGGTGTCAATCACATAGGATTCGCCCCTAGGTGCATCACCACGCCAACGATACACGCCTGCACGCTCCCATTGTTGTTGCCAAAAAGATTCCCGTTCAGACGGGATGTAACGCTCTGCAAAATCAATCATACCCTTTTTTAGCCTAGCTTCTACTTTTTTGCAATGAGAAAAAAATAGCTTGACTCTTGATTAACGTTGTTTTATAAATGTGGCTTACCCTTGTTTACACTTCATCATGTGTGAAGTACCATTTTTTTTATAGATATGGTCTTAACTTTATGCGGTGTGGTGTAGATTTTTGGGATGTGTAAACCTACCAAATACGGATCATGAAAAATTTTCGCCCGTCTGATGTGCGTGTTGATTTCCACAGCTCGGTTTTCAAAAACCTTGAAAAGGAAATCTTGATGGCACAAATTGTCGCGTTCCTTGCGCGCCATGGTGATGATTGGAACATGCTGATCAGCCATAGCCAGTTTGAAGATCAGGGTACGAACTATAATAGTTTTGCGGTGAGCGTCTATAATCGCCCATTGCAAAACCTTCGAGTTCGCTTGGGATACGTGACCGCATTCCACTATTTCGCTGTCAACGGCTACGTGAAAGTAGACTATAACGGCAACTTTCGCATCACACAAAAGCTGATTGATGTTTATGCGCACTATATTTAGTACGTTGTGAACATGCAGTAAAAAACTGTAGCAGATTATCGATAGGTAAATCTATCGATAATCTGTGCTATAGTTTACACGATTTATAGCGCGTCTTTGCATTATGTTGAATGGGCGTTAGTTTTTGTTGTGTGGACATATAAAATCTAACATTCCAGTAGAATTACCCGATTTTTCGATGGGGAAATCGCTGGTGAAATATAAATCGTAATGTTGCCCGATATGATGCGGGCATAGATCGGGTTTTTTGGGTAAATCATAGCGACTAAAGCTACTTGTGAACTCTATGCCGCCTTTTTCAAATAATAAATGACACTCATCTTCTATCGGCGTTTTAATCACTTGCACTAAGGTTGCATTTTTAATTTCTCGAAAATTGCTTTCGGGGAATAGCTTTCTATGAGTCATAGCATGTGCTAAACGCTTATCATCTCTTGATAATTCAAGAGAGTTAGGGCGATCAGACATTATCACATAATATTGCTCCTTTGAAAAAAAACGTGTCTCAATATACGCTAGATACCCTAGCTGCACACGATTTTCATCATCAAACCACGCCTTGCCATCTTCATCAACATTCAGATATAAAGAGCCCTGTGTCACCAACCTTATATTCCTGTGTTCCATCATACATCACGGGAAACGCAACGTCCCGTTCGTGCGTTCCTTTATAAACACTAATTGGCATCATCATCAGGTGCGTTGTTCCATCCACCTGCTCGATTTTTTCTATCGTGGCACTCACAATTAATGGATATTTGGTATAATAACCGCGAATCATCTTCCAACGTTGCTCAAAACTCACATCTGGCTTCCATAGCGCATCGGAAGATGGGAGTTTTGTATGTGCTGCACAGCTTGTGGTAATCACCATACATAGAGTAAGCATCGCGTGCTTTATCGATTTCTTGGTTGTCATATCTCTATCCTTAGTCATTTTTTTTCACGTGTCAACAATCTTTCAAAAACCTTATGAACCAGTCATATAAATATATCACTTGACATGGGGTGGGTTATGCCTTAGAAGGGATACTTCCCTTTGTTTACACTTCATTTTTTTGAGGTACCGATTTTTTTTAGATATACCCATTTCACTTTCAGGACTTGAGTCTGGCAAGTGAAATTAAGGGTATATCGAACTTAAAAATACTCATCTGTCCACATTTTGATGCGAAGCATCTTCACGTGCGATGAGTATAGTATCTCATGATCATGTGAGGAGTAGATAGCGGGATAAGTTCATCATAATAGTTTTGTGCCATGCGCCCCGAATTTTTTCCATCCGACATCACGTTATATTTTCATGATTCAATCTTTGATAATGCAGAGATTGAAACCATGGCTGCATATATTGCCTTTTATCTCGCCAACCATGGTGATGATTGGTACGTTATTGATCGCGCTGCATTTCTTGAGCAGGTTGATAGCTATCAAACGATGGAGCTAGCGGTGTATAACAAGCCTTTGGGAAATGATTTTGTACGTGATCGCGTTCTCAAAGCATTAGAAACCTTGCGCAAGGATGGATTTATCACCGTCCTTATGTCGGGCAACTTTTTTGCGACGTGGAAATTGCTTCGATTTTATCGGTCTTATGTGAATAAGGCATCTGCGAAGTAGTTCTTCTCAAAAAAAAACATTTTTCTCCGCTTTATGCGGAGTTTTTTTTGCTCGCATTAGCCATTGGCAATATGCGCATGAGATGTTATAAGTGTACGCATGATAAAAAAATCGATGTTTCTTTCTTTGGTGCTATGTGTGGTCATTGCGATGTTAGGGGCGTATATGTTTGCGCGTCCGTCCGATGATCGGGATGCTTCCGCAACAGGCGATGCACTTATTGGCGGTACGTTTCGCTTGGAGGATATGCAGGGGAAGATTGTGACCGAATCGATTCTGCAAGGGCGTTATAGCCTTGTTTATTTTGGCTTTACCTATTGCCCTGATATTTGCCCTGCCACCTTGATGCATCTTACCCACGCGCTTGAACAGATGCCAGAATATGCGGATCAGATTCAACCCATTTTTATCACCCTTGACCCAGAACGTGATACGCCTGAGGTATTGCGTGCGTATCAAAGCAATTTTCATCCTTCACTCATGATGTTGCGCGGTACATTGGAGCAAACCAAACAGGTGGCAGATGCGTATAAAGTATTTTATCAAAAAGAAGGTTCGGGAACGAACTATAGTATTAATCACACAGGCTATGGCTATGTGATGGATACACAAGGGAAATATATCACCCACATCACGCATGATGATGATGCCAAGACGATAGAAGCAACCTTACGCCAAGCTATAATGAACCATAAAGTGCATCAGCGCGTTCCTTAAAGGCAGCAACCATCCTGCGAGTAGCACGATGAAAGAGCGTTCCAATAATCCCCTCAAGCAAGCTGCTTTTGAACGCAAAATCAATGCGAAAATCAATCAAACATCCATGCTCATGGGGCAGGAATTGCCATGAATTCGTCAGATGATGAAAAGGACCGCGAATCATCGTCACGTCAATGCTCATCGTCTGTTCATTGCCCACCACACGCGATACATAACTTTCACGCACATGCTTAAAGGCAATCATCAGTTCAGCGATGAAGCCTTGCTCATCCTGCGAGAGGATGCGGGCAGCACGACACCATGGGATAAATTCAGGATAGCGCACAACATCCAGCACCAGATCATAAAGCTGTTGAGGTGTATAGGGTACAAGTTCCTGCGTATGATGCGCGGTCATGGGCGATACTACTTATGAGGCTCGTTGTGTTGCTAAATAGGCTTCACGGTTGGCGCGCAAGCGTGCAAAATCATCACCCGCATGGTATGAAGAGCGGGTGAGGGGGCTTGCAGATACCATCAAAAATCCTTTAGCTTTGGCGGTGCGGGCATAATAGCGGAAGGTCTCAGGGGTGATAAATTCCTCAACGTTGGCATGATTCGGTGTTGGCTGGAGATATTGCCCAATCGTGATAAAATCTACATCGGCAGAACGCATATCATCCATCACTTGCAATACTTCTTCTTTCGTTTCACCAAGCCCCACCATAATGCCCGATTTGGTGAACATAGACGGATCAAGTTCCTTCACGGTTTTGAGTAAGTGCAATGAATGGAAATAACGCGCACCCGGACGTATGGCTTTATAAAGACGCGGTACGGTTTCAAGATTATGGTTATAAACATCAGGCTTTGCTTGAACTACCTGCTCGACTGCCCCATTTTTTCGCAAAAAATCAGGGGTCAGAATTTCAATGGTGGTGTTGGGGGATGCGATGCGTATTTTTTCAATGCACTGCACAAAATGCGATGCGCCACCATCATCTAAATCATCACGATCGACGGAGGTGATAACCATATGGTGCAAACCAAGTTCAGTGACGGCGCGTGCCAGCTCGTCTGGTTCATGCGGATCAACTAAATCAGGGCGACCCGTCTTGATATTACAAAAAGCACAGGCGCGGGTGCAGGTGCTACCAAGAATCATGACGGTTGCGTGCTTTTTGCTCCAGCATTCACCAATATTGGGGCAGGCTGCTTCTTCGCATACGGTGTTCAATTTGCGCGCCCGCATGAGATCACGCGTATTTTGATATTCCTTAGAGACGGGAGCTTTCACCTTAATCCATTCAGGTTTCGTTAGGCGCGTGGAACGTGCGGTAGGTTCTTCAATACGCACATCATGATAAGATTCAGACATAATCAGCTCGTTTTTTATTTTTTATATCAATTTATGATTGTAATGTAGCAAACATCTGTGATAAAGCAATAAGAGAATCAAAGAATAATCGAATTTTTCCGAGAAGGATTTTTTATGGCACGTGTAACAGTAGAAGATTGTGTGAAGATGGTCAATAATCGTTTTGAGTTGGTGGCACTATCAGCGCAACGTGCTAAACAGATTGCGTCAGGCGCAGCACTCACACTCGATAGAGATAATGACAAAGATGCCGTTGTCGCACTTCGTGAGATAGCTGAGTCTACCGTGGATTTGGAAATTTTACGTAAAGAATCCATTTCTTCTTATTCCAGCTATAAAATGTCTGAATCTATAGCATCGCGTCAGGATGAAGAAAATAGCCTTGCGGATGAAATTCACGAAACTTTTAGCGATATGCGTTCTTTGCGTGATGCGCGTGATGATGATGCTGAAGAAGAATTTGAAGATGCTGGCATGTCGTTCGTTGATATGGACGAAGATGTTCAAGATTAAATATCTTCTCTTTTGTGTTGAACAAACTCATTGCCAATACTGAACGTTATGGCGTATCGGTTACCATGCAGGATGCATGGAAGTTTCTTGCGTTATTGTTGATGATTATTGACCATGTGGGATTTTATTTTCATCCCGTGCATGAAGAATGGTTTCGTGCGATTGGTCGGCTTTCTGCTCCCATCTGGTTCTTTTTTATCGGCTTTGCACCGCCATCACTGAAGCGTTCACAGGGAGTGCAGCGAGAATTATGGGTGTTGATGGGGGTGATGCTGGCGGTAGATATGCTGACGGTGCAGCCCTTATTCCCATTATCAAT
Organism: Alphaproteobacteria bacterium; assembly: GCA_004292675.1. GTDB lineage: Bacteria > Pseudomonadota > Alphaproteobacteria > Rickettsiales > UBA998 > RDZH01. Next base: position 14,443 of record RDXO01000033.1, on the reverse strand, counting down.
TCTGCTTTCCATCATGGTTGCGCGATATATGATGCATTATTGGTTTATGAAACAGCAAGCGGATGTTCTTTTCGTTTGCGTGTTTCTTGCTAAATGTCTGATTGTCATGCTACCTACGATGATGATATGGGAATATGGCTCAGCCGTCTTTGGCTTTTGTGCGTTAGGCTATTATGTCAAACGTGGTGTTCCGCTTTCTGTTTTGCTTATTCTTGCTCTTGGAACTGTGGCGATCTATATGCTACAGCAATATATACTCTTTCCTAAGATCGCCATCTATCAATGGGTGGTGATTACGCTTCTCTTGATAGGGGGGCTTATCAGTTTGTGGCATATGCCCCATGCGACACCACACACATGGCTGCAACAACCGCATCTATCTTATACGGTACGGTTTTTAGCCCGCAATAGCTTATATGTGTATGTAGCACATTGCTTGTTGTTTCAGATCATCGTATGGATGCTGCATCCACCGCAATCATGGCGTATTAGTGCGTTCTGAAGTTTGTGCCTGCATGGCAAAGCGTGCTTGTTCGGGAACACGTGCGATGATCATGCCAGAGCCAAGCAAACCACGTCGAACGCCCTGCTCGGGTTCGGGAAACAGCCATTCATCAATGAGGATGTCGGGCATAAGTTCACGGCATTGCGCGCACAGCAGTTCATGGCGCGCCGCAGGGAGGATGGGATACCATAGCATGAGTACGCCTTCACGCCATTGCTTGGCGATTTTATGCAGCAACGGCGCAAAAGTAGCATATTCCTCCTTGCACTCATAACTCGGATCAATCAGCATACCACCATGCGTACCATGCAAAGGAAGGGTGCGGTGGATAAGATTCGCCATATCTTCGTGATGCAGCGTAACATTGCTATATGCCTTCATGGTAGTACGCAATGCGGCATATTCCGCAGGGTGTAATTCCGCACAAAGAAGTTTATCATGTGGGCGCATCATCATCGCTGCAAGCACACTAGAGCCTGCATAATAACGCAATGTTGGGTTGCCATCCCGCGCAGGATTAACTTTGCGCTGTAATTGCTTGAGGCGTATCCATGTGGGATCAACAAGATGGTGCTGATCCCATAAATGCTTGATGCCGTGGGTTGCTTCCTTAGTTTTGTAGGCAGCATCACTTTCTAAATCATAGATGCCACGCCCTGCATGGGCATCTATCCATGTGATGGGATTGGGGAGTGCGCGCAACGCATCCAACACCGCCACTAGCCAGAGATGTTTATGCACATCAGCGCGATTTCCCGCATGATACATATGTTGATAACTGAGGCTCATAAGATTATTGTTCCGTAGAAAAATTAGGCACGCACTGCCCCATCGCTTGCAACCACATATTTATAGGTAGTAAGTTCACGCGCGCCCACAGGACCACGGGCATGAAGCCTACCTGTGGAAATACCAATTTCTGCACCCATACCAAACTCACCGCCATCAGCAAATTGGGTAGAGGTATTATGCATCACAATCGCGCTATCTATTTCATGCAAAAATTGTGCAGCGATGTCCGCATCTTCCGTGATGATGGCATCGGTGTGGTGTGATCCATAATGGTTTATATGGGCAATCGCTTCATCGACATTCGTAACAATTTTAAGGGAGATGATGCGATCCAGATATTCTGTACTCCAATCTTCCTCAGTGGCAGGGATAAGCCGTGCATCAATGGCGCACGCATTCTTGTCAGCGCGTATCTCAACACCGTCTAATTGATTGATAATCAAAGGAATCATACGCGGCGCAATGGCTGCATCAATCAGCAAAGATTCGGTCGCGCCACATATACCCGTGCGTCGTAATTTGCCGTTACGGATCACACGCAAGGCTTTCTCACTATCGGCTTTCTCATGCACATAGATATGGCAATTACCATCAAGATGTTGAATCGTAGGGATACGGCTATCGCGGGCAATACGCTCAGTAAGGCTTTTGCCACCACGTGGAATAATGACATCAATCCACTGCGTCATCCCCAGCATCATGCCTACTGCTTCGCGATCTTGGATGGGGACATATTGCACCGCATGTTCGGGCAATCCTGCACGGCGCAAACCATCATGAAGAGCGCGGACAATCGCTTGCGATGAATGAACGCTTTCAGAACCGCCACGTAATAGCACCGCATTACCTGATTTAATGCATAATGCACCCGCATCGGCCGTGACATTTGGGCGTGATTCATAGATAATGCCAATCACACCAAGAGGAACGGACATTTTGCGGATAGTTAAGCCATTAGGTTGCTGCGTTTGCTCTAAGATCACCCCGAGCGGATCAGGAATGGCAGCAATGGTGCGGATACCTTGTGCCATGGCGTTGATGCGTGCTGCATCTAAGTGCAGACGATCCATCAACGATGCAGCAAGATGTTTTGCTTGCGCATCGCGCACATCTTGCGCATTCGCGGTTAGAATCCCTTCTTGATTCAAGTTCAGTGCATCCGCCATAGAATGCAAAGCATCGGTGCGTTGCTGTGCTGAACTTACGCCAAGGAGGCGTGCAGCATGGCGGGCTTGTTGCCCTAAAAGCTGCATCACCTCATTGAGCTGCTGCGCGTCCATCATCCTGCAAGCGTCACGATTTTTAGCGTATTGGTACTACCTGCCACACCAAAAGGCGTTCCCGCCAACATCACCACATGTTCACCTACGCGATAGTTCAATGTGTTTTGCGCGAGTCGTTCTGCCCATGCAAGCATATCGTCAGAACTACGGAACTCAGCCGTTTCATTGATGTTAGGTGAAAGAATGGGCGTAACTCCCCATACCATCGTTAATTGACGTGCAACAGATTTATGTGGGGTGAGCGCATATAAAGGCGTGCGTGGGCGTTCACGTGATGCAGCAACGGCAGTTGTACCGCTTGCAGTGAACGCAAAAATAGCACGTGCTTCCAAAACTTCGGCAATATCACTGGCGGATGCGCATAAAGCATGAGCAGGTGTACCAATCCATTCACCATGAGCCGCGTCTAACTCATCCCAATAAAATTCATCCGCTTCGACAGCACGAATAATGCGATCCATCGTAGCAACCGCTGTTGCAGGATGACGACCTACCGCAGATTCAGCACTCAACATCACCGCATCAGCACCCATATAAACAGCCGTTGCAACATCAGATGCTTCAGCACGTGTAGGCACAGGGGAATCCACCATCGTTTGCAACATTTGTGTGGCAATAATGACGGGCTTACCTGCAGCACGGCACGCACGCACGATTTTACGTTGCGCCGCTGGTACTTGTTCAGTCGGCAATTCTACGCCCAAATCACCACGTGCTACCATCACCATATCGGATAGCGCAACGATTTCATCAATAGAATCCATCGCAAGAGGCTTTTCAATTTTGGATAAAATCAAGGCACGTCCTTGCACCAAAGCGCGAGCTTCAGCAACATCTTCTGGGCGTTGTACAAAACTCAGAGCGACAATCTCTACCCCTTGTTCAAGGGCGAAAGCTAAGTCCTTTTTATCTTTTTCGGTCATCGCAGAAATAGGAAGTTGGCGCATCGGCACATTCACGCCTTTTTTCTGAGTGAGGTGTCCACCACAATCGACTCGCGCTACAGCACGCACATCACTTTCTTTGCTGATGATAGTGAGTGCCATCAAACCATCATCAAGTTTCAATTCGTCACCCACCTGCAATGCGGATAAGATTTCAGGATGTGGCAAACGAATCAAGCCATCGCGCCCCGGTTCTTTACTCACTTCTAGCGTCACTTCTTGACCATAACGCAACTGAATTCCCTCGCCTTCAAACGTACCCACACGGATTTTTGGCCCTTGCAAATCAGCAATCATTGGCACAAAGCGACCGCTTGCTTCTTCTGCTTGACGAATCATTTGGATGCGCGCCGCATGTTCGGCGTGTGAACCGTGCGAAAAATTAAGGCGGAAGCACGTTGCGCCCGCGTGAATTAATTCAAGAGGATTGCTTGCTGGCCCTATCGTGGCAACAATGCGACAACGCCGTCCATAATCGGCAATATTTGGTTGAGTATCCTGCATGTGCATGGCAATAGATGAGGATGAAGAAGCAAGAACGGCAGAAGCATTAGGCATAAGGTCTCTTTTTTGAAAAATGATGAACATCTTATCTGTAAACGCTGTAGTGAAAAATTACAAGCACATAAATTAAGGATAGATGCAGTGTATCATCTTTTTGATGGTTTTGTTGTTAAAAACCTGCGTGCGTCTTGAAATTAATCACTGCGCACTACAAAACAATCCCTTCCTTTGCTGCTTAAACTTGTGCAAAGCTGCACGGCTTCAGGGTGCGTAAGGTTTTTTAAGCGAGCGCGATGAAAATGTGACGTAGCATTTTGGGCATATTCCACCGAAGGACTGGCGTTTGTTGCTGACACCCCAAGAGTGCGCATAGTTTCTGCAAGTGCTTGTTGCGCGCTGGTATTATCAGGGAATACGCCAATTTGCACCGCCCATTCTTTACCTTCTTGGATGGGCAAAGGAGCAGGGATGGGTTGATCATGATTCAAGGTAGCAAATTGATAATCAAGTGTGTTTTTGGGAGGAGCTGTAGTGGTTTTGGGTGCTGTAGGCTCGATAATCGGCACGGATACAATACGTTGCGGTGTCCATATTTCAGGAGGCGTAGTACGCGGCTCTTCCAGATCAAGGCTTAATCCGAAGCTGTTTTTAGCAGCGCGTGCGGCATCATTAGATAAATCGACATGTATTTCGCCACTAGGTTGCTGTGGTTGCGGTTCTGCTCCGCCAAGCACCTGCGTGATTAAACGCTCCAACATATTACGCTCTTTGCGTGGGCTAATGCGAATAGGCGGTTGCGCTGTAGGTGGCGCAACCATCGCCTGCATAGGCGTATGTGGTGCGGGGATAGGAGGGGCAGACGCTTGCCCAAGTGCATTGCTCGGTTGCGGTTTGAAAAGCGGCTTTGGTGCAAAAAACGATGCTGCATGAGGGGCATAAGCGATAGGTGGTTCGTTGGGGACAATGCTTCGTCCACCACGTTCAGCAGCGAGGCGGGTGCTGGTTTGACTCAGCATTTTCACCATACGATTATCACGCTCTACGGCAGAATTGCCCCCCATCACTACACCCACCAAATTCACGCCATTACGACGGTATGAGCTAACTAAGTTGAATCCAGAGGCGTTGATGTAACCTGTTTTAATGCCATCCACCCCCTGCAAACGATTTAGCACACGATTATGCGAGGTATAATGCCTGCCACGATAGGAAAATTTCCGTGTGGTAAAATAGTGATAATATTGTGGAAAATCACGACGAAGTGCTGCGCCAAGCAATGCCATATCCATTGCTGTTGTCACCTGTCGCCCATTAGGCAAACCATGAGGGTTTTTATAGATGGTATTTTTCATGCCCAACTGACGGGCTTTATTGGTTGCCATCTGTGCAAATTTGCTCTCACTGCCACCAATATGTTCTGCCACAACCACGGCAACATCATTCGCGGAACGCACCACCAACGCTTTAATCGCTTGCTCAACAGTGATGCGTTCACCTGCTCGAAGTGAGATATTGGTTTGCGGTTGCGACGCTGCATAACGCGATACATTCATGGAGGTGGAAAGCCTAACACGCCCCATGCGCATCTGTTCAAACAGCATATAGAGGGTCATCATTTTAGTGAGTGACGCTGGATAACGTTGTGCATAGCCATGTTCATGATAGAGTACTTTTTTTGTGTCTGCATCATACATCAGCACCGCATGACGGGTGGCTGCAAATGACGGCGTAGCACATGTGATCACCATCATACTACACATCAGCAACCATAGCGCAACCAAGCGAATAGGGGAACAAATAGTGCGATTATTAGGTGAGGTCATGTGGCGTTAGTCCTAGTCATAGAGCGAATGATTGCGTACCATAAAGCAGGTTGCTTGCCTTCGCAACTACTAATAGCATTATTTATACGTAAGTCATTGAAATAAAACGGATAATTTTTATTCTTCCGCGTAGGTTTGCTGGTGTTGCTCTGTATTGCGGATGAGGGCAGTTAAATCACTTGCGCCGAACGCCATGAAATCGACATCCAAATGCGTTGCGCCCATATGTTGATAAAATCCGCGTGCGACTTTGTTTTCGCTCAACATCGTCCATGACATCCATTCGCATGGATCATTCGGGTTCATTTGTACAATATGTGCAATCAACCGACGTGCCACGCCCCCTTTGCGATATTCTGGGTGTACATAAATATCACTTAGGTGCAATCCTGGTGTGGCAGAAAGCACATCAAAACCACGATAGGCGATTGCCACGCCCACCACCTTGCGCGCTCCGTGTTCTTTAGTTTCCGCGACCGCAACTTTGAGGCGTGGTGTGCCTCGTAATGTTTGCTCAATTAGTGCCTCAGGGCGCACGAAGGAACGCACGCTCTCCTCATAGGCAAGGGCTTGTAACATTTTGCAAATAGGGTGTGCATCCTGCTCGATGTTAGCATCACGAATGATGATCATAATATTGCCCCTTTAATACGTTGTAGGCTCTCATCTTTGCCAAGCAACTCCATCACACCAAACATAGAAGGGGATGCATGAGAACCTGTAATTGCAGCGCGGATTGGGTTCATCACGCCACCAAGTTTCTGCCCGACAGATGCGCCATAATCCGTGCAGCATTGTTGAATGGATGCTGCATCCCACTGATCCAATAGGTGCAATGCATCATGAACTCCGCCGAGAATATCTCTATGAGTGGCAATGAGTGCGTGTGCTTTTTCAGAATAATGGGCGGGGGCAACAAAGTAAAATGCGGCCTGTTCTGCCAGCTCCACCAAGGTATGCGCACGTGTTTGTAGCTCAGGCATGGCAACGCGAAGGCGTTGTTGTTCTGTGGCATCTAAGGCACGCCCAATATGCTGCTCAATGAAGGGCTGTGCGAGCGTGAGTATGCGATCCAACTCCGCTGCACGCAGATAATGGGCATTGATGTGGTTGAGTTTATCCATATCAAAGCGGGAAGGGGACTTGCCGAGTCCGTCTAAATTAAACCATGCAATCGCTTGTGCATCTGAAATAATCTCATCATCCCCATGCGACCAGCCAAGGCGCAACAGATAATTCCGCACTGCTTCAGGCAGATAGCCCATATCACGGTAGGCATCAACCCCAAGCGCGCCGTGCCGTTTAGAGAGTTTTGCACCATCCGCCCCGTGAATGAGGGGGATATGCGCTAATTGTGGCACTGTCCAGCCCATCGCATCATAAATCATGGCTTGACGAAAGCTATTCGTGAAGTGATCATCACCACGAATAATATGCGTGATACCCATATCGTGATCATCGACAACAACGGCAAGCAGATAGGTGGGTGTGCCATCGGAACGCATCAGCACCATATCGTCTAAGTCGCTATAGGCAACGGTAACGCTTCCTTGTACGGCATCATGTAGGGTGAGTGATCCCTCGCATGGGGCTTTTAATCTGTATGAGGGGGCAACGCCTTGTGGCGCATCGGCAGCATTTTTATCACGCCAATAGCCATCATAGCGATAAAGTTCACCGCGACTTTGCGCTGCTTCGCGTGCGTGCGCTAGCTCTTCCGCGCTCATATAACATGGGTAAGCATGACCACTTGCCAGCAGTTGGTATATCACTTCACGATGCCGAGCGATACGGGAAGATTGCAGCACCGCTTGTTCATCTTCAAGAAGCCCAAGCCATGCAAGCCCCTCATGAATCGCACGAATAGCATCATCAGTGGAACGGGCTTTGTCGGTATCTTCAATGCGCAACAAAAATGCACCGTCATGATGGCGGGCAAAAAGATAATTAAATAAGGCAGTGCGCGCACCGCCAATATGAAGGTAGCCCGTTGGTGAGGGGGCGAATCGTACTCGTATTGTCATGTTCATATCTTATAAAGTATTTTTGCATCATCTGCTAGTGTTTTCTTGTTAACAGTTTCTTTTAATATTATGGAGTATACCAGCTAAACACAAGAAATACTTGCATCTGATGCGAGGAATAGTTACATTGCAATCTCAAACCATTTATTTGCTCTATGGATGTACTATCTATGACACAAGCACATGCTTCTAATTCCCCTGTGATTCCATCTGAATCCTCTATTTGGGAACAATTTGTCGATTCACAATATCTTTTTGCAGGCAATGAGCTGTTTATTGAAGATATGTATAAGCTCTATCGTGAAGACCCTGCCCAAGTAGATGCTGAGTGGCGTGCCTTTTTTGGATCATTGAGCGGATCGCAAATCATGCCTCGTGCCTCATGGGTAGAAGATCATTCGGGTGTCGTCGGCGTGCTTGACCCTGAAGAAAAGAAAGAGATTGCCAAGAAAGAAAAGCAGATTGTAGCACAGGATGATACTGCCATTTTGCACTCTATTCGGGCATTGCAATTAATTCATGCGTACCGTGTGCGCGGGCATCTAAAAGCTAATCTTGACCCATTGGCACAGCCAGAAAATAAAGATCGTTCGCACCCTGAACTTAACCCTATGAGTTATGGCTTTACCCGCGAAGATTATACCAAAGAGATTTATCTTGGTGGTACGTTAGGCAAGCAATCCGCGACACTCAATGAGATTATATCGATTTTGGATCGCACCTATTGCCAGACGATCGGTGTTGAATTTATGCATATTCAATATCCTGAGCAAAAGCACTGGATTCAGCAACGCTTTGAGCAAATGCAGGGCAAGCCACATATTAATCCGCAATCAAAGAAAGATATTCTGCGTGAATTGATTGAAGTGGACGCGTTTGAAGAGTTTTTGCACACGAAATATCCGGGCATGAAACGCTTCTCCGTGCAAGGGGGCGATGCCATGCTGCCCGGTATGCAAGAGGTGATTCATGTGGCATCACGCCTTGGTGTAGAAGAAGTGATTGTGGGGATGCCACATCGCGGACGTATGAACGTACTCACCAACATCATGAAAAAGCCTTATGTTGAGATGTTCTCATTATTTCATGGCAATGCTGATTTTCCTGAATGGGTGAACTCATCGGGCGATGTAAAATATCATATTGGTGTATCGGCGGATCGTCCTATGCCACATGATAAATCCTTGCATTTATCACTCACCGCGAACCCATCGCACCTAGAGGCGGTGAACCCTGTTGTATGCGGCAAGGTGCGTGCCAAGATGGATCAGCGTGGGGACACAGAAAAACGTAGTGTTATGGGCATATTGCTGCATGGCGACGCTGCCTTTGCAGGGCAGGGGATTGTACCTGAAACTTTGTCGCTCTCTGAATTGCGCGGTTATCGCACAGGTGGAACATTGCATATTATCGTCAATAATCAGATTGGTTTTACCACCAGCCCGAAATATTCGCGCTTTACGCCCTATCCATCAGATGTAGCAAAAATGGTACAAGCACCAATTTTCCATGTTAATGGTGAAGACCCTGAAGCAGTAGTGTATGCCTGCCGTTTGGCAACAGAATTCCGTCAAGAATTTGGGCGCGATGTGGTGATTGATATATTCTGCTACCGCAAATACGGACATAATGAAGGCGATGAGCCAATGTTCACACAACCACAAATGTATCAAGCCATCCGCCAGAAAAAATCCCCTGCACGCATGTATGCTGATGTGTTGATTTCACAAGGCACGGTGAGTGAGCAGGATGTGCAAGCGGAATATGCGCAATTTAATGATTATTTTGAGCAGCAATTTGATGCAGGCAAGAACTATAAGCCGAACAAAGCTGATTGGTTGGGCGGGGCATGGTCAAATCTTGCAGAAGCCGAAGAAGCAAGCAAGCGCACTACCCCTGACACGGGCGTGGATGTGGATGTGTTGCGTGATTTAGCAGCCCAAATGGCGGAGATACCGCAAGGATTTAACGTCAATAGTAAGCTAAAGCGTATCATCGAAACGCGCACCAAAGCGGTACTTGACGGTAAAGAAATTGACTGGGCAATGGGTGAGCATTTAGGGTTCGCAACCTTACTTCGTGAGGGGTATCCTGTGCGCTTAACAGGGCAAGATAGCTGCCGTGGTACGTTCTCGCATCGTCATGCGGTGTTGGTGGATCAAGTCACGGAGGAGCGGTACACGCCACTGAATAACCTCAAAGGTGTAGAAAAACATATTGAAGTCGTGGATAGCTCTCTTTCTGAGTTTGCGATCCTTGGCTTTGAATATGGCTATTCCCAAGCTGAGCCGAATGCCCTCACTTTGTGGGAAGCGCAATTTGGTGATTTCTGCAACGGTGCGCAGATCATGATTGATCAGTTCATCGCATCGGGTGAAATTAAATGGTTGCGTATGTCGGGCTTAGTGATGTTGCTACCCCATGGCTATGAAGGGCAAGGGCCAGAACATTCATCAGCACGCCTTGAGCGTTTCTTGCAATTATGTGGTCAAGAAAATATGCAAGTGGTGAATTGCACTACGCCTGCTAACTTCTTCCATGTCTTGCGTCGTCAGTTGCATCGCAATTTCCGTAAACCATTGATTGTGATGACACCGAAATCCCTGCTTCGTCATAAGCGTGCTGTCTCCACTATCGAAGATTTTGCACCGGGGACGCGCTTTGAAAAAGTCTATGGTGAGCAATATCCTCTGAAAGAAGATGCGAAAATTCGCAAAGTACTCATCACCAGTGGTAAGGTCTATTATGATCTGTTGCAGTTCCGTGATGATCGTGGCATTGACGATGTAGCGATTATACGCCTTGAGCAATATTATCCCTTCCCGCATAATCAACTGAAAGCGATTGTGCAGCGTTATCCGAATGCAGCATCCATCACATGGGTGCAAGAAGAGCCGAAAAATATGGGCGCGTGGACGTTCGTTGCGCCATATATTGAGGATGTATTGTTGGATATTGGGCGCAGCGATCGCCCTGCTTATGTGGGGCGTGTGATGGCTGCATCACCAGCAGCGGGATATTTGAAGATTCATAATCGTGAGCAACAAGAATTGCTGATGAGTGCTTTTGATTTAACCGCATAACTTCTATCATATGTCACAGAAGAAGAAAAAAACTTCTTCTGTGCATGTTGATTGATAGTTTTTCTTGAGTGATAGGGCGTAAAAACGTACAAATAATTGTTATTTTTTCTGGAGTTTAGAACATGTGTGCTGATATTGTTGTGCCTTCGTTGGGTGAATCTGTGAGTGAAGCAACCATTGCAAAATGGTTCAAGAAAGCAGGTGATGCTGTAAAAAAAGATGAGCCATTGGTAGAATTAGAAACCGATAAAGTATCAATGGAAGTGAATGCGCCATGTGATGGCGTGTTGGAATCCGTGGCAGTACAACAAGATGCAACGGTGAGTGTTGGTACGCTTTTGGGCGTGATTCGGGAAGGTGCTGTGGCAAGCACTCCTGCTCCTTCTGCCCCTGCGCCTGCTGTGGCAAGCACTCCTGCAGCAGCAAAAGATGGTCCAGCAGCAACGAAAATGCTTGCAGAAAATCCACAGATTGCACGTGATGCCGTGGTTGCTACGGGCAAAGATGGGCGCGTAACCAAGGGTGATGTTTTGGCTGCAAAAAATGTTGTGCCGATGGCAGCCGCGCATAGCGAAGAGCCGAAGCCAAAAGGTGAACGCGAAGAACGTGTGAAAATGACGAAATTGCGCCAAGTCATTTCACGTCGTTTGAAGGATTCACAAAATACCGCTGCAATTCTCACCACGTTTAATGAGATTAATATGTCGAGTGTCATCGAGTTGCGTTCGCAATATAAAGATGATTTTGAACGTAAATTTGGCATTAAACTTGGTTTTATGGGCTTCTTTGTGAAAGCTGCAGTCAATGCATTGCAAGAATTACCTGAGGTAAATGCACAAATTGATGGCGATGAGTTGGTCTATAAAAACTATTATGATATTGGCGTTGCCGTGGGTACAGAAAATGGCTTGGTTGTGCCTGTCATCCGTGATGCAGATAAAAAATCGCTTTCAGAGATTGAAGGAGATTTAGCAGCAAAAGCGCAGCAAGCCCGCAAAGGTACGCTGGCAATGAAGGATTTACAAGGAGGTACATTCACCATTTCTAATGGCGGGGTGTATGGTTCATTGATGTCTACGCCGATCATCAATCCTCCACAATCAGCTATTTTGGGGATGCATAAAACCGAAGAACGTCCTGTTGTTGTCAATGGGCAAATCGTGATTCGTCCGATGATGTATGTGGCGTTATCCTATGATCATCGTATTATTGACGGGCGTGAGTCCGTAACCTTCTTGAAGCGCATTAAAGAATCGATTGAAGACCCACGTCGTTTCTTGTTAGGATTGTAGTTTTGACACATATGAAGGTTGGCTTTGTTTTTGCGAAGTCAACCTTCATCTTCTCTCTCTATCTTAGTTGGTTTATACTACCTTGTACCGCTTTACGTGCTTTCTCTCGTTTACTCGCGGAGCAGGGTTGATCTTTGATCGAAGCACTTTGCATCCCATGCAATACTCCGATATAGGTCATTTGATCTTCAGTGCGCCCATTAGCGCGTTCATGCGCCATGAGTGCCTTAAAATGAGGTTGCCAATCTAACCCACATGCTTCAGCACGACCACTTATTACGGCATAGCGTCTAATATCCCATTCATCCTTATCAGAAACGAAGCGTTTTTGGGCATCACCATGATACGGTGGGAGAGCGCCAACTAATGAGATGGTTGGTACGGCGAGCATAGAACAAACAATAGGGCAGCTCTATCAACACGAATAATTGCATTTTCTGTGTTGAGACGTGGTTTAGAATGCCTTCAAATGAGAGAATATTCTCTCAAGAGTGGGGTTTTAGTTGATTTTGGGTAATTTCAGGCGCAATTATCCTGTGAAATGCGTGTTCTTCGCTGCAATATGACGAATCGTTGCATATTATAGGCGAGGTTTTTGAAGGTTATTTTCACTTTTGCACGAGCTAGACCGATCGTATGAATCATCATGCCACCCATCGCTGTTTCCATATGACCATAGACATGCTCCACACGCGCTCTCACCTTTGATTTTAGGCGATTGGCAGCTTTTTGCGCTTCGGTGAGTGGGGTGTTGCGGTACGCCCGTTCATGCACCTGTGAGATGAGGTTTTTTGCCGCCAACTTGGGGTGATCAGAATATCTTCAAACTTTTGGCTATACTCATCGCACATGAAGATGCGTAGTATCTAAATGTGGAAAAGATGAGTATTTTTTAATAAGATATACCCTTAATTTTATTTCAAGGACTCAACTCCTTGAAATGAAATGGGTATATCATGCACACTCGCCGTGCTGGTGTCGTGTGCGCGAATCAGCTTCCATGTTGCATCAATATTGGTGTGGTTTTTGTAGCCGTGATGCGTTGCGCCACCTTTCTTGGTCAAGGTTGCATCCGTATCGATTTGCCGTGCCTGTGCCTTCGTCAATGGAATCTCTTCTTCTAATTGCTTCTTGTGCTTGCCTGTCGGTTTATGCGTGGGAACAAACGTCGCATCGATAATCTGTACGCACTAATTCGCCCTCAAACCATGCAAAAATCTTCTCAGGCAATCCACTATGCAATATCCGCTCGCGCCACAACCAAATCGCCTTCGCATCGGGTGATTTATCGTTCACGCCAAGCCCCAAAAATCGCTTGAAACTAAGACGATCATTGATCAAAAACTCCGTCCGATCATCCGCCAAATTATTGCACGCTTGCAGAATCAATATCTTCGCCATCATTAGCCCGCAAAGTGGTCGCCGACCACCCTTGCCACCGTTCGTATGTGCATCAAATGTGATGCCGCGCATCAGTGTTGCTAAACCGCTCCAATCCACAAGCGCATCCAACTTCGCCAATGGATCACCCGCAGCATCCAACCGTGCATAGCAATCCGCAATCTCAAAAAATCCACCCTGTTTCATTCCAAATCTCCAAAAATTGATGCATCTACTTAATAGCACAAAATCATGCAGGTTAATAGAGATTCCCTCAAGTGTAACGAACTTGTTTTATACGGACAACTGACACGCCCTAGCAATTTAGTGCTGGATTGACGGCAATGCAAATGGCGTGAGTGAAGCATCGCAGTCGCGTGAAGCGCATTACAAAAAATGCTACAAATGATAATTTAATAATTGACAAAGAATTCTATTAAGCTATAAATAACCAAATGGATATGAAAAATCACATTCTTGCTTGGCACTGATTTTGGCACAATTATAGAAAATAATTAATAAATTAATTAAGGGAGAAAATAAATTATGACAATTAATAATGTTTTCGGCACATCTGCTAACGATACTATCTGGGGAGGAAGCGGTCAGGATTATATTTTAGGCGAAGCTGGTGATGATTTTATCGGTGGCAACCAAGATAATGATACTATAATAGGTGGAGAAGGTCATGACACACTCTTTGGTTGGACTGGCAATGACAGTATCCATGGTGGCACGGGCGATGATCTCCTAAGTGGTGAAGATGGCGATGATACTATCGTGGGTGGAATTGGAAATGATGCGCTCTATGGT
>RDXO01000032.1 GCA_004292675.1 Alphaproteobacteria bacterium | reverse complement strand
AAGTCCACGTAGGAGTTTACCATGGCACTTAATTCAATTAACACCAACATAGCGGCAATGGCAGCACAAGGCAATATTCGTATCGCATCGAATAATGCAAGTTCTTCGATTGCACGTTTATCAAGCGGCAGCCGTCTTGTCAGAGCATCTGATGATGTTGCATCCATGTCTGTCGGTACGTCATTACGCACACAAGTAAGCACATTAAAAACCGTACTCATGAACACCGCACAGGGTTCATCCATGCTTGAAGTCGCTAATGGCGCAATCGGGCAGATTACGGATATTTTAGTACGTCAAAAAGAATTGACTGTACAAGCAGGTTCAGGTTCTATTTCAAACACAGAACGCGCCTTTTTGAACCAAGAGTTTAGCCATCTTACGGCCGAGATTGATCGTTTGGTCACAAGCACCAATTTTAATGGGGTGAGTCTGTTAAACGGCGCGCTTTCTAAATCGGTTGCTGCAGTTACGAACACCAACCGTGTTTTGGAAGCTGGAGATGTGGCGCATATTCCAGAAGCGTTGGCTGCATTTACCGTTGCGGATATACCTGCTGCAGGTACGAGCATTACCATTAATGGCTTTCGCGTAGAAATCACTGATGCCCTGCCTGGTACGGCAGCCGCTGCAGGAAAATTAAGCCGTAGTCGTTTTGATGGTACGGCATTGGTTACCGCTGATGCATTAGAAATGGCGCGCTCCTTAGTGTCATTCCTCAATCAAAGCAGTGATGCACGCCTTGCTAATCTTAGTTTCCATCTGAATGCCGGAGTGCCTGGTCAAGTGGATGTCGTCTATACGGGCGGACGTCTTGGGATGCCTGCAGCGACGAATTTTGATTTTAGTGTGGAACATTCAACAGGTACTGCCTTGACAGTTGCTGCTTCTAATACTATCCGCTTTACTGTTCCTGCGACGGACGTATCGCAAGATGGTTTGACCGCTGCTTCCTATGATGTGGTGGGGAGCGTCGCTAGTTCGTATAATACGACGGCGGGGCTTGGTGCTCCTGCGGGATCGCAATTTCTTGCTCTCAATGGGGTGCATTTGGGTGCAACATCCACGGATACAACGGTGGCAACAGGCAGACGTGGTATCATGAACAATGAAGCATTTATTGGGGATGTGTTGCAAAATCTTGAGGTAACCACCACGAATGTTGCTCAGAATAATGGCACAACGACAAGCGCATCCCTAAACTTTAGCGTGCGTGTGGGGGATATTGTTTATTCCGCCAACAATGTGGGCTTATCGCTTTTGACAACGGATACGGATA
Organism: Alphaproteobacteria bacterium; assembly: GCA_004292675.1. GTDB lineage: Bacteria > Pseudomonadota > Alphaproteobacteria > Rickettsiales > UBA998 > RDZH01. The sequence goes on along the minus strand of RDXO01000032.1, from coordinate 26,002 downwards.
TTGTATTGGTGGGCAGTAATGCCTTAACGGGTGTAGCGGATGGCGGTAATTTCCGTTTGACGTACCGTGGTGGTTCGTATGCATTAGCGGATGGCGAAGCGTACACAGCCCAGCAAGCAGCGGAGATTCAATCAGAAATCCGTAAGCAGCTTGAGGGCGTGACGGTGCGTCAAAACCGCAACATCACCAGCTTCAATGATGCGGATGCTGTGGTTTCTGTCGATGGTGCGCAGGTTGCTAATTTCACCAATATGCGTGCTAATTTCATCTCGAATGATTTTAGTCGTGTGAATATTGAAGATATTCGCGTATCAGCACCAGAAGTGGGTTCAACGGATGCGAAGATTGAAGTGCGCCTTTGCAGGCTTGGGTACGAATATCCGTACGAATCGTGACATCGCGCTTTTCAATACGGTTGATCCTACGAAATCATTCACCTTCCGTACTGGGACAGTATCTATACCGACAACACCTAATGTTGCCATGGATCTTTCGACCTATGACAAAGCGAGAGCGGTGCAAGGAGCATTGTTGAAGGCGTTTGGTGTAACCGAAGGACAAGCGGCAGCGCAGTTCCAAATGGGTGTGAATCCGTTGGATACGATCGGGGTGGAATTGACATCGTTGGATACCAAAACCATCTTTAATGGTAAAAACTTGACTGTTTTAACCAATACGAGTGCTGCGGATGCAGGTGTGCAACTTGATCATGCGATTAACATGGTGAAGAAGGTGCATGCGGATGTTGGTGGTATTCAATCACGCTTCAATTTTGCCACAGCGAATACTGAGAGCGCGATTGCAAACCAAGATGCGGCACGCGGCGTGTTCTTGGATACGGATGTTGCAGCGGAATCCACTTCCTTTGCTACATCACAGGTACAGTTGCAAGCGGGTATTTCGGTATTAGCGCAAGCGAATCTGTTGCCACAAAACCTCTTAAAATTGATCGGATAATTCTGATCATTTTACGATGATTGCATGATTGCGGGAGGGTGTCTGTTTGGCACTCTCCTTGCATCATAAGTTAGAAACGTACAATCATTATACGCACCGCGTACCCGTCAAAATTTTGCTGCGTGATGGATAAACAACCATAACGCACCGATGGAGGATAATATGGACTTATCAGCAATTACTGCACAAAGCAGCCAATCAATCAACGATGTGTATAATGCATCAAAGTTGGAATCAACGCCAGTGGCAAAAAAATCAGAAGTAGTACAAGAACCAGTGCAAGTTCCGAGTGTGAATCCAGCCTTGTTCAAACAGGTCGATCAAAAACGTCTGCATGATTTAGAGCAGGTAGTTCAAGATCCGAAAGTACGTGATATTTATGTTGTCGGAGATAGTCGTTTTACGATTTTTAAGGATATGCAAGGACGCTTTATCACGCGTGTCACGAGTTTACGCGATGGTTCTGTCACCTATATTCCAGAAGGGGATATTATGAAATTTTCCGCAACGCACAATAATTATTTTCATGTAAGTGCGTGATTTTTTGTGGGAGCGTTATGAACTCTATGCGCTCCCACGACCCTACAACATGATGATGTGCATCGCACGATTATAAAAAAATAGATTACAAAAAAATAATATTACTCACGTTCATCTTTAGGTAGAATTTTATGGTTACGACTATTCAGCTAGGCACTATTTTCACACAAAATGATCGTCGCGTTATGTCTGGCGGGCAATCAGGGATTGATATTGAATCGCTGATCAATGGCTTGTCTGAAACGCGGCGTTTACCTGCGGTGAATTTAGAAGAGAGGATTGAAGAAAATCAGAAAATTGCTACATCGCTTGGTGAAATGCGTACTATTTTAGATCGTTTCCGTGATGCTGCCAATTTTTTACGTAACCCCCCTGGTGTTTTTTCTGAAGCAGAAAATATCTTTGAATTCCGCAACGCGTCGGTAAGCTCTAACACTGCCGTATCTGGCAGTTCCTATCTTGATGTGACTGCTGAGCCAGGCGCGCAAGTGACGGATTATACGATCACAGATGTTGTGACGGCAACACGTAATGTGCAGACGACGGGTGTGATTAACGTTGCTAATGCATCGACTTCGATTGTTGGTGGTGGTGGTCCATTTACGGCAGGGACGTTTACTGTTGGGGCGACACCGCAAAATATAGCGATCGTCAATGGCGATACATTGAATAGTATTGCGAATAAGGTCAATGCGACAACGACACAATCGGGTGTAGAGGCTGTGGTGATGCAAGTGGGAACAAATCAGTTTCGCTTGTCATTTCGGACGGTAAATACTGGTGCGGCGCAAAATTATACGTTTGGAGCGGGTGCAACAGGTATCACAGTGCCACTGACACAATCGGCAACGGATGCCTCCTTGACGATTGACGGCGTATCAGTAACACGATCGAGCAACACGATTTCCGATGTGATTGATAATGTGACTTTGACGTTGAAGCAAAGTACGCCACCTGCAACGGCGTTGGAGGTTGAGATTGATGCAGACCGTGAGCTTGCAAAACAAGGGATTATGAATTTTGTTGATGCGTATAATCAGTTTCGTTTATTTCAATCACGGCAGACACAACGAGATGATAATGGGTTGCCTACAGAAGATTCCGTATTAAGCCGTAGTCGTACACTTTCTATTACGGGGGCGCGACTTGCTTCTGAATTATCTTCGGCTATTAGTGGAATTCTGCCTGCAGATCCTGCACGGCTTTCTGATATTGGCATTACCTTTGCGGATTATCCGGGGGATGAAGAAACACCCTTTACGCGTAATATCTTGCGAGTGGATGAAACAAAGTTGCAAAACGCATTATCGGGTAATTTTGATAAGGTGCGCAAGGTATTTGAGTTTGATTTTAGCTCGAATAATAGTGATTTACAGATATTTAGCCGTACTAACGGCTTGCGAACGAACAGCTTTACCCTGAATGTGAATCAAGGCACATCAACATATACCGCCGTTGTGGGAGGGCAAACGATTAATTTGGATGCAAGCCCCATCACAGGAGGAACTGGCGTGACGCTACGCGGTCAAGCGGGAACAGCATTGGAAGGGTTGGTCATGCTTTATTCAAGTGCTACGCCCGCATCGATGACGGTGAACATCTCGCAAGGTTTTGGTGATCGCCTATATAATACGTTGGATGAGGTACTTGCAACGGGAACAGGTTTATTGGATTCCGAAGTATCTTCCCTTGGTGAGCAGAATGAACGCTTTGAGACGTCGATTGCACGTATTGATGCACAGATTGTTTCGTATCGTGAGTTATTATTACGTAAATATACTTCATTAGAGGCGTTGATTGCGCGTTCCAACACCTTATTGCAAACACTTGACGCACAATCGCGGGCGCGTGAACAATAAACCGAAGACCTTTGAGGAATACATGAATCATTATCATCAGGTAAGTGCTTATAAAAATGCTACACAAACCGTGCATAAAACCCGACAAATTGTGATGCTCTATGATGGGTTGATACGCTTTTTGCAGCAAGCAAAACAAGCAAGTAGTGAACGAAATGTTGCTGAGCGTTATACGCTATTAGTGAAAGCAACGCAGATTGTGAATGGTTTGCAATCGAGCCTTGATTATTCACAAAGTAACGATATTTCCAATGTTCTCTATCAATATTATGAATTACTCGATGTGCGTATTTTTCGTTTGCATGGTCATCCAAAAGACGAAGATTTTAACGCACTGATTGAGGATGTTCGCACCATGCGTGATGTCTGGTATAAGATTGACAAACAATATCAACCAAGCGATCAGAGCGAGGTCATCATGTCGGATGGTGCTACCGTACCGATGCATGGTTATGAAGATATGGGCTTACGGTCGATGATCTCGGATTTGGGGCTATCTGTTTGAAAATCTTGCTATCCAACCGCGAAAGAGGCAGGGCATTAATTTGTTCTTTGTTGTACCATCCTTCACCAGATGGGCGGGCAGCAAGGGCGAGGTGCAAGACTTCAGTATGTGCTATAAAGTGCGAATAATGTTGCGTAAACCATCCAAGCGATGGCAGAGTGCTACGATCATAGAGCGTACCATGAACCAGCAACGGCGCATCGCACTCATAATGCATAAAACCGAACAGTCCGCCTAAAAAATCAGATGTTCGGGGCGCGAGGTAATAATGACGATCCGCTTCCACCACTAAGGTGATAAAAGTGCGTATTGGGATTGTCTTGCGTGGTTTAGGGGCAGGGTAGGCATGGGGCTGTGCTTTGCCTTGGCATGAGGAGGCAAGAGGGCATTGCGTGCATAAAGGATTTTTGGGCGTGCAGATGAGTGCGCCAATATCCATCATGGCTTGGTTATAGGTGAAGGGATCGGTGGCATCAAGGCATTGATGGGCGTAATCCCATAATTGCCTTTCTGAGAGCTTGGGGGCTGCATAAAGCCGATGCAGCACGCGTTTGACATTGGCTTCCATCACGGGGACGGGGTGATGATAGGCAAAGGCGGCAATCGCATGGGCGGTATTGCGCCCGATCCCTGAAAGTTGCATCAGATGTTCCGCAGATGTGGGAAGTGTCGGGGCGGTCATTTGTGCTGCTTGATGCATCATGCGAATGCGTCGATAATATCCTAAACCTTCCCATGCTTTGAGTGCTTGTTCTAAGGGGGCATCTGCAAGGGCGGTGAGGCTTGGGAATCGCTCTAAGAACGGATGATAATAACGATGCAGCACAGTATGCACTTGCGTTTGCTGCAACATCACTTCACTCACGTAAATATGGTAGGGGTCACGGGTGGTGCGCCATGGTAAATCTTTGCGTCCGTGCTGATCGTACCAACGATAAAGGGCGGTGTGGGGAAACATGCTATGTGCTATAACAGAAAAAACAAAGGTTGAATAGTGCAATGATATGATCTAATCTGCCAATATATGGCACAATTCATCACATTTGCAGGGGATGCCCCATTTTTGCAGGCATTAGCACAGCATATCGCGCATTGTGAGGCGCGAACACGGATTGTGCTTCCTACGCAACGTAGCATTCTTGCACTCAAACGCATGATGTTTGCGCAAAGCAACGCGCCTTCGGTCGTGCTTCCGCAATTTTATGCGGTGAAAGATATGCGCTTGATCGATTGGTTGCCACCGCATCATCCTGCTTTGCGCACTGCCCCCCCCACCATTTATGGTGAACATCAACGTCTTGCATGGGTGCTGGATGCCCTGCAACAACGCCCTGATATGCAGGATAAGCCCTTATCTTTTCGTGTGCAATCAGCGCAGTCTTTTTTGGCGTTGCGTGATGAATGTCAGCGCGTGCAGAAGGGTGTGGATGATATTATGCAGGTGATTGCACAAGAAGAATATGCCCATCATTGGCAGCAAAATTTGGCATTATTTATGGAATTGATGCACCATATGGATGAACAAGTGGTGCAGCATGGCGGCGTTGAACCTATCATTCATGCGCATTATGTGAGCAATCAGATTGCCGAATGGTGGCGCACTGACAGGCTGGATGATGTTATCATTTTTGCAGGTTCAACATGCTCTACGCCCACAACGGCAACCTTGCTTCATGCCCTCACGCATCAGCCTCATGCGCAGATTATTTTTCCTGCACTGGATACGCAAATGTCGGAAGAAGTATGGCAGCAACTGCATGTCATGCATCCTATGGCAACGATGAAGCATTGGTTGGATAAGGCACAGATAGATCGTACCATGATTCATACGATGGGAACATTAAGCCCACGTGAAGCATGGATTGCGCAGGTGATGATCCCTGAAGCCGCCTCCCATACATTGGTGGATGCAGTGTGCGATGCGTCTATGCATGATGCGATTGAACTGATCGAATATGTCACGGATCACGAAGAATCTTTAGGCATTGCCCTTACCATCCGCCGTGTCTTAGAAGAGGGCGTGCGCTCGATCATGATTATATGCGAGGATGATCGCTTTATAGAACAAATCTGTGCGCATCTGCATGATTATGCGATTCCTATTAATCATTCCGCAGGGATGAAGGCAACGGCGCACCCCGCATTGCGATTTTTACTGTTGATCACGGAATTACTCACTTGCCCGTATCGCTCTCAATCCTTATTAGCTTTGATGCGTCATCCGTTATTCTGCCCTGATGCGCGTGAGGAAATGCATGAATTAGCGGCGTGGATGGATGCTAAATTGCTACGAGGCTTTCATATGTTTGATAATGTGGAAGCGGTTGGTGTGGCATTGCAGCAGCGCGAAAAGGGCGCATTATTGAGCGATTTTATGCATCATGCATTCACCTATCGCGTCAATGATCCGTCCACCTTGGGGGATGCGATGCAGCATATCTTAGCGTGCGTGCGTGCGATGAGTGCGGGGGAATCGAAACAGCGTGCCATGCATGATGTGTTAGAGCAATGTTGCAGAGCATTGGAGCATATAAGTGCTGCATGTGCGCATATTCGCCTTGCCTCTCCGTATGATATGCGGGCATTGGTGCATCATTATCTTGGTGATATACGGATTCAACAGATTACGGATGAATATGCGCCTGTGCATATTTTGGGCAGTTTAGAGGCGCGTCTTATGAGTGCCGATATGGCGATTATTCCGCGTATGAATAGTGGGGTGTGGCCGTCTTATCCCGCAGCCGAGCCATGGTTGAATCGTGCCATGCGACGACGTTTAGGGATGGATTTTGCCGAGCGTAAAATGGGGCTTGCAGCGCATGATGTCATGATGGCGTTGCGTGCGCCACGAGTTTTATGCAGTCGCGCCTTGCGTGATCGTGGTTCTCCGACGCAACCATCTCCTTTGTTTGAGCGTATAAAAATGATGCATCCAAGCGGGGATCGTGCGAAAAAGCGCGATGAGGTGCTTGTCTATCGCGCCCATCAACAGCATCAGCATGTGCGAACTGCCGCCATGCCACCCGCACCATGCCCTCCTGTAGCGTGGCGTATGCGTACACTCTATGCCACTACGATGGAAACGCTCTTGCATCAGCCCTATGCTGTCTATGTGAGTCATATTCTCAAACTTAAAGAGCGCGATCCCATCGATGCGCCCTATAGCCCCGTAGTCTTTGGGCAGATGATGCATGATGTGATGCAACGTGCGGCACAGCATTATCAACCGCATGATTTGGGTAGTTATCTTGCCTCGATGCGTCAAGCAGTGATGGAAGAAGTGCTTCAGCATGTGAAAGAAGCCGAACGCCCCTTTATCGCACGGCAAATGCAGCGGATGATTGCGCATGTGGCAGAAGAAGAATGTAATCGCGCCCTCACAATGATCACGCTACAGGCTGAGCAGAATATCTCCTATGTGTGGCACAATGAACATGGGGAGACGATGACAATCGCAGCGCGTATGGATCGGGTGGAATATCCGCATGGGGATGCTGTACGGATTGTTGATTATAAAACGGGTACACCGCCCCACCCTAAAGAGGTATGGGAAGGTTATCGCGTGCAGTTAGTGATGGCGGGCTATATGATGCTGCATCAAGAGCAGCAACCTAAGGCTCTAGGGTTTGATTATTGGGATATGTCGGGAAAATTGTCAGACAATGCATCCTTGGTGCAGACACGCCTTGCCGTGGGTGATGAGGAAGGCATTGAGACATTATACAAGCGAGGTGAGGAATTGATGCAACAGATGAGCTTTTATTGCCTGCATCCTGAAGCGCGTTATGTGTGGAATCTTGATGAACAGGCGCAATCTTATCGCTATGCAGCGCATGTGGCGCGTGTTGGTGAATGGTAGGTTACAAATAATCAGGCAACCGCACGGGACGCATATCACGATTGACGCACACCAACACTACGCGCACTGAGGCGATTTCTACCCCTGCACAAAGGATAGGTTGTATCAGCGTTAGTGCGCTCATACGCTTTTCAAGGCAGCGCACCTCAACGGTTAAGAGGTCATCCAGACGGGCAGGTTTTTGATAATCAACCGTGACATGGCGTACCACAAAGCCTATCCCATCCTTGTGCCATAAATCCGCTTGTGATACACCAAGACTTCGCACCCATTCGGTGCGCGCCCGTTCTGCAAATTTCAGATAATTGGCATAATAGACGATCCCGCCTGCATCGGTATCTTCATAATAAACGCGCACATCGAAGCGATAAAGGAGGGGCGGTGCATCAGCCATCAGATTAAATCCAATAAATCAGTAGGAGGCAGAAGATGCGGTGCATCTATCCCTAAATGCGCAAAGGCGGTACGTGTCAAGATTCTACCACGCGCTGTGCGTTGAATAAACCCACGTTGCAAAAGATAGGGTTCAATCGTTTCTTCCAAGGTATCCCTTTGTTCGGATAAGCCTGCTGCAATGGTATCAATGCCCACAGGACGATCAGGATAATGGGTGGCAATAAATAATAAATAACGGCGATCCGCACTATCCAACCCTTCATGATCGACTTCAAGCATGGTGAGGGCGCGATCGGCAAGGCTACGTGAGATAGTTGCTGCGCCTGACATTTGTGCCACATCACGAACACGGCGTAATAATCGTAAGACAATACGGGGAGTGCCACGCGCTCTACGTGCCATTTCATGCGCTCCTTCTTCATCCAGCCCCACACCAAGCAAGGCTGCACCACGTTTGACCACCTGCATCAATTCTTCGGTAGTATAAAAACTGAGCCGTGTAGGAATGCCAAAGCGATCCCGCAACGGATTGGATAATAATCCGAGGCGTGTTGTCGCACCCACCAAGGTGAATGGTTTGAGCGTGATTTCAACAGTACGCGCCCCAACGCCTTCACCAATGATAATATCGAGTTTGCCATCTTCCATAGCGGGATAGAGTAATTCTTCTACTGACGCATTAAGTCTATGAATCTCATCAATAAACAAGACATCGCGTGTTTCAAGGTTGGTGAGAATGGCAGCTAAATCCCCCGCTTTGGTAAGCAACGGTGCGGAGGTGGTGCGGATGCCAACACGCAATTCATGTGCGACAATATGCGCAAGTGTGGTTTTTCCTAAGCCCGGAGGACCATAAAGCAACACATGATCCAATGCTTCTTGCCGATCACGGGCAGCGTGTACGCAAAGTTCCAGCATCGCACATGCTTGTTTCTGCCCCACAAAATCATGAAAAAGCGAAGGACGCAACGCCTTATCATGCATATCATCGGGGTGTGGGGCGGGTGTGGTAAGGCGTGATTCATCCATAATGATGTAATGTGTCGTATTTTGTTTCTTTTCGCAACAGTTAAAACAACGAGTCTAGTTATATTTTTATCTTTCATAGACGTATTATTAAGATTTTTCATCCACAAATGAAATGTCTGATCATAAAAGTTAAACTACTACATTGTTCATTGGGAAAAAATTATGCGAACCTACGCTTCATTACGTTATGTTTTGCTATGCTGTGCCTTACTCGGCTGTGATCAAACAGGATGGGATCGTTTTGCTGATGGCGATCCTATTGACCGCGCCAAGGGGTTGGATCGTGGTGATTATCGTGATATGTATGATGAAAAAAAGAAACCAATCACTGAGCCTGTTCTCAATAAAGGATTAGGTATTATTCCGCCTTTAGCCCCTATATTAGCAGCTCCCCGCCCTCCGAAAATTGGTGAAACAAAATTGGTATCCATTGCCGTGACGGATGATGTACCACTGAAAGATGTATTTATCGAATTGGCGCGCCTTGCGGATGTTGATTTAGAATTAGATTCTAACATTCAAGGAGGTATTTCATTTCGCACCAAAGAACGCCCCTTCAATGAAGTGGTGGAGCGTATTGCTAATTTAGGTGGGTTGCGTTATTCCTACAAACGCGGTGTGTTGCGTGTGGAACGTGATGTGCCGTATATCAAAAATTATCCCCTCGATTTCTTGAATGTGGTACGCTCTAGTCAAGGTAATGTGAACATTACTACTGATGTACTCTCTTTAGCGAATGCTGCAGGTGGCCAAGCAGGAGGCGCGGGCGGTGGTGCTGGCGGTGCAGGTGGCGGCGGCGGCGCAGGTGGTGCAGGCGGTGGTGGTGGTGCTGGTGGCGGAGGTATGGGGATTTCAACAGGATCAACTACAACCATCAATAGCCAAGTGAATGATGATTTTTGGGTAGCGTTAGAAAGCAATATCCAAGCAATTTTAATGCATCAATCTGCTGATTTTGTCTCGGGTGCGAATGGTGTCGGTGCATTGAATACGCAAGGGCGTAATCGTCAAGCTCCTCCTCCGCAACCGGGGGGTGGTGGGCAAGTGACGATGGTGGGTGATAATATGTTTGTGGTATCAAACCGTCAAGCGGGACTTCTTTCTATTGCTGCAACCGAACGTCAGCATGATAGCATTGAACAATATCTGAAAAATCTGAAACGTAATGCCACCGCGCAAGTCATCATTGAAGCGAAAGTGGTTGAAGTGGAATTGGATGAATTGTTCCAAACAGGGATTGATTGGAATGTGCTGCAAGCAAAAATTGGTAGTGGGAATTGGAGTGTTGGTTCTTCTTTTGTTCCTGAAAATCGTGCTAATGATGTCTTGCGTTTTGCACTGAATCCGGGGGATAATAATGCTAACATCAATGCCTTGCTGAATCTCACGGAGGAATTCGGCACAACGCGGACATTATCCAGCCCGCGCCTTCACGCGATCAATAATCAACCAGCCGTACTTACATTTGCAGAAAATAAAGTATTCTTTGAAGTGCAGTTGACGCAACAGCCTGATATTTTTGATTCCAACGGTGGTGTTCGTCCTGGGCAGCTTTCGGTGATGACGCAACGCCGATCCATTCCTTTGGGTATTATCATGACTATTCTTCCCTCAGTGAATCTAGAGACGAATGAAGTCACATTAAGTGTTCGTCCAACACTCACACGTCAAGTGGGTGAAGTGGTGGATCCGGGTTCGGCGTTTGCCTCAGAGATATTAATTCCTGATGCGGAACGGCGGTTTACTAACACAGTTCCGATTGTTGAAGTGCGGGAATTAGATTCAATTATGCGCCTTCGTAGTGGGCAAGTGATGGTGATTGGAGGATTGATGGAACAAGTCGGGGTGAATCGTGATACGGGAGTACCGTTCTTGAGTGGCATACCATTTTTGGGTAATGCCTTTAAGGGGGTGAATAAAGAATCTGCTAACCGTGAATTGATCATTTTCATTAAAGCCACCATTGTTTCCTCGCAAGGTAGTGTGTATGAAGCTGATAAGCGCGTCTATGAGAAATTTAGCGATGATCCTCGTCCCATTGCGTTTTAATATACTCATCGCACCTGAAGATGCGTAGTATCAACATGTGGAAACGATGAGTATTTTTGAGTAAGATATACCCTTAATTTCACTTATAAGGACTCAACTCTTTGAAATGAAATGGGTATAATTAAGAATCTGTGAGTGTGATTGATGAAGGCAACAGCATTATTTATTCTTTTAACCGCTATACGTGATCGCTTATTTCCTGCAATCATTGCGTTGATCGTGTTGATTACGGGCATTACCCTAGCACTTTCTGAAACTGCTATGGTTGAAGAACATGCAATGCATGTGGCGATGAGCGCAGGCGTGACGCGTATTGTGCTGGTGATGGGGGTGATGTTGTTTGTCTGCTTTCATATTCGCGCTATGTTTGACCAAAAAGAGATGGATGTGATTCTCTCACGACCTGTATCGCGCACCCAACTGGTATTGGGATTGTGGCTTGGCTTTGCTGCTGTGGCTGCATTGCTGGTATGTGCAGAAATGCTGGTGTTGCTGGTTGTCGGTGTGCCATCGTTCCTTACCTTGTTGGTGTGGAGTGCATCGGTAGGATGGGAATGTCTGCTGGTGATTGCGATTGCTATGTTTGCGTCCCTTAGCAATAAAAGTGCAGTAAGCTCGGTGCTTATATCACTTACCTTCTATACGTTGGGGCGATTAATGGCGTTTTTTGTGGCAACCGCCAATGCGCGACGCGTCTTTGAAACGCCATTATTGCATGATGCATTGCGCTATCTTGTCGAAGCATTATCAGTGCTGATGCCACGCCTTGATTTATTTGCGGATAGTGCATGGCTTGTTTATGACATTGCGCCTTATCACGAACATATTATGCTTGCAGCGATTCAAACGGTGATTTTTATTCCGTTTCTTTTGGGGCTTACGCTGATCGATGTGCATCGTAAGCAATTTTAAGGTGGGGGGGTGATGAGATGCTTTTGAATCAACGGCGTGTTCCCATCTTCATCGCATGGATGTGTTTTGTGCTGCAAGTGGGCTTTATTATCCATGCGCGTGGGACGCTTCCTGATTTAGGGATTGTACCCGAAGTGCCAAGTGCAGAAGAACTACAGATGCTTTCATTCGGAGATGAAGAACTCGCTTTTCGTGTGATTGCATTTCGGATGAATAATATGGGGGATACGTTTGGGCGATTTTCTTCCCTGAAAGATTATGATCTGCATAAAGTCTATCAATGGTTTACTCTGATGGATGGATTAGATAATCAATCCAATCACCCCGCAGCGATGGCTGCCTATTATTTTAGCCAAACGCAAAAACCAGAAGATGTACGTTATATGGTGGATTATCTTGTGGAAAGTAGCAAAGATCGCCCACAAAAACGCTGGTGGTGGCTAACGCAAGCAACCTATATTGCCATGCATAAAATGAAGGATAATGATCGCGCCCTTGAAATTGCAAAATATTTGGAAGGCGTGGAGGGTATCCCGCATTGGGCGCAACAAATGCCTGCTTTTGTGCATGAACAACGTGGGGAGTTTGAAGATGCGTATCAGATTATGCGCCATATGTTGGAAAAGAGTAACGACTTATCGCAAGCAGAATTAAATTATATGCGCTATTTTATGGAAGAACGCGCTAAACGCCTTGATGAAGTGGAGGATTTATTGCGAAAACAACAGATGCGTATTGATGCAACGCGCCATAGTTTGGAATAATGCTATGAATCAACGCCACCTCATCAAAAACTTTGCTTTATGTAGCGTTAGTATGCTGGCATGTACGATAAGCCATGTTGTGTATGCCAACCCCGAAGGGGGGCAGGTGGTTGCTGGCTTTGCGACGATACAGGCGCAGGGCAATAAAATGGATGTGCATCAACATAGTGATCGTGCGGTGATTGATTGGCGTAATTTTGATATTAAACCGCATGAACATACGCAATTTCATCAACCATCCAGCCGTTCAATGGTGCTTAATCGCGTTGCAAGCCCGAATCCTTCGGTGATTGCAGGGAAGCTCTCTGCCAATGGCAATGTGGTGGTGGTGAATCCGAATGGTGTTGTGTTTGAAAAGAGTGCCAAGGTAGATGTGAATGGCTTGATTGCCACCACATCGAACATGACGAATCAAGATTTTATGGCAGGCAAGCTACAGTTTACTCCTGCAGAAAATCCCAATGCTGCCGTGGTGAATAAGGGGAGTATTACCGCGAAGGAAGCGGGACTCGTGGCATTGGTTGCCCCGAACGTGGCGAATCATGGCGTGATCAATGCGAAGTTTGGGCGCGTAGAATTAGCATCAGGCGATCATGTCATGGTCGATATGTATGGCGATGGGCTGTATGAAATTAAAGTGAGTGACAAGGTGACACGGCAATTAGTCGAACAGACGGGAAGCATTAACGCAGAGGGTGGCACGATTGCCATCACGGCTGCCTCAGGGCGTGAAATTGTCAACTCGCTGATTCATATTGAGGGCGAACTGAAAGCTCCCACCATTGATAAAAAAGCAGGAAAAATCATCATCGCGGCACAAGGAAGCAATGCGGTTGCGGGTAATAATAGCGCAGATAAAGGGGTTAAGGACGGCACGAGTACCCTTATCGTGGCTAATGCGCGTCTTGATGTGTCTGGTCGTGATGCGGGTGAGCAAGGGGGAACGATAAGCCTCACCGCCGATCGCATTGGTATTATGCATAATACGCTGATGGATGCATCGGGGCATTCAGCACCAGTGCCTAGGCTAAAGCCAGATGTGCCTGCACAGGGTAGTGCAACGCTTAGCCAAGATAAAGAGGTGCGTGCAGAAGCGGAGTTTTTGGCGCATCCACAGCGCGCAGGGGGAAGTATTAAGATCGGTGGGGATTATTTGGGGCAAGGTGATACGCCCACAGCAACCCATCTTTATGTTGATGCAGGGGCATTATTTATCAATGATGCACTTGATGCAGGGGATGCAGGGCGTACCATCTTTTGGGCAGATGATCGCACGCATTTTTACGGCAATGTCTATTCTCGCGCTCTTGGTGGCAGCCAAGTGGATGCACAGACAGGGAACGCCACGGCGGGAGGCAATCATGGGCATGGCGGTTTTGTGGAGACTTCGGGAAAAATCCATCTTGATGCGCTGGGGTATGTTGATCTTACCGCGAGCAATGGTAATCGTGGGACGTATTTGCTTGATCCTGAGAATATCTTTATTTATGGGGAGGTTGATCCCACCTTCCAAAGCATCCATGGTTCTGTGAATCTTGGCAGCAATCTGGCATTGTGGCTGGATGGCAATGATGTGGATGGTGATGGTATCTCTGAAGACAGTGGCGAAGCAGGTTTGTTTACGGGGGTAGGTGATTGTGGCAGTGCCATCACCTGCGTGGGGACGTGGCGTGATAAATCAGGCAATGCCCGCCATGCTACGCAATCTATCGTAGCGAACCGCCCGCGCTTTATGAGTAACATCGTCAATGGCTTAGATTCTGTGTTGTTTGATGGTATGGGGGATGTACTTGTAGGGGCTACGGGATCATGGCGTAGTTTTTTTGCCACAGCCTATCTTGATGCTATATCAGGACCTTGTTGCGCTCAATTATGGGGAAGTTATGGTGCTGATTTGAATGTTCGATCGGCTGTTGGTTCTAGTAATTATGGACATAATAATGGCGATGATTTTGCTTTGGATGTAGATTATCGGGTCAATGGTATTGCTACGACAACATCGTCATTTGACACATGGCATCTCGTTAATGCTAATGCAAGTTCTACACAATCATTTCAATATAGTGTAAGTAACAATTATCAAAATCGCCATTGGTTTGGATATGTAAGTGATGTGATTGTCTATGATACCAATCTATCCGAGGCGCATCGTAATCTTGTGGATCAATACCAAGCCGTCAAATGGGGGGTGACACTTGATCCGATCGCTGGGGCGGGTACGGAAGCAGCGGAAGCCATGGCACATAATGGCGCAGCCCCCACCGATCGTGCTAGCAACGGTTATTCGGTGTTCACAAAGGATTATCTTGAACGCTTGAGCCAATCAGCAGATATTCATCTGCAGGCGACTCAGAACATTACGTTGGATCTTAAAAATGATAGTTTGAATGTAGCACCCACACGTTCCTTTACGCTTACTGCAGGTGATAAAATCATCAATCAATCAATAGGTACGATAAATACGACGAATGCTAACATTACGTTCAATGCAACCAATGGTATTGACATCAATGATGATCTCACCCTTAACACAGGCGGTGGTGCATTGAATATTAACAACCCCACCGCCATTGCTTCGGGAAAAACGCTTACCCTAAATGATGGGGGATCGAACAATCTTATTGCATCTATTATCAGTGGTGCGGGGAATTTAGTGAAATCAGGTGCGGGAATGCTTACCCTCACGGGGAATAATACTATTTCTGGCACAACCACAATCTCGAATGGTGGTACGTTGCGTTTGGGTAATAATGGCACTACGGGAACATTAGGAACTGGTAACGTGACGAATAATGGCACATTGATTTTTAATCGTTCCAATCTGTATAATGTGGATAATGATATTTCAGGCACAGGTTCGGTGATCAAAGAACGTGCCTCAACGATTGTGCTTCGGGGGAATAATAATTATACGGGGACAACCACGATCAATCAAGGGGTATTGCAAATAGGGGCTAATAGCGCAGGTACGTTGGGGACAGGAGATGTTATTAATAATGGATCGCTTGTTTTTAGACCGTCGTCTAATCTGCTTGTAGTCGGCAATAATATTTCAGGAACGGGAACATTAACTGTGCAGCAGGCTGGTAAAACTGTTGTGCTTACAGGAAATAATAGCTATACGGGGCAGACATCTATTAATTCTGGTACGTTGCGTATTGGTAATAATGGAACTGCGGGAACATTAGGGGCTGGTAACGTCACGAATAATGATGCACTTATTTTTGACCGTTCGGATAATGTGACGGTGAATAATACTATCTCGGGGACAGGAACACTCACAAAGCAAAGTAGTGGCACAGTAACCCTCACGGGGGCTAATAATTATACGGGTTCAACCACTGTTTCAGCGGGAACATTAGCCATAAATGGAAGCTGGAACGTCGGGGGAGGGACGGCAACGACCTCGGTTGCAAATGGTGCAAGCCTCAGTGGAACGGGCGTGATCACGGCGGGTACTCTTAGTCATACGGGGCTTGGTGCAGTAAACCTCACGGGAGCAAATGCGGTGAGCAATCTTGCGAGTTCAGGCACGATAGGGAATTTCACCTTTCATAATAGTGCTGCATTGAGTGTCGGCGCGATTGCTTCAAATGGCGCGTTGGCATTGACGAATGCTGCATCGTTGATTTTCTCAGGTGCTGTAAATGCTGCAACGATCATAGCGCAGACGACCTCCATCACATCAGATATTACCCTTGCTCTAGGGAGTGCGGTGAGTGCTTCAGGTGCAGGTGAGGCATTGACTTTAGTGGCAGGGCGAAATTTTATCAATCAAGCGGGTGCAGGGGGATTATCTGTTGGGGGCAGTGGGCGTTGGCGTGTTTTTAATGGGAACAATGCTAGTGCCACCATCGCTAAAGATAATCTTGCAGGGTTTAATCGTTATGGATGTAGCTATAATGCAGGTGCAGCTTCGTGCGCGGCAACAACGCATATTCCGACAACTGGCAATGGATTTTTCTTTGCCTATGCGCCCACGCTTTCTATCACAGGGCTTACAGGAGTGCATAAAATCTATGATGGCACAGTGGATGCGACAGTCACGGGAACTCCGACATTGAATGGTGTGCTATATAATGACCCAGTCACGCCATTGAACATCGCAGGCGCAAGCTATAGCTTTACTAATGCCAATGTTGGTGTTGGGCGAACAATTACAGCTTCAGGCTTTGCGCTTTCTGGGTTGGATCATGGCTATCTTTTGACGCAACCGACAGGGCTTAGTGCGAATATCACGCCTGCTCCTTTGAATGTATCCTTAGTTAATCCCAACGTTACGCGCATGGTAGGAGAGGGAAACCCATTATTTGATCTGCAATATTCAGGCTTTGTTACGGGAGAAACAGTTGCGAACCTTACTACGATTCCGAATGCGAATACGTTGGCTGATAGTGCAAGTCCTGCAGGAACATATGCCATTAATATTGCGGGTGGCAGCGCGATCAATTATGATTTTTTCTATCAATCAGGTATGTTGAACGTCACAAATCAACCGAGTATATCGCCCCCCGCATCACCACCCCCGCCGCCTATTGTGCTTCCGCCACCGCCTCGTGTTGTTCCACCGCCCCCCCCGCCACCAAGCACGATCATCGATCCGCCGCCACCACCACCCATCATACCGCCACCACCTCCGATACGGCGCGTGGAAGGGCTACCGAATACGGTGATGATCGTATCGCAAAATGCCCGTTCTGGCGGTGTTGAACAGATGAACCAAATGCTTGGCGCGTCCAATGATCCGATGGCTATGCTTCCGCAAATGTTGCCATCAACGATGCAGGTTGTGCGCAGTGGGGTGGTAGAATTTCATCAGAGCCTTATCGATCTATTTAAGATAAAACGTGATTGTGGCTATAAGCGACGCACTAAGCGACGCACTAAAGAACATGATAACCGATTTTGTTAAGCAACAAATCCAACATCTGTGTTTCTTCCTCACTTAATGCCTCGAGCATATGCGCTTCATAGGCAAGTGCCATGGGAATGATGGTGTTATACATATCCCTGCCTTTAGCCGTCATGTTGAGATGGCTGGTGCGCCCATCTTGTTGCGAGGCGTGGCGTAGAATATAGTCGGCATGGATTAATCGTTGTACGGCGCGAGTGATTGCCGCTTTATCCATCGCGGTTTTGGTGGCAATTTCTGTTGCAGTGCTGTGAGGGAATTCCCCAAGCACGGCTAAGACACGCCATTCAGGGATGGTGATGTCAAAGGATTTATAGCATTCGGCAATATGCGCACTCATCATGTTGCTTAGCACCGAAAAACGGTAGGGATAAAATCGTTGTAACTGAAATTCATCAATGGTTGAGGATGGCTTGTTCATGGGCATAATTGTGTATCGATAATTTTACTTGAAATTAGTTTTATATGATACTATATTGTGGTGAATATGCAATCAAAATGATGAGGCAACATATGAACGACTCTATTAATCCCATAGGTACAGACGGTTTTGAATTTGTAGAATTCACCAGCAAAGAACCTGAAAAGCTGGAAGCATTATTTTTAAGCCTTGGTTTTTCTGCTGTTGGCAAGCATCGCAGTAAGGATATTATTCATTTTAAGCAAAATGATATTAATTTTATCCTTAATCGTGAACCTAATTCACAAGCGGCAGCTTTTGCAGGGGCGCATGGTCCGAGTGCGAATGCGATGGCGTTTCGTGTCAAGGATGCACGCCATGCGATTAATGAAGCCGTGAAGCGTGGTGCAAAGCGTATCGAAGGCAAGGTAGGCCCGATGGAGCTGAATATACCTGCTATTGAAGGCATTGGTGGACTCATTATTTATTTTGTGGATCGCTATGATGCGCAAACAATCTATGAAGTGGATTTTCACCCGATTGCAGGCGGTCATCAACCAAGCTGTGGTCTAACCTATGTGGATCATCTGACGCATAATGTGTATCGTGGCAATATGGCGAAATGGGCAGAATTTTATGAGCGTATTTTTAATTTTCGTGAGATTCGTTATTTTGATATTGAAGGGAAACTTACGGGCTTATTGTCTAAAGCGATGACAAGCCCATGCGGTAAAATCCGTATCCCGATTAATGAAAGCCAAGATGAAAAATCGCAAATTGAGGAGTTCTTGCATCATTATAATGGTGAGGGCATACAGCATATCGCGCTTGGCACGGATGATATTTATCGTAGTGTGGATGTGTTGCGCGATCATGCTATCCCTTTTCAAACTACGCCTTCTTCTTATTATGATAAGGTCGATATACGCGTGAAAGATCATGGTGAGCCATTGGAAGAATTACGCGCCCGTAATATTTTGATTGATGGTGCGCCTGTGGAAGGCACGGGGATATTGCTGCAAATTTTCACTCAAGAAGCTATTGGCCCAATCTTTTTTGAAATTATTCAACGCAAAGGCAATGATGGTTTTGGCGAAGGGAACTTTCAAGCCTTGTTTGAATCCATTGAAGAAGATCAAATACGCCGTGGCGTGCTTGATCGCGCATAATAGGGCAGTATTATGAAAAAATATATATCCTTTCCTTTGGTGCAAGGCACGGCATCACGGCAAGCCCATGCGGATTTGCCTGAAGGTACGTATGAGCGGGAAATTAGCAAAGAGGGCTTTTTTGGACCAGCGTCTTTTATGTATCACCCCAAGCCACCTACGGGTTGGAGTGCGTTTGAAGGACCACTCAGACCACGGGCGTTTGATCTAACGAAGATTGGTATGATGCACCATTCCCCATGGAATACGGATCGCATCTTATATAATGCCCATACGGAAGTGCGTTATTGGACGCTCGATGCCGCCATGCCTTCCTTGGTACGCAATGCTGATGGCGATCAGCTTTTATTCATTCATCGTGGTGGCGGTGATCTCTATTGCGATTATGGGCATCTTGCCTATGAAACAGGGGATTATATCATGATTCCGCGTAGTACGATGTGGCGTTTAGAGCCGCACAGCGTCACGGAAGTGTTGATGATTGAGGCAACCAATAATCATTATAAGCTGCCTGAAAAAGGTTTGCTGGGTGGACATGCCATTTTTGACCCTGCCATGTTGGATATTCCGCAGATGAATGATGCATTTGTCGCACAAAAACATGATCGGGAAACGCGTGTTGAAATCAAAAAACTAGGCGTAGTATCCGTGGCAACCTATCCGTATAATCCGCTGGATGCGATTGGATGGCATGGTGATTTATGCGTTGTGCGCCTTAATGTTCGTCATATTCGTCCTATTTTGAGTGATCGGTATCATGTGCCACCATCCGTGCATACAACCTTTGTAACGGATCGTTTTGTGGTATGCACCTTTGCACCGCGTCCTTTTGAAGGAGATGCAGGTGCGATTAAAATTCCATTTTTTCATAATAATGATGATTATGATGAAGTATTATTTTATCATGCAGGGGATTTCTTTAGCCGTGATCATATTGAGGCAGGGATGATGACCTATCATCCATGTGGATTTACGCATGGACCACACCCGAAAGCATTGAAGAATATGCTTAAGCAAAGCAAAGCGGCCACCGATGAATATGCCGTCATGTTGGATACACGGGATGCATTGCATGTTGGGGAGAGCATGGGGGATGTGGAATTGAAAGAATATGTTGATAGTTGGAAAAATAACAAAATATAAGGCGTATCTATGAAACTTGCATCACTAAAATCAGGGCGCGATGGACAATTAGTGGTTGTCGCACGCGATCTCATAACCTATGTTCCCGCCACTGCCATTGCGCCAACCATGCAAGCGGCATTGGATGAATGGGAGCAATGCGCCCCTAAACTCTTGGCACTCTATGATGATCTCAATGCGGGGAGGGCGCAACACGCACTGCCTTTTGATATGCGCCGCTGTGCCTCTCCTTTGCCACGTGCCTATCAATGGGCGGATGGCTCTGCCTATGTGAATCATGTGGAATTGGTACGTAAAGCACGCAACGCGCCTATGCCCGAAAGTTTTTGGCATGACCCGTTAATCTATCAAGGGGGCAGTGATTGCTTTCTTGATCCGCACGCAGATATTCAGCTTGCGGAAGATGCGCTATGGGGGGTGGATTTTGAAGCGGAGATCGCGGTGGTAACGGGAGATGTGCCGATGGGTATCACGCCAGCGGAAGCTGCACAGCACATCCGCCTTGTGATGCTCGTTAATGACGTTAGTTTACGAGGGCTTATCCCTGATGAATTAGCGAAAGGATTTGGATTTTTCCATTCCAAGCCCTCAAGCAGTTTTTCTCCTGTCGCGGTGACTCCTGATGAACTGGGGGCGCATTGGCGTGATCATAAAGTCACCCTGCCACTACTCAGTTATGTGAATGGTGCGCTTTTTGGATCACCCAATGCAGGCACGGATATGACGTTTGATTTCACGCAACTGATCGCCCATGCAGCAAAAACACGTACACTTACGGCAGGGTGCATTATTGGCTCTGGAACAGTATCCAATAAAATGGATGGTGAAGCAGGCAAGCCCATTGCGGAGGGTGGTGTGGGGTATAGTTGCATTGCGGAACTACGTATGATCGAAACCATTCAGAACGGCAAACCAAGCACTGAATTTTTGCGCTTTGGTGATCATGTGCGCATTGAAATGGTGGATGATCATGGCGCATCCATCTTTGGGGCGATTGATCAACGGGTGGCGCGTTATAAAGGGTGAGGGGCATGATGCAATTATACAGTTATTGGCGTTCTTCTGCCGCCTATCGTGTACGGGTGGCGTTGCATTGGAAAGGACTGCCATTTGAGGTGATCCCCATCCATTTACTCAAAGATGGTGGGCAACAGCACCATGCGGATTATGCTGCTATTAATGCGCAAGAGCTTGTTCCGACATTGATCGATGGGGAGGGGGTGATTGCACAATCACTTGCTGCTATAGAATATCTGGAAGAAATGCATCCTAACCCACCCCTGATTTTTGGTGATGCGTTGATGCGTGCGAAGATTCGGCAATTAGCAATGGTGATTGCGTGTGATACCCATCCGTTGGTGAATCTACGTGTGTTGCAGCATCTGGCTCTAACCTATGGGGCAGATGATGCGATGAAAAACACATGGTATCATCATTGGTTGAAATTAGGGCTTGATAATTTAGAGTGGCACGCGGAGCAGGGGAGTCGCTTTCTAATAGGCGGGCAACTTTCCATGGCAGATTGCTGTATGATACCGCAGCTCTATAATGCACGGCGTTTTCAATTCCCGCTTGATGCCTACCCGAAATTATTAGCGATTGAAGCGCATTGCCTTAGTTTAGAGGCATTTCAAAAGGCTGCACCTGAGGCGCAAATGGATGCAGTGCTTCCATGATATAAATAAACTACGTAATATGTCATACCCGCGAAGGCGGGTATCCATAAACTGCTGTTGTTACTGGATTCCTGCCTACGCAGGAATGACGAGGTTTATCAAAAAATGAGTCATTTTTTTGTCAAACGACTATATAGCCCCCGATCATCAAAACCCGTAGGACATCTGCATTAAGAGACGTGGGTTTTTGCCATTGCCATAGATAGGATGACTGATAGCGCGATCGAGCGGCCATGCAAGACCAAGATTTCCTCCGAGTCCCGTAGGGTGATCGAGCCGTAGTCCGAAGCCTGCGGACATGCCCAACTCATCAATGCCCCCTGCTTCCTCATTCCATACTTTGCCAATATCATAGAATCCGTAAGGTGCAAAGGTGATTTCTTGCTGTGGCGCAAAGCCAAGATAGCGTAGCTCAAAACTCGCTGCAACCCCATGATCGCCCGTCATTTCTGATGGATCATAGGCGCGCCCAAAAGCCTGACCACCAAAGCCAAATTCTTCAGCAGCATAGAGTGAACCTGAAGCAATCTGGCTTGCAAACTGACTAATCGCCATAAACTCACTCATGATGGCTTGTTGGCGCATATAGTTGAATTGCATCGAGGTAAAGGTGGGGTTTGCTTCTGCACGAGAAAGATAGCTATCATTTTGCGCATTCGCACCGAGTATGTTGATTCCTTGATTCACCGCAAGGCTGAGATAATTATAACCAGACCATGCATCGGCTGTGTCATAATTTAGGAGTAGGCGCGCTGCGCGGATACGATCGCGGGTGAGGGGGTTATCACCAAAAATATCACCATTGCTGTTTTGCCCTGTGAATTCAAGCGATGTCGTAAGATTTTCTTGCCTTTGGCGTATGGGTTGCCAACTGATGCCGATCCCTAATTCTAGCGCATTGCTGTGAATATCATTCGGGGCTAATGACGCACCGGGCGCAGCATCAACATAATGCCCTGCTAGATCAACCTGCCAATCGGGATAGATGGGGGTAGCGTGGCGAAAGGCAATAAAGCGCAGTTCATCGCTGGGTATGCTGCTCATCGCGGAGAGGGTGGTTTGGTGTAGGGGGACGAAACTATCGTGATAGGTGGCGGTTGCCTGATACGGTCCTAAAAAACGTGATCCAAAATTATCGACACTGACTGTTCCTGTGCCTTTTTTGGTTGTGGGGCGCAAGGATAGGCGCGTCATGCCTGCTTCTTTGCCCTTGGCAGGCTCAACAAAAGCACGGAATTCAACTCCGGGTAAGGCGTTCATCTGCAACATGAAGGATTCAAGCTGATAGGCACTGATGGGTTTTTGTTGCTTAAGGCGTGCGATGAGTGCATCCACCAGCGTATATTCTGTTAATGCACTATCTTCGATTGTCACTTCACCAATATAGCCCTCAACAACCTTAAGCGTGACGTTACCATCATCAATCTCTTGCTCGGGAACATAAGCACGGCAGAGAAAATAGCCTTGTTGCTGATATATCTGTGTGATTTGTTCGGCAATCTTCCATAGATGGCTCAGTGGTATTTCCTTATTCATATAAGGTTGATATAATTTTTTTAGTTGCTTTGATGAAAATAGGGTTGCGCCGTCAATATCGAGGTGCGTTAAGGTGAAAGTGATGTTTTTGGCACTCTCAGGAATCTGGGGGGTAGATTGCGCATCGGGAACGATGATTTTAGATGGTGGTTTGTTTGGAACGGGGGAAGATGCAAAAGGTTCAATGCGGCTTGGATCGGCAGAGCTGGGGAGTGTTTGCGCCCATGTCTCAGAAGCACTAAGCATAATGATCAGGGTGATGAGAGGTGCTACCGTATAACATTTTTTTCTGCTCATAGGCTTGTTCATCATAGTTGTGCTAGCACATAATAGGTTTAAGGTAATGTCGCTATCTATACCATAGGAGGCATCCAGTGACAAGAGTCAATGTTGCATGGGTTATTTTGAAAAAATGCATATAAACATAAATTTTCTCTTGACGAAGCCGTTTTTTTGCGCATTAAGCTGTGTGAAAATGAGTCATTTTTTTGTCACACGGCCTCACTACACCTCATGAGATAGTAATGACTTACTCTCCCGCAAGCGGGAGAGCATAAAACTGAATGCATAGCGTGAAATATTTACATCATGTGAAGGGTGGCAAGTCACACGACTCTATCCAATCCCTTTCTTGGTTGTACGATTCCTTCGTGCAGCGGATCGTCAATATTGGGGGGGGTATTGGCTTGTTCTTGGTTTTTATAATGAAGATAAAATGGCACAAACGCCACACCCACTATGGTTGCCCCTAGGGCCAAACCCGGAACAGTTACCCCATGAAGCAAATGATTAAGAATTGTATTGTACGATTTGGTTTTCTCTTCCAGTGCAGTACACGCATTAGAGATGAATTCAGGAAAAATCTTAGAACGTATGTTAGGAAAACCTGCAGCAAAAGCAGGGATTGCAGCAACGGCTAAAGATGCCCCTAAAGCACGCATCTTAGGGGATAATTCAGTGCGTTGCGCTTCATCATTATTCTTTTGCTCATTTGCCATAAAAAAAAAACTATTGCTTCCTTTCATTCATACCACATTATGCTACGCTTCGCAAGCATGTGCGCTTTGATTATAGTGCTTTCACGCTATATACCCCACTCTGCCACCACTATAAAGCGTATCCATGTTCGGTTCGTTCAATGGCTGGTCATGACGTAGGCGCGTTACCAGATCAGGATTGGCGATATACATCATGCCAAAAGAGACAGCGTCCATGTCATTATTGTTCATCATCTCATTGGCTAAAAGTTTGTTGTAACCACCATTGGCAATCATGATGCCCGTGAACATCGTGCGTATATGTGGTGTGACGCGCTCCCCTTCACGGTACATGCGATGCCCCGCAAATGGCTCAACTATATGCACATAGGCAATCTCGAATGCATTGAGTTGCTCGGCAGCGCGGCTAAAGGTGGCAACAGGGTCAGAATCGACCATGCTATTATGCCCGCTCATGGGGGAGAAGCGTATACCGACTTTATCCGATCCGATGGCAGTACATACAGCAGATACCACCTCAAGCATCAGGCGGAGGCGGTTATCGATTGATCCGCCATAGGCATCGGTACGTTGATTCGTTCCATCGCGGATAAACTCATCAAGCAAATAGCCATTAGCAGCGTGGATTTCTACGCCATCGAACCCAGCATTGATGGCGCGTTGTGCCGCCTCAGCATAGATGTGCGGTAATGCGTTGATTTCTTCTAAGGTGAGAGAGCGCGGGGTCACATAATCTTTTTTACCCAAAGGCGTGTTGGTTTGCCCGATTGCAGCAATAGCAGAAGGCGCAACGGGCAGTTCACCACCAAGAAAATCAGGATGTGAAATGCGCCCCATATGCCAAAGCTGCATAAAGATACGTCCACTTTTTTGATGCACTGCATGGGTGACAATCTGCCAACCTCCCATTTGTGCGTCATTCCATATGCCTGGTGCGCCGATCCAGCCATAGCCTTGTGGTGTGATTGCGGTTGCCTCGCTGATTATCAACCCAGCATCGGCGCGCAAGGCATAATATTCTGCCATCATCGCACCCGGGATGCCTCCTGCATCGGCGCGTCCGCGTGTGAGTGGTGCCATGATGATGCGGTTGGGTAAGGTGAGTGATCCAAGAGTGAGAGGGTCAAATAGGGTTGTCATGATGCACTTCGCTGTTCCTGTTCGTCGCTGTTTAATTCCTTGAATCCGTTATAACATATGTGTCCATCCCCGTCAGGTTGGGTGAGTTCATAGCTTCTGCGATTGCTTCTGCTGGTGTTTTATACCCTATTGCCTTTTGTGGAAGCAAGTGATTATAG
>RDXO01000031.1 GCA_004292675.1 Alphaproteobacteria bacterium | reverse complement strand
GTTCTTCAAACAAGGTATCCGACGCATCCTCTATGCAGCACTGAACCTCACCACAATCCCAAAACTATGGCATTACGCTAAACTTGTCGGGTGGTAAGTATGGTAATTAACAGTAATTTGTTATTTCGTATATATAATAAAAAATGTGCCGTGTAGGTGGATATGATGATGGCACAATAGGAGCATAGGTATGACACTAATACGCAGCCCACGGGTTAATAGGCATAGTTTAGGATTTAGTCTCATAGAGCTTTCTATTGTCCTCGTCATACTTGGTTTGCTCGCGGGAAGCATACTGGCAGGACAACATCTCATACGTGCAGCGGAGCTAAGAAATATCTTACGGGAAAAAGAAAATGTGCAAACAGCGGTAGGGGTGTTTGTTGAAAAATATGATGGCATACCGGGGGATTTTCATAATGCTACATCATTTTGGGGTACTATGCCTGTTGGAACATGCAACAATTTTGGCGTTGGGGCAAGTGGGGCAACAGGAACGCAAACATGCAATGGCAATGGTGATGGCATCGTACATCATGTTGCGCCTGTTGTTGGCTCTAATATTGAAGGGCAATTATTTTGGCAACATTTATCGAATGCAGGTTTGATTGAAGGACGATTTAATGGCGTGTTCACAGGATGGGGTAGAAAGGGAGAGTTTTTCGTAAGTAAAGGCGGGAACAACCTTTATCTTCACCCGCAAGCCTATATACCGCCTTTTTATAATAATTATATTGTACCCATTACAGATATGGGTACATTTGAAGGCGCGCATGGCAATACGTTGGTATTTTATAAAAATGATGCCGATTTTAATTTCCTTACTCCAGCAGAAGCATATGGAATAGATAGAAAAATAGATGATGGGTTACCGGGAGTGGGGCAGGTCATCACACGTGAACGGGATGGAGTGAATTGCAATACCCTTCCTGCAAGTGGCACAACACCCGCTGCAAATTTCAGATATAATCTATCATTTACTGGCGTTGCTTGTGAATTAGAGTTTACTCATATGTGGTAAAATCTAGGCACGGCTGCGTACTAATCAACCTAAGTTTTGGATAATATTGAAATTATATACTTGTTATATATACTCATCGCACACGCACGATGCGTAGCATCAACATGTGGAAACGATGAGTATTTTTAATGAGATATACCCTTAATTTCACTTGCAAGGACTTAACTCCTTGAAGTGAAATGAGTATATTGTTTTTTATTATGATCGTCACTCCTGCGTAGGCAGGAGTCCAGTCAAAGGTGTTGATCTGGATGCCTGCCTTCGCAGGCATGACGTAGTATTTTATATAAAACAACAAGTTATGATTTTCCTTATCCAAAAATCAGGTTAATCATGTGTTGAAACAGGAGTATAGGCTTCATATTGACGTTCAATGCGTAATGCCTCAAACGCTTCTTCAGGGCGCATACCCATATGTTCGAGCAAGGCTTGCGCGAGTTGGCGGCTTGATTCTTCTAATTCAGGCACAACATGCGCTGCCCCTAAACTATAGAAATGCTGCGTATCGCACACATCCCGAGCGCGCATGATGGTAGGCATAAGTGGCCATTCACGATGCACGGCGGAGAGTATTTTTTCGGATGCTGCGTAATTATCAACCGTCACCACCATAGCACTTGCATATTGCGCTCCGACAGAGTGCCATAATACGCCTTGGGTAGCATCACCATACAGCACATTATAGCCTTTCTTTTTCCATTCTCGTACTAATTGTAGGTTATATTCAACAGCGATATAGGGGATATGTTGCGATTCTAGTGTATCTGCAATTTTGCGTCCCATGCGCCCAAAACCTGCAATGAGTACCTTACCTTCCACGGGTGGCGGAGGTATATCATCCCCCCCTAATGAATGTTGTTCAAGCCATCCACTCACCCATGGGGCAAACTTAAACATAAAGGGTGTCATTGCCATAGCAATGGCGGTGACAAGCAAAAAGAACTGCACATCAGCGCGTGGCATCATCCCTGTAGCTGCCGCAAGCCCTAAGATCAAGAAAGCAAACTCACCGGGTTGCGAAAGCATCATCGAGGCTTCAATAGCACGCTTGCTTGGCACATGGAAGGCGCGACATAGCGGGAATAAGATGATGGTTTTAATAAGAAAAATGCCTGCCACTGCCAGCGAGAGCATGACGGGAGTGCGCCATATTTCGCTTAGGTCAATCATCATACCGATATAGAGGAAAAATATGCCTAGTAGTAAGCCTTTGAGAGGTTCCATAATGACTTCAACGGCATGAACGCAATCCGTTTCCGCAATCAATAAGCCTGCTAAAAATGCCCCAAGAGCGGCAGATAATCCTGCATAATGCGTAACGCTTGCGGAGGCTATCACAATGAACAATACAAATGCCATCAACCATTCGGGGCTACGTGTGACGCTCAATACGCGCAATAAGGGGCGCATCGCAACACGTCCGACGATATAAATACCCGTCACGGCAGCAACCCCAATCAATAAAGATTGGACTAAAAGCAAAGGGATACTCATATCCGAATCCCCCGTGAAAGCACTAGCAAGTACCAAGATAGGGACAACCGCTAAATCCTGCATCAATAAGATGGAAAAGCACAAACTTCCTATATCACGATTACTTAAATGATATTCTTGCAGCATTTGCATCACGATTGCGGTGGATGAAAGTGCCATGGATGCACCAAGCAAAATAGCCATTGCTGTATTCTGCGTAAAGGCATAGGTAATGGCTGCAATGACAGTTCCCGTTAAGATAATTTGCGCACTACCCAGACCAAGTACATAATTTTTGAGTTCCTTGAGGCGTTGAAAAGAAAGCTCCAAGCCAATCATAAAGAGCATGGTAATCACCCCAAGCTCACCAATAAGATGCACCGTATTGGTATTGTTAATGGTAACATAGCGTAACATACTATGTTCATCAGCCCATTGCCCTAACCCAAAAGGACCAACAACAATGCCTGATAAGAGATAGCCAATCACAGGAGTTACACGCATTCTTTGCAAAGAAGGCACGACAAGACCAGCAATGCCAAAAAATAACAAAAGCTGCACTAAAAGACCAGTGAGGGCGTGGGTGTGATGAGCTAATGATTCCATATGCGCTAAAGTGTATGTGAGAGCAGCGTAAAAAGCAATGGGGAAATACTTATCCATTGCCTATGCGGAGTATTACGATATATTAGATGATGTTTTAGGTACGGATCACTCTTTTTTGACACAGAACACGCATGAACAAATCATTTTTACGTCATAAAATACAATGTCTAAGAGATAATCTTGATGCAGATGTTCGAGATGTTGCGCAACTGCACATTCTTGAACATATGCTAGCATTAGTGCAGCATGTCCATCAGCCATCATTCATCATGGCATTATATCATCCGATAAAAAGTGAGGTGAATATCTTGGGCGTGCGTGCGCTTTTGCCTTCTTATCATTATGCTTTGCCACGCACGCACGGGGGTATCATGCAGATGCATGAATGGAATCACACATTAGTTGAGGGGGCATTTGGTGTGATGCAGCCCCCGTCTGAATCCGTACAGGTGATACCGCATGTGTGTATCGTGCCATTGCTTGGGTTTGATCGTAGAGGGGCGCGTTTGGGGTACGGAAAGGGCTATTATGATCAATATTTGGCGCGCCATCCGCAGATTATCCCCATAGGGGTTGCTTTTTCGTGTCAAGAGGTGCATAACATACCCGTGGAAGCGCATGATCAGCGGTTGCATCATATTATCACGGAAAAAGAGGTCATCACTCCATGAATTATCAACCGAGCATAGCGCGTCAATATGGCGATTTACGTATCTTATTTTGTGGCGATATTGTCGGGCGCGCTGGTAAGGATGCGGTGGTGCATTATGTCCCTAAGTTGCGTCTTTCACATGATCTTGATATGGTGATTGCGAGTGCGGATAATGTCTCGGGAGGCTTCGGGGTCACGCCTGATTTGTGTAAGGAGCTTTTTGCCGCAGGAGTGGATGTACTCACGGGGGGCGATCATGTGTGGGATCAAAAAGATACGCATCATTATCTCAATTATGAACCGCGCTTATTACGCCCGCATAATTTCCCTGAAAAAACAAATGGCAAGGGCTGGTTTATCCTTGAAACCTCGAAGGGCAAGCGTATTGGTGTACTGCATTTGCTTGGGCAAATTTTTCATAAAGAATATCTTGATTCTCCCTTTAGTGCTGCTGATAAGATATTAACGCATCATCGTTTAGGCTATAATATTGATGCGATTATTGTGGATATGCACGCCGAGGCAACGGCGGAAAAAAATGCGATGGGCATATATCTTGATGGGCGGGTGAGTGCGGTTGTCGGTAGCCATACCCATGTACCTACAAGCGATGCACGTATTTTAGCACGTGGCACAGCGTATCATACGGATACAGGGATGTGTGGTGATTATCATAATAGTATTATAGGTTTTGATCCAGAGACTTCCCTAGGCAATTTTACTATGAAAATGCGCAAAACTCGGTTGCAGCCCGCAGGTGGGGAGGGGACGTTATGCGCTACTTTGGTGCATATTAGTGGTACGAACGGTCTTGCACGTTCGATAGAGCATATGATGATCGGTGGCGCATTTGCAACGCATACCTATGATTGTTCCGTCGTGCAAGGATAATGTAGGTGGAAGAAGTGTGTACAACACAGTATTTAATTTAACAAATGCTACGTGATGCGTCTGTTCGATTATATAGTGTGCTGTACACATTCTCGGGTGGGTATTAGCCAATGCCAATATCACCTTTGCCGCGATTCAAATCTTGATTCTTTGGCAATGAAGTATTACCAAGGTCAGATTCCGCAGGTGTAACACCAGCATTTAACATGGTTTGCGCTATACTAGCAACTTGTGCTTGCATGGAGTTTCCTTCACCTTGGGCGCGATCATCTTTCATGAACTTATCGCGTTCTGGCTTAGTCATAGCTTGTGCTACTTCCGTGCCTTCGCCTTGGGCGCGATCATCTTTCGCGTTCTGGCTTAGTCATAGCTTGCGCTACTTCTGTGCCTTCACCTTGGGCGCGATCATCTTTCATGAACTTATCGCGTTCTGGCTTAGTCATAGCTTGTGCTACTTCCGTGCCTTCACCTTGGGCGCGATCATCTTTCATGAACTTATCGCGTTCTGGCTTAGTCATAGCTTGCGCTACCGTATCATCATTTGCCATTGTCTTCATCCCATATAAAATAGTTGTTAATTGAATTTTTGCAAAGTATTAAGGAGTAAAAATTAATAATTACTTAATACATTCTACTAATATACATCAAATTTCATAATAATGCATTAATTTTTTTATTAATTGTTTGTTAGGTATTTTCTTGTATGGTTCAAAACTAGATTTTTGTCCATTCCAATAATTTCAGTGCGAGTTGCTATGATATTCTATCCCTCATGCCTTATAATATCTGATTTTGATGAAGCACCTGGTCTGCGTAACGTGATTAGCCATTTAAGTGACGATACTTTTCCGTTTGTGCTGAGCAAGGCGGGTTTGGGCTATCAGTATGTGGCGACGATTACGGAGCATGAGGAGTACCGTGTATCTCTTGCGCTCAATGATGGAACGGAAATTCGTATGGATCACGTACAATCAGTGTGGCTGCATTATGTGGTTGACCATCGATATAATAAGCAACCAGAACATATTAAAAAATATGTGAGTTACGAGAAAATTTATTTTTGGAAATGGATGGTGAATGCTTTGACGTTTCTTCCTAATGCACGGTGGTATAATAATCCTGAAGCCATGGACATTGCAGAGCATAAGACCCATCAAAGACGTATGGCTCGTGATGTGGGGTTTTGTGTGCCGCAATCGATCATTACGTGTGATCGAAGCGATGCGGAACAATTTCTTGCGGAAGATAAGCAATTTATTTTTAAGATGCTCTATACATGGATGGATAAGGATATATTTTTTGAACCAACACGGTTATTTACTAAGGATATGTTGCCACTGCTTGATTCATTATATTTATGCCCTGTCTATTTTCAAGAATATATCGATGGTCCGTATGATTATCGGGTGACTGTGGTTGATGATGCGATGATTGCAGTGCGCTATGACACACAAAAACGTGATTATCCTTTTGATATGCGCATCAATATCTATCAGGGGCAAGAACAATGTGTGTTGCCCGAGGCGGTGCAACAGAATATACATGCTCTTATGAAAAGATTGGGCTTGCGGTACGGAGCGATTGATTTACGCGAAGATAAGAACGGAGAATTTTATTTTCTGGAGGTGAATCCATCGGGATCATTTAGTTGGGTTGATAAATCGTCTGGAACGAATATTGCTAAAACTATAGCGAAAGCACTTTCATGTACGAAGCATGATTATCAAAAAGATTCTGTGCCACATGCAAAGTTTTTCAATTCGTTTGAAGATATTCCGTTTGCTGTGCGCGTTGAAAAACCAGTATGGTCTGTTTAGGTGGCATCATGCTATACTCATCGCACACGATGCGTAGTATCAAAATGTGGAAACGATGAGTATTTCTAATAAGATATACCCTTAATTTAACTTTAAGGACTCAAGTCCTTGAAGTTAAATGGGTATATAAAGTATTGTTTTATATAAAAAAGGATGATAATATATGCTTACTATATCATATTGGGATTTGCTAGCACAAAAAAAATCCGCATTAGATGTTTTTTATAATTCCTCTCGTTATTGTGGCGGCATTCTTTTAACGTTTGATGATTTTTCGGGAACAGAACAAGAAGAACTATATCATGCTCTTATGAAACTAAAGAAGAAGATACCTTCGATACTTCATCATGATTTTAATACATTGAACAATCATGCCTATGGTCTTCAAAACTTTGATTATGATATTGGAGGGTATCATTTTTTTGAGAATGCTCATTATTCTCATTTCCTGCGTTTTGCATTTGGTGATGAAGCCGTGCCTGTGGGGCATACATCCTCGGATTTAGAGGATTTTAGAGCGTGCGAAAAAAAGATCGTCAGTATTTTTGCTAGCGTCATGCAAGGGCTTGAACTGGTTTTTTCTATCCCTAATCAAAAATTATCACAATATTATGACGCACAAACATCCATGCTGGAATATAATTATTATCCCCCATTACAAGAAGGGATGAATGTCGCTCGTGCGGATAAAGAGCATTATGAGATGGGGCAATGCACGCGGATGGGAACGCATAAAGACACATGGCCTATGACCTTGACGATGCCTGAACATTGCGGGATTGATGCGCTGCAATTTAAGAATATTCGTGGGCATTATAGTAATATTGTGTTCCCAAAAAATAGCGTGTTAGTGCATTACGGGCTTAATCTTGTTGAACAATTTGCCGATGTCGAACATAAAATCATTGCAGCAGATCATCGCGTATTAACATCCTCACGAGAGGATAGAAGATCAAACTGCATTATAAAATTAGTCCCAGACGAGAAAAAACTATCGTCTACTAAAGAAGACTCCATTAGCGATGGCGTTGCATCGGGAAGCGCGCGAGGGGTTCTTGTTAAAGAAGAAAAAGATGCAATTATCTTGAAGGCTTTTGGGAATGATCACTATGTTCGCTATAAAAAAAGTGACATCAAAAATATTCTCCCCATAACAGCGACAGATAGTACACAGTCTAAAATAGTGATGCTTGTTTTTTAATGATATATAGCGCGTCACGATAGGTTAGTGACGTGTCACTATTCTGAGGGCTTGAGTCACAACTCAACCCTCTTTTTTTGTGTCATGATAGTGTTTTTTCTTGCATCCTACACGCAAGCATTGCATAACACTAATCATGAATAAGATGCCCATATCCGATGATTTTTTACAGCATGAAACCTATAACCCGCAGCAAGCAGAAGCCTATTGGCAAGCGCAGTGGGAGCAAGCGGGATGTTTCACCACACACACGGATGTGCAGAGTGATCGCCCTGATTATTATGTGCTGGAGATGTTTCCCTATCCTTCGGGCAATATCCATATGGGGCATGTGCGTAATTATACGCTTGGGGATGTCACGGCGCGCTTCCGTAGATCGCTTGGGGCGAATGTACTCTATCCTATGGGATGGGATTCTTTTGGATTACCCGCAGAAAATGCAGCAATTTTGCGTGGGGTGCATCCTGCTGATTGGACGTATCAGAATATCGCTACCATGCGGGATCAACTAAAATCGATTGGTCTATCCTATGATTGGTCGCGTGAGGTGACAACGTGCAGCCCTGATTATTATGTGCATGAGCAACGCTTTTTCTTACAGTTTTTAGAAAAAGGGCTTGCCTATCGCAAAGAATCCTTGGTGAATTGGGATCCCGTGGATCATACGGTGCTTGCCAATGAACAAGTGGTGGATGGCAAGGGCTGGCGTTCGGGCGCTACCGTGGAGCGTCGCACGCTTAATCAGTGGTTTTTGCGTATTACGGATTATGCGCAGGAATTATTAGAAGGCACGCATAGCTTAGAGGCATGGCCAGATAAAGTACGCCTGATGCAGCACCATTGGATTGGACGTTCTGAGGGGGCGTATATTCATTTTGAGGTAACGAACGGGGAGCAACTCCCTGAGTCCTTGCAAAAAATATCGGTGTATTCCACCCGCCCAGATACCTTGTTCGGTATGAGTTTTCTTGCCATTTCCGCGAGTCATCCCTTAGCGGAACTATTAGCACCGCATCATCCTGAGTTGGCAACATTCATCAAAGAATGTGCGCAGCTTGGCACGAGCGAAGAAGCCATAGAAAAAGCTGAGAAAAAAGGCGTAGATACGGGGATTAAAGTCCGCAACCCCTTTGATGGTAAACTCTATCCCGTTTATGCTGCTAATTTTGTGTTGATGGATTACGGCACAGGTGCGGTTTTTGGTTGCCCTGCCCACGATCAACGTGATTTAGATTTTGCACGTCGTTATCAACTCTCCGTCACGCCCGTTGTGGCATCGGATACCCCTATTGATGATGTGGCGTATACGGGCGACGGCATCATGATCCATTCGGAATTTTTGGATGGCTTGCCTACAAAAGATGCCAAGAGTGCTGCGATTGCGAAGCTCGAAGCGATGGGAGTAGGTGAGGGATGTGTCAATTATCGTTTGCGTGATTGGGGCATTTCACGGCAGCGTTATTGGGGATGCCCCATCCCGATTATCCATTGCGATGATTGTGGCATAGTGCCTGTGCCTGAGGAGCAATTACCCGTTGAACTTCCCTATGATGTCACCTTTGATAAAGCAGGCAATCCTTTAGATCATCATCCGACATGGAAGCATGTGGATTGCCCAAAATGTGGTAAGCCTGCACGGCGTGAGACGGATACATTTGATACCTTCTTTGAATCATCATGGTATTTTGCGCGTTATTGCAATCCGCACGCTGCAAAGGGCATCGATAAAGAAGCGGCTGATCGCTTTTTGCCTGTGGATTGCTATATTGGCGGTATTGAACATGCCGTATTGCATTTGCTCTATGCGCGTTTTTTCACCAAAGCATTGCGTGATTGTGGGTATGTAAGCGTATCCGAGCCGTTCACTCAGTTGATTACGCAAGGGATGGTGACGCACGAAACCTATAAGTCGCCTTCGGGTGCATGGTTATATCCTGAGCAGATTACCCGTGATGCGCAAGGCACGATGATTGTGCGTGAAACGGGGGAAGCGGTCACGGTTGGGCGTAGTGAAAAAATGAGTAAGTCCAAGCATAATACGGTTGATCCGCGTTCAATGATTTCAACGTATGGCGCGGATACGGCACGCTTATTTATGATGTCTGATTCCCCTCCTGATCGCGATTTAGAATGGACAGATAGTGGCATTGAAGGTGCATCGCGCTATGTACATCGTTTGTGGCGTATGGCGCGTGCGGTAGCGTCGCATGATCTTATGACACAGAGTGATTCACATGAGGCACAACAGATCATGCGCCTTGCACATAAAACGATTGCCCAAGTCACCCACGCGATTGAGCAATTCGCTTTTAACAAGGCGGTCGCGCTTATTCGTGAGCTTTCTAATGCTGTCGCAACCGTGCCGACGCATGATGCCGCCTATCGTTTTGGTATGGAGACATGCACACGCCTTATCGCACCATTCATGCCGCATATAGCGGAAAGCATGTGGCGTGTGATGGGGCATAGTAGATTGGTGGCACAAGAGCCATGGTTACGCCCTGATCCTGCATTATTGCTCGATGATCGAGTGACGCTTGCGGTGCAGATTAATGGTAAATTGCGAGATACGTTCGAGGTGGCGCATAATGCCCCGAAAGAAGATGTGGAGCGCGAGGCATTGGCACGTGAGAAGGTGCAACCCTATCTTGCAGGGCAAACGGTGCGTAAAGTGATTATTGTGCCAAATAAAATTGTAAATATTGTACTATAAGATAAAAAATCATCACAAACACTCGCAAATGATCTGATCATCTATTATATAGCAAGAAGGCAGTGCATTAGCGTGCCTCTAGTGATAATTTAAGCCGTTAAAGGAGCATCCTATGACTATCAGTGTTGGTGAAAAAATCCCATCATTTAATCTTAAAGCCGTGGCGGGTAAGCCATTCAAAGACATTACGATTGATAATGTGTTTATCGATGTAACCGACAAATCATATCCGGGGAAGTGGTTGGTGATGTTCTTTTATCCAAAAGATTTTACCTTCGTATGCCCAACGGAGATTGCAGAATTTGCACGCTTGAACGGTGAGTTCCAAGATCGTGACGCACAGCTTCTCACAGGTTCAACTGATGGTGAGTTCTGCCATTGGGCGTGGCGTAAGCATCAAGACGAATTGCGCGATTTGCCGTTCCCGATGTTGGCGGATAATAAGCATGAATTGACTTCTGCTCTTGGTATTTTGGATAAAAATGCGGGTGTAGCGCAACGTGCTGTATTTATTATTGATCCTCAAGGGATTGTACGCTTCTCTATGGTGACAGACCTCAAAGTGGGTCGTAATCCTAAGGAAGTATTGCGCGTGCTGGATGCCTTGCAAAGTGATGAGCTTTGCCCATGTAATTGGAGCAAAGGTGAAGAAACTATTGATTTACAAGAAGCAACTGCTGCATAGATTGTACTATAGCGCGTCACGATAGGTTGGTTACGTTGATATAAGCGTGCCTATCGTGAGTTCGCGCTATAAAATATATGATGTATAGCACGAATTTTCGATAGGCGTGTTCTTGAACAAGAACCAACCTATCGAAACGTGCTATATAAGCAGGGAGGGGGGTTCTTGAGCTTTTCTCCCTTGTTTAGCATTCAAGAAGGAGTATTTTATGACTATTGAAACATTACGCGCTGATTTTCCTGATTATGCCCGCGATACTAAAATTAATCTATCAAAGATTCTTGCAGAAGATAGCCTATCAGGCTTGACTTTGCCTCAAGCACATGGCATTGCGCTTGCTGCAGCCTATGCTACCAAGCAAAAATCAATCATAGATGCCGTTGTTGCTGAAACACAGTCCGTGTTAGACGAGACGATGATAATAGCAGCGAAAGCAGCGGCAACGATTATGGGCATGAATAATGTCTATTATCGCTTTGTGCATTTGGTGAATGATAAAGAATATGGCACGATGCCTGCTAATTTGCGTATGAATATCATTGGCAATCCTGGCGTTGCAAAAGTTGATTTTGAGCTTATGAGCCTTGCCGTTTCAGCCCTTAATGGTTGCGGTATGTGTATGGACGCGCACGTGCATGAAGTGATCAAAGCAGGTGTAAGCAAACAAGCAATACAACATACCATCCGTATTGCAGCGGTGCTTTCTGCTGCCGCGCAATGTGTGGTGATTGAAGGACTATAACCTCACCACACCTCATGAGATATAAATGGTCTACTCCCCTGCCTGCGGGGGAGTCCAAGAATCAAGGTTTTTCTTTGAAAAACCGCTGATGATTGGGTGGGGGTAAATAGAATGCCCCCACGGTTCAGTATCGGATTTCTTTTGAGAAATCCTTGCTTCATTGCTCCCCCG
This sequence comes from Alphaproteobacteria bacterium, assembly GCA_004292675.1. Classification (GTDB taxonomy): domain Bacteria; phylum Pseudomonadota; class Alphaproteobacteria; order Rickettsiales; family UBA998; genus RDZH01. Next base: position 26,048 of record RDXO01000031.1, on the reverse strand, counting down.
CACGCGGGGGAGTATATTTGCCATTATATAATTGCCGATTGATCGATAATTATATAATGGAAGCACTATAGACCACGTGGTTGATCATCTTCCGCAATCATATAAAGATAGCTGCCATACGTGCCGCTGCTTGGGTTGCGGGCTTGCCCTGTTTGTTCCGCAAGTGTCAATAATTGCGCTTTCGTGATAAAGCCTTTTAGGTAGGCAATTTCTTCGATGCAGGCAATTTTTTGCCCCTGCCTTTGTTCAATCGTATGGACAAATTGCCCCGCTGCAAGCAAGGAAGCAAATGTTCCCGTATCCAACCATGCAACACCACGCCCGAGTAGCTCTACGGTTAATGATCCTTGCGCCATATAGGCTTTGTTGACATCGGTGATTTCTAATTCACCACGTGCCGATGGAGTGAGAGATTTAGCAATCTCAATCACATGATTATCATAGAAATATAAGCCTGTAACCGCCCATGAAGAACGAGGGTGTGTTGGTTTTTCTTCGATGGATAATGCCTTGCCTTGGGCATCAAATTCCACCACACCATAACGCTCAGGATCATGCACTTGATAAGCAAAGACGGTTGCGCCTGCACCTAATTGCGATGCCTTGATGGTTTGCTCCGCAAGCGTGTGACCATAGAAGATATTATCACCAAGAATCAAACATACAGGCTCTGACCCAATAAAAGAGGCACCAAGAATAAAGGCTTGCGCAATGCCATCTGGGCTTGGTTGTTCGATGTAGCTAAGGGAGATGCCGAGATTACTACCATCGCCAAGCAATGCTTGAATCATAGGAATATCGCGTGGGGTGGAAATGATAAGAATATCACGAATACCCGCTTGCATGAGAGTCGAGAGCGGATAATAAATCATTGGTTTGTCGTAAATAGGCAATAATTGCTTACTCATCGTCCGGGTGAGAGGCGCAAGGCGTGTTCCCGATCCACCAGCAAGAATAATTCCTTTCATCACGACATTCCTTTTTATCTCAATGTTTAAGCAGCGCGCTTGTGGGCTGCATCGCGTGTGACGCTCTCACACCATGCTTGATTGTCTAAATACCATGTAATGGTAGCGCGGATTCCATGGGAAAAATCATGCGAACGCATAAAGCCGAGTTCGCGTATTGCTTTGCTATCATCAATGGCATAGCGACGATCATGCCCTAAGCGATCCTTCACAAAACGAATCTGCTCACGGTATGAACCGCCTTGCGGGCGTGGGCGTATTTCATCCAGAAGATCGCATATATTATGCACCACATCCATATTGGCTTTTTCTGCATTGCCTCCGAAGCCGTAGCTTTCACCGACTGTGCCAAGGGTTAATGCGCGAAGCACCCCCATGCAATGATCTTCAACATGAATCCAATCGCGGATATTGCGTCCATCGCCATAGATAGGTAAATCTTTCCCAGCGAGCGCATGGTGGATCATCAGTGGGATGAGTTTTTCAGGATATTGGCGCGGACCATAATTATTGGTGCAGTTGGTGATGATTGTTGGCAAGCCGTAGGTATGAAACCATGCGCGTGCCAAATGATCCCCCGCTGCTTTAGAGGCAGAATAAGGAGAGTTGGGCTGCATAGGATATTCTTCATGGAATTTGCCCGTTTCGCCTAATGATCCATAGACTTCATCCGTAGAGATTTGAATAAAACGAAATGCTTCTTTTTCGCCCGCTTCAAGATGATTCCAATAATGGCGCGCTGCTTCCAGCATAGTATACGTGCCGATGATGTTGGTATGCATGAATTGCGACGGAGATTCAATGGAATTATCCACGTGCGATTCAGCAGCAAAATTGATGATGGCACTAGGGCGGTGGTGCGCTAATAGTTGGCTGATGAGTGCGCCATCCGTAATTGACCCTTCCACAAGTTCATAGCTGCCATTATGTGGATGCGAGGGAATCCATTCAAGATTTTCACGGAATCCTGCATAGGTGAGCGCATCGACCACTACGACATGCGCCCCCGCATGAACCATCTGCGCCACGGCCGTTGAGCCAATAAAGCCTGCTCCGCCCGTCACAAGATAGGTTTGCTGAAAAAGGGAGGATAAAAAATCTGCATTTTGTGTTATCATATTCTAGTATTTATCAGTAAATAATGTTTCGTGCAAGCGTTTGTTATGCGGTTCATATCAGAGTATTTTACATCTTCTGCTTGATTTGTGCTGTGATTTAATGCTACATAGTACACTATATGTTCTGGTTTTGTAATTCTTTAGGTAGAGAAAGCATGATAATGATGAATCGCGCAAATATAATGCGCCCTAAGCGACTATCCTCATATGCCATGATGGTTACGTCAGCCTTGATGTTGTCGGGCTGTTTGGGGATTTTTGAAAAGCAACCAGATCGCTATAATTATGTGGCAGGACAAAAGCGTGCGCCAATGTTGAATCCTGCGCATAATCTTGCGACTGTGCCAACACAGCAAGGATTGCAACAGGCGGTAGCGCAAAATCAGATACAAGGAATGGGACAGATACAAGGAATGGGAGTGCAGACCATGCCTTCTTCTCCTGCGTCTATGGGTGAGATGCAAAGCGCGCAAGGTGGATTAGAGCCTTCTCCGTTATTTTACTATGAACAACAAAATGCAGGGGTAGCATCTTCGCCTCTTGCTGCAACAGCGCAACCATCCGTCCCTAATGTTGCTGCTCCTGTGATACCAAGCACGGATGCAGTTATTCCAACAGATGTTCCAGTAGCATCCACGCCAATAATCACTCCAACTGAGAGCAAAGCCCCAGATATGGCAGCTATGGGAGAGGAAGAACCTGCCTATCCTGAATTGCGTGATGTGCCGCCAAAGCCACAAAATGCCGAAAAGATGGTGAATGAAGGGGCAAATAAGGCTGATATGTTTGCACGTACTATGGAGCAATCCAAGCCGTCGGATGCGTTGATGACATCGTCTGAGCCGATTGATCCTGTTGCAATGGCGCAACAACGTCAGGAACAATTAGCCAAAGAAAAAATGCTCGCTTCCCTTGCGAAGGAGCAACCTCCTATAGCGCAAGCTACGCCTCCTGTAGTTGTGGAAGCTCCGCAAGAGGAAGAAGAAGTCGTCGTAGAAAAAGATGTAACGATAGAAGATTTAGAACGTGCTGCACAAGAAGCTGCGCCACCCTTAGAGCCAAAAACAGAAGAAATTGCACGTCCGCTAACACCTAAAGAGCCAGAAGTGGTTGTACCTACGCCATCGCAAACAGTGGCGGATACATCTTCTTTGCCAGAGGCAGTCGCAACGGTTGATGATGCGGATGATGCTATCATGATCGAAGAAGTTGAGCCTGAGACGGAACTTCCAACAACAACAGAACCGCCCGTGGTGAATCAGGCAATGCCTCCGATATTATTGAAAACTCCTCGTGAGTTGCAGCGCGCACGTCCTTTGTTGGCAGAATCACGTTATGCGCGTATGCGTCGTCATTATTCCCGTTATTAAACCTAGCACATTGTTTCTTTTATGACTCAACCTTCTTCAGATTTTTATCGTATTAAACGCTTGCCCCCTTATGTATTTGCGGTGGTGAACGAACAAAAAGCACGTGACCGAGCGGCAGGGCTTGATATTATCGATCTTGGTATGGGCAATCCTGATAGCCCTGTTGCGCCGCATATTGTTGACAAATTGCGTGAAACATTGTCGCAACCTAAGGTGGATGGTTATTCCGTATCACGTGGGATTAAAGGATTGCGCCGTGCGCAAGCAGGCTATTATCAGCGTCGTTTTGGTGTGGAACTTTGCCCCGATAAAGAAGTGATTGTGACTATTGGCTCTAAGGAAGGGCTAGCGAATCTTCTCTCCGCAATCACTGCTCCTGGTGATGTGATTATGGTGCCGAATCCTAGCTATCCGATTCACCCCTATGGATCAATTATCGCAGGTGGTTCGGTGTGGCATATTCCCAACACGACAGGTCCTGAGTTTTTTGAGCAATTACATCGTGCAATCAAACATTGTAAGCCGAAGCCTATCGCGCTTATCATCAATTATCCATGTAATCCCACGGCAGAAGTGGTGGATTTAGCGTTTTATGAGCAGGTAGTGGATATTTGTAAAATGCATGGCATCTGGTTGATTTCTGATATTGCCTATGGCGAGATTTATTTTGGTGATACGCCGCCTCCGTCTGTTTTGCAAGTGAAGGGTGCGAAAGATATTGCGATTGAGTTTACTACCATGAGCAAAACCTATTCGATGGCAGGATGGCGCGTTGGCTTTGCTGCAGGTAATCCCCACCTTGTTGGTGCATTGACACGGATTAAATCCTACCTAGATTATGGTGCATTCACTCCGATTCAAGTGGCAGCGACTGCCGCAATCAATGGATCGCAGCAATGTGTGGAAGATTTGCGTACACTGTATCGTGAGCGCAGGGATGTGTTGGTGGATGGCTTGCATCAAGCAGGATGGAAGGTGCAAACTCCTGAGGCGAGCATGTTTGTATGGGCTGAACTTCCCGAAGCCTACCGCAAAGTAGGGTCGCTTGCGTTTGCGCAAGCCTTGATTCAACATGCACAAGTAGCGGTCGCACCGGGGATTGGTTTTGGTGAATATGGTGATAGCCATGTGCGCATTGCACTGGTGGAAAATAAACAGCGTTTGCGTCAAGCTGTGCGCAACATCAAGCAATTCTTAGCGATGGATAGTGAAGAAGTGCTTCATGGTCTTGCTGCTAAATTATCTTAGAGGATCAATTATGAGCCATGCACCGTTACGTTTAGCAATCGCAGGTATAGGTACTGTTGGTGCAGGCGTGGTATCCATCGTGCAGCATCATGCCGCTATGCTACGTCAGCGCACAGGGCGTGATATTATCATTACGGCGGTGAGCGCACGTGATCGCACGCGTGATCGTGGCGTGTCGTTGGGTGATTATGCATGGTGCGATGATGCGATTGCTTTGGCGCAGCGTGACGATGTTGATGTGGTGGTGGAATTGATGGGCGGTGCGGAAGGTGCAGCGCGTCAGTTGGTAACTCAGGCACTACAGGCGGGAAAGCATGTAGTGAGCGCGAATAAAGCACTTATTGCGCATCATGGGGCAGAGCTTAGCGAAATAGCGGAAGCGCATCAGGTGACGCTTGCCTTTGAAGCAGCGGTAGCGGGTGGCATTCCTATCATCAAGTTGATTAAGGAAGGATTGAGTGCAAACCGTTATGAACGCATTATTGGTATTTTGAATGGTACGTGCAATTATATTCTTAGTGTGATGGAACGCACAGGACGTGATTTTGCCGATGTTTTGGCGGAAGCACAAGCCCTAGGTTATGCAGAAGCCGATCCATCCTTTGATATTGATGGGGTGGATGCGAGCCATAAATTGTGCATTTTGTCGGCATTAGCGTTCTCTACTGTGCCGAATCTTCAAGGGATGCATTGCGAAGGCATACGTAACATCGGGGCGGATGATATTTTAGCAGCGCATGAATTGGGCTATCGTATTCGGTTGCTTGCGGTTACCGTACAACGCCCAGAAGGGATAGAGTTGCGTGTGCATCCTGCTCTTATGCCACAAGAGAATAAAATTGCCCAAGTCACAGATGTGTATAATGCTGTGCATTTGTTCACGTCTCATGCAGCGGATATGTTTATTGAAGGGCGAGGAGCGGGCAGGGATGCAACCGCTTCAGCCGTGATGGCGGATGTGATCGATATTGCACGAGGTCACACCATGTTGCCGTTTATGGTGCCTGCACAGACGCTTGCACGTGCGCAACTTGTGCCGCTTGATGCTTTTGATAGCGCGTATTATGTCCGTCTAAGGGTGCGTGATACGGCGGGGGTGTTGGCGGATTTAACACGGTGTTTTGCTGATCATGATATATCGGTAGCAAGTTTCATTCAGCACGCAACGCACCCCAATCAGGAAGCAACGATTATTTTAACCACGCATATCACTACAGAAGCGAAGGTGCGTGCGGCATTAGTGGATATTAAGGCATTGAACAGCGTGGTTGCGCCTCCGTGCATGATCCGTATTGAGGAAGAATAGATAATGGAACATTCATTAGATCGTTATGTAGCATTGGAAGTTGTCCGTGTGACGGAAGCGGCAGCGATGGCAGCGTCGCGCTGGATTGGTAAGGGCGAAAGTGACGCTGCGGATGCAGCAGCCGTAGATGCGATGCGAGCAGAAATGCAACGTATGCCCGTGCATGGGCGCATCGTTATTGGTGAAGGTGAACGCGATGAAGCACCAATGCTCTATATTGGTGAGATGGTCGGTGATCCAAGTGGCACGGCGGTAGATATTGCGGTTGATCCGCTGGAATGTACTACGATATGTGCGCATGGTGCGGCGGGATCGCTTTCAGTGATGGCGATGGCAGGTGAGGGCAAATTTCTTCATGCGCCTGATGTCTATATGGAAAAAATTGCGGTAGGTCCTTTTTATCCGCAAGGAACAATATCATTGGATCGCACACTGACGGAAAACCTCACTTTGGTTGCACAGCATAAAGGGTGCGCTGTGGCGGAGTTGGGGATTTCCATCCTTGATCGCCCACGGCATCAAGCACTCATTAAGGAAGCACGATCCTTGGGTGTGCACGTTATTTTGATTCCCGATGGCGATGTGGCTGCGGTGATTCATACAACGCAAGCGGATTCGGGGATTGATTTATATATTGGCACAGGCGGTGCGCCTGAGGGCGTGCTTGCAGCGGCAGCATTGCGCTGCTTAGGCGGTACGATTCAAGGGCGGTTAGTATTTTCGACTGAGGAGCAGAAACGTCGCGCTAAGCAAATGGGGATAGAGGATCTCAACCGCATTTATGCTACGGAAGATTTAGCGGCGGGGGATGTGATTTTCTCAGCGACAGGGGTCACAGATGGACGGCTGGTGCAGGGCGTGAAGCGTACTAGCACCCATATCACCACGCATTCGATATTGATGCGCTCTAAATCGGGTACGGTGCGTACCATCACATCGGATTATCGTATTAAATAGGGTTGACGGATGCATGATGAGAGCGCATCGCAAGCGGCGTTGCCGTTGGAATTGCCTGATCCGCCTTTGCATATTGTGGTCGGTGATGCGAACCGCATGGCAACACGCATCTTGCTTGAAGATGCCTCCTTCCCTGCATCCGTGGTGATTCTGCATGGTGAAGAAGGTTCAGGAAAAACGCTTTTGGCGCAATTATGGGCGCAGCGTGTGCAGGCGAATATGCTGGATATGATGCCGCGCAAGGGTGGTTATTATCTGTTGGATGGGCTGGAACTTCACGATCGTGACAGCGAAGAAGCAATGTTCCATGCGATCAATCGCATTAAAGGCGCAGAGGCATATCTGCTCATTACCATGCGTGATCATCCGAGTTATGTTCCGTATATTCTCCCCGATCTTGCATCGCGGATGCGTGCAGCCTATCCTATTGGACTCACTCAACCTGATGATGCAATGTTACGCACCTTGTTTTTGAAACGACTTTATGATAAACAATTACGTGTGGATGAAGATGTGGTGGATTATTGCTTGGCACGTATGCCCAGATCTTTTGCGGCATTGCACCGTGTGATTGAGCAGCTCGATGCAACCGCATGGCAATCCCAACGTAAAATCACCAAGCCCTTAGTGCGCACATTATTGAATGATTAGAGACCATGCAAAAACTACCCCAAAAAAACACCCCACCCGCGTTGAAAAATGCATTAAAAGCCAATTTGTTACGTCGTAAGCAGCAGCCAAAAGAAGGCTTGCACCGCCCCAATAAACATGATATAGCGCGTAGCGATAGGTTCGTTAAAGAACCTATCGGCTAGGTCGCGCTATCAACATATAATCTATAGCACGAACTTTTATAGTGTTCTTTATGATAAAGAACACATCCAATAAAACGTGCTATAGTGCGCGTAGCGATAGGTTCGTTAAAGAACCTATCGGCTAGGTCGCGCTATAAACATATGGATGATAGCACGAATTTTCAGTAGGGTTGCTATTAAATAAAGAGCAATCCTACTGAAACGTCCTATCTTTTGCGAAAAGATTGCAGCGAATAACATTTTTTTTGCATATATCACTTGAAAAAGTAAAATCTTTTTCTTAATTACACTTATGTAACAAAAATACACCCCGTTCGTATAAGTACGAATGATGAAGCATTCAATTATGGAGTAAAAAATTATGGGTAAGGTAATCGGTATTGACCTTGGAACAACCAATTCATGCGTTGCTATTATGGAAGGCAAAGCAGCCAAGGTAATTGAAAATTCTGAAGGAGCGCGCACAACGCCTTCTATCGTGGCATTTGCAGGTGATGGTGAGCGTCTGGTGGGGCATCCTGCAAAGCGTCAAGCAGTAACGAACCCTGAAAACACCTTGTTTGCGGTGAAGCGGTTGATTGGGCGTGGTTTCAATGATGAAGCCGTGAAAAAAGATATTGATCTTGTACCGTACAAAATTGTGAAAGCGGATAGTGGCGATGCGTGGGTAGAAGCAGACGGCGAAAAATACAGCCCAAGCCAAGTAAGTGCTTTTATTTTGCAAAAAATGAAAGAAACGGCAGAATCATTTTTGGGTGAGAAAGTCACACAAGCGGTGATTACCGTGCCTGCTTATTTTAACGATGCGCAACGTCAAGCAACCAAAGATGCGGGGCGCATTGCAGGGTTGGAAGTGCTGCGTATCATCAATGAGCCAACGGCTGCGGCACTTGCGTATGGCTTGGATAAAAATGAGGGTAAAACGATTGCAGTGTATGACCTTGGGGGTGGTACGTTTGACGTATCCGTACTCGAGATTGGAGATGGCGTATTTGAAGTGAAATCAACCAACGGGGATACGTTCCTTGGTGGTGAAGATTTTGATATGCGTATCATTGATTTCTTGGCAGATGAATTCAAAAAATCTAATGGCATCGATTTGCGTTCTGACCCGCTTGCGTTGCAGCGTTTGAAAGAAGCAGCAGAAAAAGCGAAGATTGAACTATCAAGCACGCAACAAACGGATGTCAATCTTCCGTTCATCACGGCAGATGCTACAGGACCGAAGCATTTGAATGTAAAACTTACGCGTGCGAAATTGGAAAGTTTGGTGATGGATCTTCTTGAGCGCACCATGGAGCCATGCAAAAAAGCATTAAAAGATGCAGGTTTGAAAGCATCTGATATTGATGAAGTGATTTTGGTGGGCGGGATGACCCGTATGCCAAAAGTCATTCAGATGGTGGCGGATTTCTTCGGACGTGAGCCACATAAGGGCGTAAATCCTGATGAAGTGGTAGCGATGGGTGCTGCCATTCAAGCAGGAGTATTGCAAGGCGATGTGAAAGATGTATTGTTGCTGGATGTCACGCCGCTTTCACTGGGTATTGAAACATTGGGTGGCGTATTTACGCGTTTGATTGATCGCAATACCACCATCCCAACGAAAAAATCGCAAGTATTCTCAACGGCAGAAGATAACCAAACAGCCGTGACAATCCGCGTATTCCAAGGCGAGCGTGAATTGGCGATGCATAATAAATTGCTTGGTCAGTTTGATTTGGTGGGAATTCCGCCTGCGCCGCGTGGAATGCCACAAATTGAAGTGGTGTTCGATATTGATGCTAATGGTTTGGTGAATGTATCTGCAAAGGATAAGGCGACCAATAAAGAGCAGCAAATCCGTATTCAAGCATCAGGTGGCTTGAGTGATTCTGAGATTGATAAGATGGTCAAGGAAGCAGCGCAATATGCCGATGAAGATAAAAAACGTCGTGATGTGATTGAGGCAAAAAATAAGGCCGAAGGTCTGGTGCATGAGGCAGAAAAGAACCTTGCGGAGCATGGTGCTTCCATTAATTCTTCTGATAAATCTGCGATTGAAGGCTCCATGGAGCGTTTAAGAAAAGCACTGGAATCAGAAGATAAAAAGGAAATCGAGCAACATTCACAAGAATTGACAGAAGCCTTGATGAAAGTAGGTGAAGCGATTTATCGTTCACAACAAGAAAAAGAGGCAGCAGGATCGCAAGTAACGCCTGATGAACATCGTATGGATGCTGGTGAAGGTGAAGTGTTGGATGCTGATTTTGAAGAAGTAGATGAGCGTAAAAAAGCCAACTAATCTATGCTATGATTAAAGTCGTTTGACATAAAAAATGAGTCATTTTTTTGTCAAGCGACTTTATGCGTTAAGGTAAAATCCTGAAATGTTGTTTGGGTATTATGAGTAAAAAAGATTATTATGAATTATTGGGTGTCACACGTTCTACTGATGCGGAGGAAATGAAAAAAGCCTACCGCAAATTGGCAATGCAATATCACCCTGATCGTAACCCGAATAATAAGGAAGCTGAACAAAAGTTTAAGGAAATCAGCGAAGCCTATGACGTGTTGAAAGACCCTGATAAAAAAGCAGCCTATGATCGCTTTGGTCATGCAGCGTTTGAAGGCGGACGAGGTGGCGCGGGTAATGCATCTGGCTTTGATTTTTCTGGCAATTTTTCGGATATTTTTGAAGATTTATTCAGTGAATTTACGGGACGGCGTAGCGGTGGTGGGGGCAATGCTGGAGCGCAATCAGCGCGCCAACGTGGCTCTGATCTACGCTATAATCTTGAAATATCGCTTGAAGATGCCTTTCATGGCAAAAAGCAAGATATTAATATCACTACTTCCGTTTCGTGCGATTCCTGCCATGGGACGGGGGGTGAAAATGGTGCTGAAGCAGTAACATGCCCGACATGCAGTGGACGTGGAACGATCCGCACACAGCAAGGATTTTTTACCGTAGAGCGCACCTGCAACACCTGCCAAGGAACGGGACGTATTATTGAAAAACCATGCCGTAAATGCGGTGGAACGGGGACAGTGCGTAAAGATCGTACCTTGTCGGTTACTATTCCTTCGGGTGTAGAGGAAGGCACACGTATTCGCTTGACAGGCGAAGGCGAAGCAGGGTTTCGTGGAGGGGCAGCAGGGGATCTGTATATCTTCTTATCCGTCAAAAATCATCCGCTCTTTCGACGTGAGGGGGCAGATGTTCATTGTGCCGTGCCGATAACCTTCACCACCGCAACATTAGGAGGCACGGTAGAAGTGCCAACGATTGAGGGAAGCCGTGTGAAAGTGACCATACCTGAGGGTACGCAAAACGGACATCAATTTCGTTTACGTGGCAAGGGCATGAATATTTTGCGTTCTAAATCACGTGGTGATATGTTCGTACATGCGCGCATTGAAACGCCTGTGAAGCTCTCAAAGAAACAACGCGATTTATTGCAAGAATTCGATAAATGTTCTGAATCAAGCACCAGCCCAGAATCGCATAGCTTCTTTGATAAGGTACGTGAATTTTGGGAAGATTTGAAGGATTAAGATGGATGTTGTGATAAACCATGGAGATGTTCATGATCCTCTTTATCAAGAATGTTTAGCAATACGCTATGAAGTATTACGTAAGCCTTTGGGATTAGAAATCATCGATCAAGAACGTGAAGCTGATATTGATGCAGTGCATGTGATTGCTTATGTGGATGGTCAGGTTGCAGGCACGGTGGCTTTGTATCGTGAGCGATTAAGACAGATGGCGGTATTGGATCGCTTTCAGGGGTGTGGCATTGGGGCGCAACTTGTGCGCTACCTTGAAACGATTGCCAAGGAACGCGGGCAGCCCGAATTAGGGTTAGATGCTCGATGCAGCGCGATACCATTCTATGAAAAATTGGGTTATCATTGTTGCAGTGATATTTATGAAAAGATAGGTATCCTGCATCGAAACATGATCAAAGCATTATAATATGGGGCATAAGGGATCATCATGATACATCAGATTGGTATTGCGGGATGTACAGGGCGTATGGGGGCGATGTTGGTGGAAGCAGTGACGCAAGAGCCACGCGCAAAACTTGCCGCTTTATCCACGCGCACCATGGATGCACAGCATCCCTATGCTCAATTGCTTACCACTGATGCATTGACTTTGGTGCGATCAAGTGATGTGGTGATTGATTTCACCAATCCCGAATATAGTATGGAATTAGCGGCACTATGTGCGCAGCATCATAAAGCCTATATATGTGGCACAACGGGTTTTTCAGAGGCGCAAGAGCAATCGATGCGCAGCTTATCAAGCGCGGTGCGTATGGTGAAAGCGGCTAATTTCTCTATTGGTGTGACAATGTTGCAGCTTTTATCGCGTCAGGTTGCAGCCGTCTTGGGAGAGGATTTTGATTGTGAAATTACCGAACTGCATCATCGTTATAAAAAAGATGCCCCTTCAGGCACGGCACTTGCCTTAGGCGAGGCAGTTGCAGAAGGCAGGCAGGTGGCACTTGCTGATGTGGCGCAGCGTGCAGGACGTGATGGCGTTGTAGGCGAGCGTGTACGTGGTATGATAGGCTTTCATGCGTTGCGTGGTGGTGATGTGATCGGGGATCATACGGTATTATTTGCGGGGGATGGGGAGCGTATCGAATTGACCCATAAAGCATCGAATCGTTCTATTTATGCACGTGGAGCAGTACGCGCCGCTCTTTGGGTTATGCACCAGCCATGTGGCATCTATTCGATGCACGATGTCTTGGGGCGTGGTGAGATGAATGCGGGTGCATAGAAGTTTATGCACCATTCACGGCGTATCGTTAAATTGGCTTTTGATTTTCCAACGTACTATATCATAAAAATATTGTGATGCCATCCTGCTATCCATGATCGCGGAGGATAAAAATATGCTGTCACGTGTGGCAGGGACGGTATAATCACAATTTTCAATATCGCGGTGTAGTGTAGTGTTGCCACAATTATTCATTAATATGCCTGTTTTGTTATAGCTTCCGCGTCGATCATGCCCATGACTGACGAGTACATATAAAATCGGATCGGTACTATGAGGATCGGGCTGTATGCCCGTTAATTGGGTGGGGTTGTGAAGCGGCTGCCCGTCGATATTTTCTACCCGAAGCCGTTGTGCGGCATTAGTTGCCATAAACGTGCTGAATGTTTGAATGGGATTGCCGAGGGAAATAGTCCCCGTGCGTTTATGGATGGCGTAGGTTATGCGCCGTCCCCATCCGTCTATCATATAACTTTCTTTGATGCCGAGGGTGCGCGTAGGAATCGTTCCTATCCAGACTTCTTGCGTTGAACCATCATGCACGCGTGTGATGCCCGCTAGGGTTGGCGTGATGGCAGCGCAATTATCTTCTAAACCAAAGGAGGCATTTGTGTTGATCACGGCAAGTCCCGCAGGGCAAGGCAGGCGATGATACATGCTGACAAAACGATGCAAAGCATCTTCAATTACATCAAGTTTTTTTTCCGTTCGCTCGATGTTTTTCTTATCGCTATTGGATGCAGCAAAGGTCAACCATGATCCTGCAAGCAAGGCAAGAAACCCAAGGGTGACGGAAAGTTCGATAAGACTATATCCGTGATGGTTCGGTGTGCGCATGATGGTCAATGTATGTTAGGATTAATGATTGAAACAGGTTGCCATAGCACTAAATCATCAAAATAGCTGCTGTTGCTGATAGACACATCGTTGACGAGATCGCTATCACGAATCATATGATCGCTATCATCACAATTTATAGCATCGTGGGAGATTGTCGGGCAGCCAATATGGGGTGTGCCTTGCTTGGTGCGTGCGCCCCCTCTATTTTCACCATGTGAGATAAGCGCGTAAGCGATAAAATGCCGAGGTGCGATGGCAGGATCGCGGCGATCAAAAACATCATGACCCAGTGCATTCACCACGCGTATGCCCCCCCATCCTGATCCCGTATGCGCGATTGGGGCGGTTATTGCACTTGCAGTCCGAAGCGCATCATTCATACCTAAAGACTTCACCATCATAAAGGTGATTTGACGATCCCATGCATCAAACATCATGCCGTCTGGAAGATTCAATTCACGCACAGGCACGCTACCGATGCGGATGGTGCTGTTGCCAACATCCACCGTGCCAAACGGGGCGGTTGCACTGGCGCACTCTTGTTCACTTTCTCTGCCAAAATTGGCATCATTGACGTTTAATGTTCGCGCTGCGGGGCAAGGAAGTTCCCCCGCACTTATCACATAACGGCGCAATGCGGCATCAATAGCCATGAGTTTTTTCGAGCTACTATCATATTTATCTGCTTTCATATGCTGAGAAGTCAAAGAGATAACCGATCCTATAATCAGTGAAATAATCACCAATACCACGGCTAGTTCTACCAGTGAGAAGCCGTGAAGTGTGTGATGTCGAGTTGATACGGATATGTGCATAACATTCACCATTATGCAAGAGAAAGATTAATGAAGAATAACATAGATCGCATTTTATTCTTAGAAATCATTATTTGTTCCAAAAATCATCGCCTTCGGATCAAATCCATGAGAGAGTTTTTTCTGCGAGGTGTGCTGTTTGATGTATAGACGCATATTTGAGGGGCTATCTGCCTCCGTGAGTGCAGTATCTTCGGTGATCCATCCTTTTTTGAAATATTCTAAGAGGCATACATCAAAGGTTTGCATCCCTATATCCGAGTTTTTCTCCATATGTTCTTTGAGTAGGTGCAGTTCACCTGAATGGATATAGTCGCGTATCACGCCTTCATTTAATAATATCTCTATCGCGGGAATGCGTTTGCCATTCATATTGGGGACAAGCCGTTGTGAGATAATCCCGCGTACATTAAAACTGAGATTGGCTAGCACTTGTTTATGTATTTCTACAGGAAAAAAATTAAGAATACGCTCAATGGCTTGGTTGGCATTATTCGAGTGCAGCGTGCTTACGCATAAATGCCCTGTTTCTGCAAAAGCAATCGCATGTTCCATGGTTTCACGGTCGCGTATCTCACCAATGAGAATGACATCAGGCGTTTGCCGTAGGGCATTTTTCAACGCCATGCCGTAAGAATAGGTATCAATGCCAACATCACGTTGCGAGATAATGCAGTTTTTATGAACATGGACGAACTCGATCGGGTCTTCTATGGTAATGATATGCCCTGTGCCGTGCTGATTGCGATGCCCAATCATCGCAGCAAGTGTTGTTGATTTTCCCGAACCTGTTTGCCCAACCACCAAGATTAAACCACGTTTTTTCATGATGAGTTGACTGATCATATCAGGTAAACCGAGTTGTTCAACGGTTGGTATGTCAGTGATTACCCGCCGAATAGCAAGGGCATTATGATGCATTTGACGAAACACATTCACACGTAAACGGGCTATTCCTTCCCAAATAGTTACAAAATTAAGTTCCATCGTTGCAGAAAAATCATCCTGTTGACTTTCAGTGAGTAAGGATGCGATGATCGCATCAATATCTTCATCCGTCAGAGGGCTATCAGTGATTTTCATCAATGATCCTTCCACGCGCATGGCAGGAGGAAAGCCTACCGTCAAAAATAAATCCGATGCCGCATGATCATGGAACACGCGCATTATGTGTGCAAATGCGTTCATCATGTTCTCCAATTAGAAGCTGTTGGAGTTAAATTTAGTGTTTGAACTCGTGGAGCTTGTCGAGGATATTTTGCTGGTATCTTCTAAATCGCTGCTGGTGGCAAGGACACCTTGCATTTCTTCTTCGGTAATGATCCGTTTGATAACTAAATCATTGAGAGAATCTTTCATGGTTTTCATCCCAAATTTTGATCCCGTCTGAATAATGGAATAGAGTTGGGGTATTTTACTCTCACGGATAAGGTTGCGCACGGCAGGCGTACCAAGCATAATCTCATGTGCAGCGACACGCCCAGAACCATCAGCTTTGCGCACTAGGGTTTGCGCGATGACTCCTTCAAGGGAGACAGAAAGCATAGCGCGTGCCATTTCTTTATCCGTAGTTGGGAAAATATCAATGATACGATCAATAGTTTTTGGTGCGGAATTGGTATGCAATGTTCCCATCACCAAATGCCCTGTTTCGGCAGCAGTGAGTGCCAGTTGGATGGTTTCAATGTCGCGTAACTCCCCCACTAAAATAATATCAGGGTCTTCACGTAATGAGCTTTTGAGCGCACGCGCAAAGGAACGTGTGCTTGCACCAACTTCGCGTTGATTAATCAATGATTGTTTGGATTGATGCACAAATTCGATAGGGTCTTCAATGGTAATAATGTGCCGTCGCTGATGGGTGTTAATATGATCAATCATTGCGGCAAGCGTGGTGGATTTTCCACTTCCTGTTGCACCTGTCACCAAAATAAGCCCTTTGTGTAACTCAGTGAGTTTATAAAAAATGGGTGGCGCATTGAGTTCATCGAGTGTGAGTACCCGTGTAGGGATGGTACGAAAGACAGCGGCTGGACCATGCATCGTATTAAACGCATTCACACGAAAGCGGGCTTCAGCACCAAAGGCGATGGAAAAGTCAATTTCCAATTCTGCCTCATATTTGCTACGTTGCTGATCATTCATCACGGAATAAAGCATATCCTTGATGGTTTGCGGTTCTAAAGGTGGCATGGTGCGTATGGCAATCATATCACCTTTTAGGCGAATAAGTGCTTGATTTCCAGATGAAATATGCAAATCAGATGCTTGTTGATGTTGGGTATAGGCTAAGAGATCGGTAATGTCCATAAGAAGCACCTAAAGAATGGTTTCGCGTTCACCCATTAGATGATAAAAAAGTTAATCTTTCCTGAATTTGCTGTAAAGAAGCAGGAATCTCTTTGCCTTCAAGCCCTGCACGTATCAAGCGTTGATAGATAACCGAGGCGCGATTTCCCTCTCCATGCATATCATACATCACGGCAAGATTATATTGATAAATCAAGTTGTCAGGTGAAAGATAAACGGCATCTTGCATGTTTTGAATGGCTTGCGTGAAATTTCCTTGTGTGCTATAGATTTGTGCGAGTTGTGCGGAAATAGGGCTGAAATCAATATTTTGTTGTTTAAGCTGCTCAAGATATAGGATGGCAGAATCAGGGGATTCTTGTGCCACAAGACCGAGGAAGTTGTTCAATGCTTCGCGGTGATATGGATTTATAGTTAATAAACGCCCATAATATTCACGCGCTTCACCTAAACGATCCAATTTATGATAGGTGGTTGCTAAGCCAAAAAGTGCATGTTGATCATTAGGATTTTGTCCAAGAACCTCATGATATATTTTTATCGCTGTCTCTGTATGACCTTGCAGCAAAGCATGATAGGCTTTTTCTAATTCATAATGAATATCAAATGCTTGTCTGCGAACCTGCATCGATGCGCCCACATCCGTTTCTAAGGCATCCTTATGGGTTGGCAGTACTTGCGAGGGATCGCTGCGATCCATGGTGACTTTGCCACTTTCGTCATGACGACGCGGAAAAAGTTCGCGTGGCAGGTGATTTAAGATATTTTGACTTTCTAACGATATGTTTTTCTCAGCTACGGCAACGGTTTCTTTTGGAGGTGCTACAGCCTCAACGTTTGCGGTAGCCTCAACGTTTGCGGTAGCCTCAACGTTTGCAGAAGCGGCAACCGTGGGCGCGCTTGTTCCAGAAAAATAACGCACTTCAGGTTCGTTTGATGCTGTGATAACATCCGAAGATAAAGGTTCTGCAATCAATTCACCTGTCGTTTGATGCGACAAGGGTTGAATGGAAGCAATGGCTACGATTTCCTCAGATGAGGGTGATGGTTTAAGATCATTCAGTGCTAACGTCACAGAATCATCGGTGTCTTGTGATATTGTTTCAGGAACAACGGATGCATTAGGATCATTCGTTGTCGGTTTGGCTGTAACAATTTTGATGATTTCCTTCGCATCCGATATGTTCTCTGATGGGACTTCGGGGGCAGCGTCTGCATGTGCATGATTCGTTTGAGGGGGGGGCGACTCAGATGCTTGGCGGTATATGATGGGTGCAGGAGTTTGCTCATCATGTGATACATCCATAACATGTTCAGAAGAGGGTGCTGTCTGTGGTGGCAATGCAGCAACATTCGATTGGATGGGATCAGGTGATATGCGACGACGTACAGGGCGCATTTTGATATGATGCGTGTGATGCGTGATCAAAGAGTGATCGTCTGTTTTTGCATAAATCAGCGTTTGCACCGCGTTCGCTTTTCGCTCATGATAGAATGTAGGCATAGCAGATGATGCTTCCGCGCTTAGCACAAAAGCGCATAGGCTCACCAAGGGAATAATAGAGCATGTACTTAAAAAACAAGTGGATGAAGATGGAACTATCATAGTTATATTGTGCGTTGTGCGGAGGGTAAAGTCAATCAGGAAGCAAAAAAATGCACGCACCAGTGATTTTTTGCTTGCGTAAATAGTAAAACCGTTGCATAAAGATTGGTTTTCTTGACATGGTGAGTGCATTTATGGACTATTATCATTTTGTGCGTAACGTGCTTTTTGCTCTGCCTGCCGAACCAGCGCATAAGTGCGCATTATGGGCATTGTCGCGTGGGCTAGTGCCGAAGTCGCGCACGATCACCTATGATAATCGCTTGGGCGTTGTGTGTGCGGGGATGGGCTTTGAAAATCCTATTGGTGTAGCACCGGGGTTTGATAAAAATGCAGAGGCGTTTCAGGTGATGTATGATCAGGGGTTTGGCTGTGTCGAAGTGGGAACAGTCACGCCCAAGCCGCAAGCGGGTAACCCTAAGCCGCGCATGTTTCGGTTGAAAGAAGATCGTGCGGTGATTAATCGTTTGGGGTTTAATAATGAGGGCTATGAACACATCTTTGGGCGAATCTATGCGCAAGATTCAGGGCGCACAGGTATGCTTGGCATCAATATTGGGAAAAATAAAGATAGCGAAGATGCGCTTGAAGATTATCTATTTTTATTGCGTGAAGCCTATATGTTGGCGGATTATATCACCATCAATATTTCATCCCCTAATACGCTGGGGCTACGAGATTTGCAGCAAGAACAACATTTTGAAGCCTTTATTAAGGCAATCATGCAAGAGCGCAATCTGCTTGCTACCTTTGAAAAAGTGCGCCGCCCTGTGTGGGTGAAAGTCGCTCCCGATATGGAGGATGATGCATTATGTCGGATGTTGGATGTGATGATGCTCTATCAGGTGGATGCGGTGATTATCAGCAATACCACCATTGCGCGTCCACCATCATTGAAAAGCCCTCATGCAGCACAAATAGGAGGGTTATCAGGTGCGCCATTGCGAGATGTGGCAGAAGAAAAAGTGCGTGTGGCATTTCGTCATATGCGTGGCGCGATGCCGATCATTGGTGTGGGGGGGATCATGGATGGTGCGGATGCGGTGGCGCGGATGCGTGCGGGTGCAACGCTGATTCAGCTTTATTCAGGCTTAGTCTATCGTGGTTTTGCTTTGGTTGAGGAGATAAAAGAGGCGTTGGTGCGTGAAGTAGAACGCCTTGGTGTGGAGTCTGTAGCGGATTTAGTCGGGCTTGATGCGTGATGAAAGATATTTTCTTTCAGTGGAATGAAAAGAGATGCTTGACTTGAACGTATAAGTTTGTATAGTGCGATTCCACATTTGTGTATTGGACAATGAATTTACTACAAGGATAATGCAGTGACAAAACGAATACAAGCAAAGTATAAACTGAGCCGTCGTATGGGTGAAAATATCTGGGGACGTGCAAAAGACCCTGTGTTGAAGCGTGAATATGCTCCCGGTCAGCATGGTGCAACGCGCAGAAGAAAGCTCTCAGATTATGGCTTGCAGCTTCGTGCTAAGCAAAAATTGAAGGGTTACTATGGTGATCTTTCAGAGAAGCAATTCCATCGCGTATTTAAGGAAGCTGTGCGTCGTAAGGGCGATACTTCTGAGAATTTAGTCGGGTTGCTTGAGTCGCGTTTGGCTTCTGTGGTGTACCGTATGGGTGTAGTGCCTACCGTGTTTGCGGCGCGTCAGTTCGTGAATCATGGGCATATTCTTGTGAATGGTAAGCGCGTCAATATCTCTAGCTATCAAGTAAAAGCGGGTGATGTTGTCGAAGTGCGTGAGCGTTCGCGTCAAGTTCCTATGGTGCTTGAAGCAATGAAAGATGCTGAGCGTCGTGTGCCTGAATATATTGAAATGGATGAAAAACATCTTAAAGCTACGTTCCGTCGTATGCCTGCATTTATGGAAATTCCATATCCTGTGGTGATGGAACCAAACCTTGTAACCGAGTTTTATTCACGCTAGGGCGTGTGAGAAGCGTGAGCCGTATCGATGATGTATGCGGCTCGTGCTTTTTAGAGTGTTAGGTATGCCAAAAGAAGAATTAATTGAATTTGAAGGTGTGGTGCAAGAAATATTGCCAAACACTATGTTTCGTGTGCTGTTGGATAATGGTCATGAAATGTTGGCGCACAGTTCAGGAAGAATGCGTAAAAATCGTATCCGCGTGTTAGCGGGGGATAAAGTCACAGTTGAGATGACTCCCTATGATTTGAGTAAAGGACGTATTATTTACCGTCATAAATAATCGCTAAAACATTGATTATATTGATATTTTGAGCAATAAATAAAAAAATAACAAAAATTCACAAAAAAATGCTTGCATAAATTGTCCGATCGTTCTAGTCCATGGGTTAGAAATTTTATCGTTCATATCATTTTATTTAAGGAGAGACATTATGAGTACGATTGCAGAACGCGTTAAAAAAATAGTTATTGAGCATCTTGGTGCAGAAGCTGAAAAAGTAGTGTCTGATGCAAATTTTATTGATGATCTTGGTGCAGATAGCTTGGATACCGTAGAATTGGTGATGGCATTTGAAGAAGAATTTGGATGCGAAATTCCCGATGATGCTGCTGAAAAAATCCAAACGGTAGGTGATGCAATTTCTTACCTTGAAGAACATGCTGAGTAAGCGGTGCGGTTGAAGTAGATGCGCAGAGTTGTTGTTACAGGGTTAGGATTGGTTACTCCATTAGCGGATGGTGTGCCACATAGCTGGAGTCGCTTGCTTGCAGGTGCTTCTGGTTTTGGTCGTATTCAATGTTTTGATCCGACTGAATATGCGTGCCAGATCGCCGCTGAACTTCCTTTTGGGGAAGGTGAAGGGCAGTTTAACCCTGATAATGTTTTGCCGCCGAAAGATCGTAAAAAAGTCGATGACTTTATTCTTTATGCTATTGCAGCAGCCCGTGAAGCAGTACGGGATTCTGGTTGGGTAGCGCAAACGGAAGAGCAACAATACCGCACGGGTGTGATGATCGGTTCGGGTATTGGTGGTTTGCGTAAAATCGAAGAAGGTACAGAATTGTTGCTTTCTAAGGGACCGCGTCGCATGACGCCGTTTTTTATTCCAAGCTGCCTAATCAATTTAGCCTCAGGGCATGTTTCTATTGAGAATGGCTTTAAGGGGCCTAATCAAGCTGTGGTAACAGCATGTTCCACAGGCGCACACGCCATTGGTGATGCCGCAGAAATCATTAAACGTGGTGATGCGGATGTGATGGTTGCGGGTGGTGCTGAAGCTGCTATTTGCCGCGTGGCGATGGCAGGTTTCATTGCTGCACGTGCGCTTTCCACCTCCTACAATGATGATCCTAGCGCAGGATCGCGTCCGTGGGATAAGGGGCGTGATGGCTTTGTGATGGGTGAGGGTGCAGGTATTGTCGTGCTTGAAGATTACGAACATGCGAAAGCACGTGGCGCTCATATTTATGGCGAAATACTAGGTTATGGTCTATCAGGTGATGCGTATCATATTACCGCGCCATCGTCGGATGGTGATGGTGGCTATCGTTCCATGAAGATGGCGATGACCAAAGCCAAGTTGAACCCTGAAGATATTGATTATATTAATGCGCATGGAACATCCACGCCGCTTGGTGATGTGATTGAGTTGGGTGCGGTGAAGCGTTTATTTGGTGATGCTGTGCATCAACTTTCCATGTCTTCAACCAAATCCGCGATCGGGCATTTGCTTGGTGCTGCGGGTAGTGTGGAAGCTATTTTCTCATTATTAGCCATGCGTGATGGCGTGTGTCCTCCGACATTAAACCTCAATGATCCAGCGGATGAGTGTGTGGGAATAGATTTAGTCCCACATGAGGCAAAACAACGCCCGATCAATTATGTGCTGTCCAATTCTTTTGGCTTTGGTGGCACGAATTCAACATTGATTTTTGGTCGTGTTTAGTGGTGTGTTAGGATGAAGCGTATCATCCTTGCTCTTGCATTAGGTGTGATTCTTGCGTGTGGAGCGGTAGTATCGTTCTATCATCTGCATGTTAAGCCTTATTGGGTGCAAGCACTCGCATATGATGAATCTATTGAGATTCTGATTGCATCGGGTAGTTCTTCGCAAAAAATTATTGCGCAACTTGCGGATGCGGGGCTTCTATCTGATCCATTATCCTTCCGTATTATGGCAACCTTAGCGCAGCATGTGCAGTCCTATAAAGCGGGAGAATATCGTTTTGAAGTGGGCATGACACCACAACAAATCAGTGAACAATTAGTGGCGGGTGATGTCATCAAGCGCACTCTGACTTTTCCTGAAGGCTGGATGAACGCGCAGATTATCAAAGAATTGATGGAAGAACCTTTGCTGCATGGTGACGTGCATACCCCGCCCGAAGAAGGGATGTTGCTTCCTGAAACCTATCATTATGTGCGCGCTATGTCACGGCAAGAGATTGTTGATAGCATGAAAGAAGCGATGCGCACTGCTCTGGATACGGCATGGCAAAAGCGTGATGCCGGTGTGACATTGGAAAGCCCGCGTGACATGCTGATTTTGGCATCTATTGTGGAGAAAGAAACGGGAGTGGCAGGGGAGCGCGCAAAAATTGCAGCGGTTTTTTATAATCGGTTGCGCCTTAAAATGAAATTACAATCAGACCCTACCGCGAATTATGGGCTTTATCGTCGCACGGGCGCGCTTAAAACGCGTATGATGCGTGCGGATGTTGACGATGCATCAGAATATAATACCTATGTTATTGACGGGCTTCCGCCTAGCCCTATATGCAATCCGGGCAAAGCGAGTATTGAAGCGGTGGCGCACCCTGATAGTAGTGATGCGCTTTATTTTGTTGCGGATGGCAAGGGCGGGCATGTATTTGCGAACACGCTTGCCGAGCATAATCGTAATGTTGCTGCCTATCGCCGTGCCATGCGTGCGACAAAAGAATAAGTGAGATATGGGCTTAACGCTGTGGTATGGCAACGGCGGTGCGTTGTTGCTGCGCAGATATACGGTCGCGCCAATAATTAGATGATGAATCTTGTATGCTTTCTGTTACCGCAGAACCTAATTGGGCGGATGCATGGATTGGTTTGCTCATAGCATCATTGAGGGTTGATCCTGCATGTGCGCTAGCTTCTACAGCATTTTGAACTATTTTAACTGCTGAAGTACCTACTGCTGCGGCAGCAAGAATAGGAAATTGCACAATGTCAGTGATGGTATCGGACATTGTTTGAATTTTTTGTTCATTTGATTGCGTTCTTTCTTCAAAATTCATACTATCATCCTTATATTTTTTAAGAGGGTTATGTTGGTTTTTCTATTAGTGCTTCGCAAGCAACAAGAGAAAAACCAATGGAACGTAAGATTGGAACATAAAAAGCACCTAAGATACAGTAGTTCCCTTGTTGTTCAATCATATCAGAAAGAATATAACAAGGGAACGTACCGCTAGAGGGTCTTATTTATGACCATCGTCATGCATACCAACGCCACGTAACAAAATCGCTATTCCTAAACTCAAGAAAAGAGCCGAAAAAGGAATCATAACTGGCATAAGTACTGGAATAGCCGCTGAAATTAAGGGAGCTAATAAGCTTCCTGCAATCAACCGCCAACCCAGTTCAATCGTTTCTTGTCTGTTGCTTTTTTTAGTGCGAGACATTGTCAAAGAGGTTCTATGATCGTTATTAGCGTCATAGAAAAAACTAAGGTACCATTCCTTTATACTCTCTCTCTCTCTCTCTCTCTCTCTCTCTCTCTCTCTCTCTTGTCAATGGTTATTTTATGACAATTTTATTACAGAAGCCCGAGTTTTGGATGAGGAAAATAATAAATTGTTGTTTTGTATAAATAAACCTTGTATCCTGTCATGCTTGGCTTAAAGAGCAGGCATCCAGAATAACGGCACTAACTAGACTCCTGCCTTACGCCAAGAGTGACGAAAATCAGCAAAAAAACAATTAGCCTCGCGCAATCGCCCGCCATGCAATATCACGACGGCAAAAGCCTTCCTTCCAGTCGATGGTATCCACCGCAGCATAAGCGCGTTGCTGTGCTTCCAAAACGGTTGCGCCAAGTGCCGTGATGCCCAGCACACGCCCACCTATCGCAATGAGTCGCCCATCTTCTGTCACTTCCGTTCCTGCATGATAGACTACTACATCCTCCATAGATTCCGCCACTTCTAAATTATGAATCTCTGTGCCTTTGGTATAGTTGTTTGGATAGCCTTTGCTTGCCATCACCACGCATACGGCAGCGCGTTCATCCCACTGCATGGGCTGATCGGGGAGCGTACCGAGTGCTGCATGGTAGCAAAGTGCTGCAAAATCCGTTGTGAGGCGCGTCAATAGTACTTGCGTTTCGGGGTCACCAAGGCGGGCATTGAACTCAATCAGCATAGGACGGTTGTTCTGAATCATCAGCCCCGCAAAGAGAATACCCTGATAGGGCGTGCCACGCTTCGCCATTTCATCCACGGCGGGTTGCATAATCTCGTTCATGATGATCTGTTCAAGCTCAACATTCATGATGGGAGCAGGGGCATAAGTCCCCATACCACCCGTATTCGGACCTTCATCGCCATCATAAGCGCGTTTATGATCTTGCGCCGAGCCAAATGGCACACAGCGCGTGCCATCACAGAGTGCAAAGAAGCTGATTTCTTCTCCTTCAAGGAAGGATTCGATCACCACGGTGCTGCTTGCATCACCAAATTGCCCATCAAACATCGCATGGATGGTGGATGTTGCATCGATCATAGTGGTGGCAATGATTACCCCTTTTCCTGCAGCCAAACCATCCGCTTTAATGACGATGGGTAGGGATTGTGTGGCAAGATAGCTCAGTGCAGCAGCCCGATCCGTAAAACTGCCATAGGATGCAGTAGGGATATTGGCAGCATCACATATGCTTTTGGTGAATGATTTTGATGCTTCTAGTTGCGCTGCTGCTTGTGAGGGGGCAAAGACGAGAATCCCTTCACGGCGGAGCATATCGCTCACGCCATCCACCAAAGGTTGCTCAGGACCAATAATCACTAAATCAATATCTTCTTCATCGCAAAAATCGATAACGTCTTGCGCAGTGGGCAGAATCACGCACTCCGCATCATCAGCAATACCACCATTGCCCGACGAACAAAATAACGCAGCGCAATGCGGGGAGCGTGCTAAGGCTTTCACCATCGCATGTTCACGCCCGCCATTACCGAGTACGAGGATTGCAAGATCAAGAGAAGAAGGCTTGCTTATATTTTTTGACATGGATGCGTTTAGTCCTATTGACATAATGGTTAGGCGGTTTTGGAGTGCAAAAGACTAATTCTTAGAATTTTATCGTTGCAACCCTAGATTATCATCATGTGAAAATCTATTTTTTGTTGCTAGTTTCGCTTGGCTCAACACATTTTCAACTTGTGCTTTAATATGATCAATATTATATTCCAACAAATTTCCAAGGTGTGATTTTGCAATCTTGTTTGCAAGAGGTGAGAAGTTGTCTCTATCTTTCAATGTATTAATGATTTCTTCAGTGGTACTTTCACCTGGTGTATAATATTCAAATTGTTCTTTTTCATATTCTGCTCCAGAACTAGCCTTCGCGTTTTTCATGGCAATGACATTTTCTATTTGCGCTGCTTGGATCTCGGCTAACGGCAACAAACGATCAAATGCCTGCTGTGCATTTGGTTCTTTTGCACTTGCCACATCTTTTATTGCCAGCAGAAATTCTTCTGCACCAACTTTTCCTTGGCGCAAGTCCAATAAATCATTCTTGCCTTTTTCTATATCGTCCATGAAAAGCCTAACCTAAAATATGATAAATATCTAGTATTCATATCATAAACTACATCGTTCGTCAAGAAAACAAGAGGTCTTGCCCTTACCACCCGACAAGTTTAGCGTAATGCCATAGTTTTGGGATTGTGGTGAGGTTCAGTGCTGCATAGAGGATGCGTCGGATACCTTGTTTGAAGAA
>RDXO01000044.1 GCA_004292675.1 Alphaproteobacteria bacterium | reverse complement strand
TGACCTGCCCCCCGGTCGTCCCTCGTTCATAACGAGAGTCCTTGGGTTTGATAGTGGTCGGTTTCGGGTTGGGCAAGCGCGCCGGGCGCGGAGCCCTCAGATTGCTCAAGCGCCCGGCGCGCTTCTGCCGGGGTCTTGTTGCCCAGCGAGGAATGCGGCCTGATGTTGTTGTAGTCATATCGCCAGAGGGCCAGTTTGCGGCGGGCATCAGCCAGGGTGTCGAAGATCTCCTCGTTCAGGCATTCGTCGCGCAGGCTGCCGTTGAAGCTTTCGATGTAGCCATTCTGCTGCGGCTTGCCCGGATCGATGTAGTGCCATTCGACACCGTTCTCATTGGCCCATTTCAGGATCGCCTTGCTGGTGAACTCGGTCCCATTGTCACTGACGATGCAGCTGGGTTTGCCGTAGATCCTGACCAGGGCATCGAGTTCCCGCGCCACCCTTGCCCCCGATATGCTGGTGTCGGCAATCAGGGCAAGGTTCTCGCGGCAGCAATCGTCGTTGGCCGCCAGGATGCGGAACTTGCGGCAGGCCCCGAATGTGTCCGACAGGAAGTCCAGCGACCAGCGCTGGTTCGGGCGCAGCGGCACCGGCATTGGTGTGCGACTGCCGCGTGCCCGTTTGCGGCCGCGACGGCGGCGCACCGACAGACCTTCTTCCCGGTAAATCCGGTAGAGCTTCTTTTCGTTCATGATCATGCCCTTGCGCTCCAGCATGATGCCCACGCGTCGATACCCGAACCGCCGACGCTTCTCGGCGATCTTGTGCATCTCTTCACGGATTTCCGGGTTATCGGGCGGCCTCTCTCGCCGCACCGTCTTCGGATCGACACCGACCAGGACGCAGGCCCGGCGCTGAGAGATCGGATGATCCTTCATAGCCCGCAGCACCGCGTCCCGCCGTTGCATCGGCGTCGTCAGGGCTTTCCCAGCAGATCCTTCAGCACGACGTTGTCGAGCATGGCATCCGCCAGCAGCCGCTTCAGCTTCGCATTCTCATCCTCGAGCTGCTTCAGCCGTTTGGCGTCGGACAGATCCATCCCGCCATACTTGGCCTTCAGCTTGTAGAACGTCGCCGGGCTCAGCCCATGCTTCCGGCATAGCTCGGAGGTCGGAAAACCAGCCTCCTGCTCCTTGATCATCCCGATAATCTGCGCCTCGGTGAAACGGCTTTTCCTCATGTCGTCTGCTCCTTCAGGTTGGGCAGACTCTACATCACGGCCAGGGAACTTCCGGGGGGCAGGTCA
>RDXO01000004.1 GCA_004292675.1 Alphaproteobacteria bacterium | reverse complement strand
CCTCCACTCAATACCCGCATCATAACCTCCTATCACTTTAAGATAGAATGCGTTTAGAGTATATACGTTACAAATCTATTAACTTGTCGGGTGGTGAGCATACTTAATGATTGGCATTGGTACTTAATAGATAAATAGCTTTCTATAATCCGAACAAGCGTACAAATATGTCATTCCTGCGTAGGCAGGAATCCAGTCATTACGGTACGATTTGGATACCCGCCTGCGCGGGTATGACGACTTTTTACGCCATATCTATCTTAAGGTAGTAATGCCTAATGATGTATAGCGCGACTTTGAAATTATGATATAGCGCGTGAACTTTATATTGGCGCATCTATGATGCGCTGATAAAGTGAAGGTCGCGCTATATATACCCATTTCATTTCAAGGAGTTGAGTCCTTGAAATGAAATTAAGGGTATATCTTATTAAAAATACTCATCTTTTCCACATTTAGATACTACGCATCTTCATGTGCGATGAGTATAGTGTTATGAAATATAGCAAATTCTAACTTTATGGCACATCTTTAGATGTGCAGTTATAAAGTTAGTTTGCTATAACGCATAAAATGCGTCATCGCAATTTCAACGCGCTATTAATGACTCCTTATGCTGCTTGGACTTCTATAATAGGATGCGCTAAACGATGCAATAATTCTTTTGGGCAGATGTGCCACATATCCTGCACGGTGAATTCCCATTCATTTAAGAGATTTTTGGCATAAAGTGAATGGGTTTCTTTTACATGACGTTCTATCAAGGCTTTAAGCTGCCCTTCCCAATAAGGCGACTGGATGCGTTGATGCACAATCGATTCATGATTGAGCCGTGATAGGGCGCGTGCATGGGGATCATAGATGAACGCCATGCCGCCCGTCATACCTGCACCGAAATTATGCCCAATCTCACCCAGAATTACGGCAATGCCACCTGTCATATATTCACAGCCATTCGTACCGCATCCTTCAATCACGGCGTGCGCCCCTGAATTACGTACCGCAAACCGCTCTCCCGCTCTGCCCGCTGCAAACAACATCCCCGATGTTGCGCCATATAATACCGTGTTGCCAATAATGGCATTATGCTGCGTTTCAAGCGTTGAGGAGGGGGCAGGGCGTACAATAATCATCCCGCCTGATAAGCCTTTACCAACATAATCATTCGCATCACCAAGCATTTCTAGCTTAACGCCACGCACCGCAAATGCCCCGAGCGATTGCCCTGCACTGCCTGATAGCACAATATGGATATGTTCCTCTTGCAATGTGGGCGCGATTTTTTCGCGTACCAATGTTCCCGAAATGCGCGTGCCAATATTGCGGTGCGTATTATTGACGCGATAATGCAACTGTACTTTTTGTCCCGATGCAAGACGTGGCATGAGTTCTTCCAACATATCTTCATCGAGTGAGCGTGCCACTGCATTGCGCCCCTCAATGGTTTTGGTGCGTGGTGCTTCATTATGCTGCACGGGTTGGGTGAGTAAGGGAATGAGATCGACCATATTAACATATGCTGATTCATGCGGCACTTGGCGGAGTAAATCAGTGCGTCCGATCACTTCATCTAAATGACGATAGCCAAGCGATGCGAGGATTTCCCGCACATCATCCGCAATAAACGTCATAAGGTTGATGACTTTCTCTGGTGAACCATCAAAATGCTTGCGTAGTTCGGGCTTCTGCGTGCATATCCCTACAGGACAGGTATTGCTATGGCATTGGCGCACGAGCAAACATCCCATCGCCACCAAGGATAACGTGCCGAGGGCATATTCTTCTGCACCAAGCATGGCTGCAATAACAATATCGCGCCCTGTTTTTAAGCCGCCATCCGTTTGCAAGGTGACGCGATGACGCAATTTATTCAGACTCAATACTTGCGTCACTTCCGCAAGCCCAATCTCCCATGGTGCGCCTGCATATTTGATGCTGGTAAGCGGGCTTGCCCCTGTTCCTCCCACATGCCCTGAGATGATGATTTTATCAGCAAGGGCTTTCACCACCCCGCTAGCGATTGTGCCTATGCCTGATTGCGATACTAATTTCACTGAGACGATGGCTTCGGGGTTGACTTGCTTGAGATCATAGATAAGCTGTGCAAGGTCTTCAATCGAATAAATATCATGATGCGGTGGCGGTGAAATGAGCGATACGCCTTCGGTTGCATGACGCAAACGTGCGATTTCTGCTGTCACTTTGAACGCAGGAAGCTGCCCGCCTTCTCCGGGTTTAGCCCCTTGCGCGATTTTGATTTGTATTTCTGAACAATGGTTTAGATATTCCGTGGTGACACCAAAACGCCCCGAGGCAACCTGCTTAATTCCTGAATTGGCATTATCCCCATTGGCATAAGGATAATAACGCTCCGCACCTTCACCGCCTTCACCTGAATTGGATTGCGCGCCAATACGGTTCATGGCAATGGCTAAGGTTTCATGCGCTTCAGGGCTTAATGCACCCAAAGACATAGCAGGCGCAACAAAGCGTGTGCGGATACGATGCACGGATTCCACCTCATGCAGTGCAATCGGCGCACGGTCAGATTGAAACTCCAGCAAGGATCGCACATGCGTCTCTTGTTGGCTATTAAAACCTTCTGCTACCTCTTTATATAAACGATAGCTTCCCGTTGTGCAGGCTGTTTGTAAGCGATGGATAAGCGTTCCTTCATAGGCGTGATGTTCCCCATTATTGCGGTAACGATATAAGCCACCCACGGGTAAACGTAGCCTATCATTATGTATGCTCCATGCTTCTTGGTGTAAATCCCACGCCTTATGATGTAGTTGTTTGAGGGTTATCCCTGATATGCGTGATACTAAACCGGGGAAGAACTCCGCCACGAGAGAGCGGGATAAACCAATCGCATCAAAATTGCGTCCACCACGATAGGAACTCAGCACCGAAATCCCCATCTTCGACATAATTTTCAGCAAGCCTTGATCAAGCGCATGTTGGATGTTCTCACATGCTGCATGTGCTGTGATGCCCTGCAATCGTCCTGCTTGCTCCATATGGTAAGCGGTTTGTTCCAACGCATAGGGATAAATGGCGGTAGCCCCAACACCAAGCATCACGGCAACGGAATGGGTATCCACAACGGTGCTAGTACGCATAATGATCGAGAGTTGTTTGCGCTTGCTTTGCCGTACCATGTGAGTATGTACCGCTCCTGCTGCCAAAATAGCAGGGATCGCCATGCGTTGCGCACTGATTCCTTCATCATCAAGAATAATGGTGTGCGCGCCCTCACATATTGCTGCATCGGCACGAGCTAAGAGATCGTCAATAGCACGACGCAAAGCGTCTTCATCTTCTTCTGCGGGATAGGTACTATCCAATATCTGTGCATGAGTACCGATAAGATCCACTAAAGTCTGATAGGCTGCACCAAACATAATGGGGGAATCAAGATGATAGGTTTGGCTTAAATCGGGCGTTTCACTTAAAATGTCACGAATCATGCCAACGCGTGTATCTAGGCTCATCGTATGTTGTTCGCGCAACGGATCAATGGGCGGGTTGGTTACTTGCGAAAAATGCTGACGGAAATAATGATGTAGTGGACGATGCTTTGAAGATAAGACTGCAAGTGGCGTATCGTCCCCCATTGATCCGACGGCTTCTTTGCCTTCCAACATCATGGGCATGATAATTAAATCTATATCTTCTTGCGTGATGGCGGCATTGTAATGATGGTGCTTTAATGCATCTGCGGTGATGATGTGCGGTGTGAATGGAATTTGTGGTACATTCTTCAGATAGGTAAGAGTTGCGAGCTTTTTGCGGTAATCGTGTGCATGGGCGATTTTTTCTTTAATGTCGCTATCACGGTATAAGATGCCCTCATCAAGCTGCACTCCGAGCATTTGCCCTGGCGCAAGTTGCCCCCGTTCTATCACATCATGATCTTCAATCGGCACCATGCCCGTTTCCGAACCAATGGTAAGCAACCCTTCGGTAGTAATCGCATAACGTAGCGGACGTAGCCCGTTGCGATCCGTACCTGCCAATACCCATGATCCATCGGTGGCAACAATCGCAGCCGGTCCATCCCATGGGGACATGAGGCAATTACAATATTCATATAAGGCGCGCTGTGCATCGGGCATATCGATTCTATCCGACCATGCAGGAGGCATCATCATGAGTTTTGCGAACGGTAAATCCATACCCGCTTGCGTGACAAACTCGATCACAGCATCTAAGGCCGCCGTATCGGATGAACGCGGTGCAACAATCGGGGTGAGGGCGGACATATGCTGGGCAAAACGCTCTGCTCCGAAGCATACTTCATAAGAACTCATCCAGTTGAGGTTGCCACGTAGCGTATTGATCTCGCCATTATGCGCCACCACACGAAATGGTTGTGCCATCTGCCAACTAGGGGCGGTATTGGTGGAAAAACGCTGATGGAACATCACATAGGGGGAGATAATTAGTGGGTTTTTGAGTTCAGGATAAAATTCAGCTAATTGCGATGCTTGGAATAAGCCTTTATAGATAATGCTTTTGCAGGAAAAGGAACAAATATAGCATTCCGTAATGGCGCGAGCGCGCATTTCTTGCTCAATGGTACGGCGTATAATATAGAGCTGCACCTCAAAATCATCGCGCTGCATTCCGTGCGGTGCTTTGATAAAGATTTGCATAATTTCAGGACGGAATTTGTTCGCATCCTCGCCGATCACCTCCGCACATACGGGTACTTGTCGCCATCCCACGACTTCATAGCCCTTATGCACTATTTGTGTTTCAATAATCAAACGCGCCTGCTCTTGCGCCTCAGCATTGGTGCGTGGTAAAAATAATTGCCCCACCCCGAGCAATGATCCTGCCGCTTTAGCGCGTGCGTAACTCGCAACCTCATGGGCAAAAAAAGCATCAGGCACAGCAAGATGGATGCCTGCGCCATCGCCCGTTTTACCATCTGCATTGAGTGCGCCACGGTGCCAGACGGATTTCAATGCTTCGATGCCTTTTTCTACCACATCACGGCGCGCCGTGCCATCAATCGAGGCAATGAGTCCCACGCCACATGCATCATGTTCATCGCTTGGATCATAGAGTCCGTGCTGTTCAAGATGGTGGGCGCGCTTAAAAAAATCCTGTTCTTCTTCGGGAAGCATCATTGGCATATCTCTACTCATCATAATCATAGGAACTATGGCACGAAAAATCCACAGAACCTAGCCTAGTGAAACGTGCTATAGAATCATTACGCGCACCATTCTTTCTTATTATGACAAATAATGCAACTAGGAATCACAGTTTTTGCCATTTTCACGGCTTATTCACATTCAGATGCACCGCGTTTTGACTTTAGAACGGGTAATGTCCGTATTTGGACCTATAGAAAAAGTACAATAAAGTTTGGCAAAAACCTCACCACCCTTCATATTATGTAAATATTGCACGCTATGCATTCGGTTTTATGCTCCCCCGCCTGCGGGGGAGCAAGTGAAGCAAGGATTTCTCAAAAGAAATCCGATGCTGAACCGTGGGGGGGGCATTCTATTCACCCCCACCCAATCATCTGCGGTTTTTCGTTGAAAAACCTTGATTCTTGGACTCCCCCGCAGGCGGGAGAGTAAAACATTCATATCTCATGAGGGGTGGTGAGGGCAAAAACCTCACCACCCGACAAGTTTAGCGTAATGCCATAGTTTTGGGATTGTGGTGAGGTTCAGTGCTGCATAGAGGATGCGTCGGATACCTTGTTTGAAGAA
>RDXO01000008.1 GCA_004292675.1 Alphaproteobacteria bacterium | reverse complement strand
AATTACAGATTGACGTAGACCACTGGATCAGCAAATATAATGAAACACGCCCGCATAGCGGAAAATATTGTTATGGAAAAACACCCATGCAAACCTTCCGAGAGGCAAAGCATTTGGTAGCAGAAAAAACCATTCCTGTTGCTCAATCGTCCAACAGCGCAACTAACCTGACATACGCTGTTTGATGATTGTCTGTCAGATTAAGTCTCGAGTTTTACAGTTGAGCCATATATCAGCAAGACATCTAGTCCATTATTTCAAATCAGATGGAAAACGCACGGCAATATTCATTTTCTGCGCATATATCCCTGCAATCGTAATCACATTTCCATCTACCTTAAAAAATATGGAATGCGGGAATCCTTTTACCCGCCATTTGCGGTAATCATACTGCGCTAATTGTGGATGCCGACCCGCTTCAACATAGCTGACACATGCAAATGGATTATGTTGAATAAAATGCGTTGCTTCTTCTACCCGATCAATAAAACGCACAGCAACCACTTTACCTGCATTTACATCCCTCAAATATTCATTGGCAAAAAACCGTAATTGACGCACGAATAGTGCGCTTTTATGCAATTCATACATCTTTTATCTCTCAATTTCACGACGCAATAGCATAAAATCATCAGCTTTAAGCGGGGTATAGTCATTTTCTTCCAATGCCTGCACCAACATCGCATTGATTGCCTGAGTATCAGCCTGTTGCACACGCTCCATATAACGACGAATTAAATCACGCACCAACTCACTTGGCGTTTCATATAACCCACCTTCGCCCGTCACCTCCGCCACAAAGCGTGCAAGAGGATCAGGCAAAGTTGCATTCAACCGTTTAACTGGCTTTGCAGCATCAGTCACATAATTTTCCATCTTAAATCTTCCTATATCTCTATAGCATTATTATAACATATGCGCATTAAATGTCAATAAATGTGCATTTATTGCGCATATGTTATAAGCATCTCTACATCGGTGTAATGATGTTGCATGAGAGCGACCTCGTTAGTGATATGCTCCGTCAACTGAGCAATGCAGGCATAGGCAACCCCAGCCTCACGCAATGTGAAGCTGGGGAAGATCAAACGCATCATGGCGATATTGTCATGCATATTCGTCATAACGCCAACCCTTCTTGTAAGGGGTGCGTCGCGCCCTTACCACATGATAAGGCAGGGGTTACGATGTAATCTAAGTCCTGCCACTGCCTGATGCGCATCCTACGCCCATAGGGCGTGCAGAAGATATTACCACTTTCGTAGTTGAAGAGTGAGTGGCTCTCACCATTCATGAACGCAATTTCCTCTCTGAATAAAATGCAGTCACCAGTTTTAGGAATGGATTGGCGATCCTTACGACGCAATCGTGCAAGTTCCTGCTCCAACCTATCTCTACCATACTCATCTATCCTCTCAGGTGGATATATCGTGCCAAAATGATAGATAGATTCGGCAACATTCCAGCATTCAATCGCTTCCTTAAACCATGCACGGGTGAACTTGCCAAAATACTCATCCGCACTTATGCTCCAACCTGGCATATTATGCGCTCGCATATAGGATTCGATTTCATCATAAAAGAAATAATATACTATCTGCGAGTCGCAATCCTCTTCATACCATCCGTCACTGCGCCTAAACCCTACAGGAATGCGCTGATTCAGTTTTTTAATGACTTTCACGCCGCCATGACCAGCGGTGTGATACATAGTGATACCTTCAGCAAGACGTGATCCACCTTGCGATTTACCCCACGGAGTGGGAACATTCTTATGATGTGCCATAAATTATACCCTCCCTCTCCCTTAAAGTGCCAAACCGTGCCATAATATCAAATAGATATATAATGCAAAGCCCATGCAATCTCCCACTTCTCGTAAGATTTGCTTCTTTGTGAGTTTGACAGGTTGTAATGCTCGATGCATTGCCTCTGCTTCTTCAGCCGTAATACGAATAATACGTTTTTCCATATGAATATTCCTTATCATGTTAGTTATTGAATGCACCAAGCGATGAGCTTCATCTTCTCTTCCCATCACTTGGCTTACCTAAAAACAAAACACCCCTCTAACTCTTACATCTGCGCCACTGGTTGCAGGCTATGCAGAAAGTCCGCTGCCTTTTGTGCTTGTGAAGCTGCGAGAAAAATATATTTTGGATCATATGCCAAAGCATGTAGCCAATTATCAATATATTGGGCATGATCGGGACGAGGATCATTCGCAATGCCCAGTGAGGCACACAGCATGGCTGCACCAAGTT
>RDXO01000030.1 GCA_004292675.1 Alphaproteobacteria bacterium | reverse complement strand
GCTGTATCTGTGCCATAGCCCTTCTCCTTTAGCCAGTTGATTACATTCTGCCACATTATGGCATCTGATGCAACCCAACTTGACGGGGATGGACACCTACATTATCATTATGGCGATGCTGTTCCTGTACGTTTAGGTCCTTATCGTTGTTGGTTTCTTTTTCATCCCAATCATATAGAGCAGGTGCTGACCAAACAGGCGGCTAATATTGTACGTTTTGAACGGCTGATGCAGATATTACGACAATGGAATGGTGAAAGTCTGCTTATTGCTGAGGGCGAATCTTGGAAGATCCGTCGTCGAAAGGTGCTGCCTGCATTTAGGCAAGAAGCGATGCCTGATTATGCACAGATGGTGATACATCATACGCACGCACTGGTTCAACGTTGGATGAAAAAGAGCGTTGATGGTGTGTATGTCTGTGATCTGGATCGTGAAATGGCATCCCATGCACTCGATATTGCAGGCATTACCCTATTTGGCAAACAATTAGGTTCGCAATCGGAAGTGATTGGTCATGCAGTACATGCGCTTTCAGAGATTGCCTACCGTGAAGCAACATCTTTATTTCCCTCCTCGCACGGATTTTCATTGTTCCGCAAGAAGGAAAAACGTCAGGTGATTGCACGTATGAAAGGTACAATCAGTGCCATTGTGAGCGCACGTCTGCAAGAAGGTGATGGAAACTATACGGATTTACTTTCTATGCTAACGACCCATCATGAAGGCAACCAGACGAGTATAGAGGAAGATGTAATGTCGTTACTCATTGCAGGTCATGAAACGAGTGGAGCGACCCTAACATGGCTGCTTTTACTGCTTGCGCACCACCCTGAAGCACTAGAGCGCGTGCAGAAAGAAATTGATCATGTGATCGGGCAAGGGAGCATACATTATGGGCATATGGCACAGCTTCCCTATATGTATGCCTGTTTGCAAGAAACGATGCGGCTCTATCCTGCGGCCTACGCTTTATTCTGCCGTAGGGCTACACACGATTTCTATTGTGGAGATATAGCGATCAAGGCAGGGGATTTGATTCAGTTGATACCGTATGTGACGCATCGTGATCCTCGCTGGTTTAATGAGCCAACACGCTTCACGCCTGATCGTTTTCTTAAGTCAGACCCTCTAGCGTCTCGTTATGCCTACATCCCGTTTGGTGCTGGGCCGCGCCTATGCATTGGGCAATCATTTGGCATGATGGAAGTGATGCTTACCGCTGTGACTCTTCTTCAACACTATCAACCTGAAGTCATCACCGCATTGCCCCAGCCGTCGCCACGATTCTCATTGCGACCAGCGGGGAAAATGATAGTGAGATGGAATAGGCGTATATAGTCGTGTCATGATGCATTATCTTCTGTGCTTCATCTACGCGATGGTGCCCCCGGCCAGACTTGAACTGGCACGACCGAAGTCAACGGATTTTAAGTCCGCAGCGTCTACCATTCCGCCACGGGGGCCATTCCCTATATCCGCACTATAGACATAATTCCTTGTGAAATACAACGCAAAATAGCATGGAAGTGCAAGAAAAGTGATTAAGTGTGATTTTTGTGCGTATTTTTGTTGAAATTATTTGTGGATTCATTCTATATGGTGCTATTAAATTGTTCATTATAAGTAGGATTCGTTATGAAAAAATTGTTTCTCTCTACATTATTGGTAGGTTCTTTGTTTGCTGGTGCATCCCATGCAGGGTATGATGGAGGGCAATTTGGGCAACATCGCTGGCCTCATTGGTATGTGGGCTTGACAGGATCGATGAATTTTGTGAGTGACTCAGATGTGACGTTGGGCAATAGAGGCGTGGGTACTGTGGCATTCCAAGATGGCTATGGTCTCGCGGGATCGCTTGGTTATACGCCGGGGCCGTCAGGAACATTGCTTGATTATACGCGCTTTGAGTTTGAAATTGGACATCGCATGAATGATTTGGAGAATTTTGCGGCGGGTGGTCGCTATAGTAGAATATCGGGTGAAGTGAAGTCATATAGCTATATGGCAAACGTCTTTTTTGATTTTGATACACAAACGCGTGTGAGTCCCTATGTTGGTGGTGGTCTTGGTTTGAGTACGATGACGTTGGAATCATCAACGCTTTCGATTGAAGATGAAGATAATGTATTTGCATATCAAGCAATGGTCGGTTTGGGGTGGCAGCCTGAATCTTTGTTGAACACCGTGCTACAAGTGGGTTATCGTTATCACGCGACTACGTCCCCTTCTTTTGCGGATACAGCAGGTCGGAATTTTGAGCATGATTACAATACGCATAACATTGAGGCGGGCGCACGTTTCCGTTTCTAATGGGTGATGTTTGATGATGAAGATGTGCGCTATGTATCCTGTGATTATAGCGCATTCTTCATAATTTAGGCAGTACTACGCACTATTATACCTCATTCGATAGCTTTTCATGCGTTATCATAAAGCGTGAAAGCCACTACAAGATATATATGACACATTCCGTTGATAAGATTCTTATTGTTGATTTTGGATCGCAAGTGACACAACTTATCGCACGTCGTGTGCGGGAATCTGGTGTGTATAGTGAGATCGTACCCTTTAATAAGGTGGATGACTATCTGGAGCAAGCGCGTTCCCATCATGCGCCCATTCGGGGGATTATTTTATCGGGCGGTCCTGCCTCCGTACATGAAGATTTTTCGCCCCATCTTTCTGATGCTGTGTTGCAACAAGGCGTACCTATTTTGGGTATTTGCTACGGGATGCAGCTTTTATGTCAGCATTTAGGGGGCAGTGTTGTGCCGTCAGCGCACCGTGAGTTTGGTCGCGCCCATGTGGAAGTGGCGCGTGCATGTGCCTTATTTGAAGGTGTGTGGAATGCAGGGCAATCTTATGTTGTGTGGATGAGTCACGGTGATCGTGTTGCAGCGTTGCCTGAGGGCTTTGCTGTGGTGGCGCATACGCCGTCTGCTCCTTATGCGGCGGTGGCGCATGAAGCAAAGCGCATCTATGCTGTGCAGTTTCATCCTGAAGTGATGCATACACCTGATGGTGCAGCATTGCTTCGTAATTTTGCGCATCATATTTGCGGATGCACGGGTTCGTGGAGCATGGCATCCTTTAAGCAACAAGCCATTGATAATATTTGCGCGCATGTCGGTGAAGGCAAGGTGATTGCGGGTGTGAGTGGTGGTGTCGATAGTTCGGTGGTGGCAGCCTTGTTGCATGAAGCATTGGGGCATCGTGTCACATGTATTTTTATTGATACAGGACTTTTGCGGGCAGCAGAAGCACATGATGTGCTTGAAATGTTTGAGCAATTTGGTATTAATCTGATTAAAATTGATGCGCAAGAGCAGTTTTTTAATGCCCTGAAAGGTGTGGATGATCCTGAGCGCAAACGCAAAATTATTGGTGCATTATTTATCGAATTATTCGAGCGTGAGGCGGAGAAACTAGGCGATGCGCAATTTTTGGCGCAAGGTACATTATACCCTGATGTGATTGAGTCCATATCTTTTCATGGTGGTCCTAGTGTGACGATCAAATCGCATCATAATGTTGGTGGATTACCAGAGCGCATGAAGCTCCGTTTGGTTGAGCCGCTGCGAGAATTATTTAAGGATGAAGTGCGCGCTCTTGGATTGGAATTAGGATTATCAGAGCGCATGGTGATGCGTCATCCTTTTCCGGGGCCAGGTCTTGCGATTCGCATTCCGGGGGAAGTTACGGCAGAGAAAGTTGCTATTTTGCAAAAAGCTGATGCTATTTATTTGGAAGAAATCCGCAAAGCGGGATTATATGGTGAGATTTGGCAGGCATTTGCCGTGTTGTTGCCTGTGCGCACTGTGGGTGTGATGGGAGATAATCGCACCTATGATTATGCATGTGCATTGCGCGCTGTTACCTCTATCGATGGGATGACGGCGGATTATTATCATTTCTCGCATGAATTTTTAAGTGCCGTTGCGAACCGTATCATCAATGAAGTATCAGGGATTAATCGGGTGGTCTATGACATCACCAGCAAACCTCCGGGAACGATTGAGTGGGAATAAACGCAGGGCGTACACGGGGAGTATAATATGGATTCACAAGAGCTTTTTAGAGAAGTTAATGATGCTATGCGGCAAGAGCAATGGCAGAAAATCTTTGGGGTCTTTGGTAAATATATCATTGTCATTATTGCGATTATTATTTTTATCACGGTAGGATATGTATTAACTCGTGCCAATACTGAGCAAGGTTATGAACATGAAACCTTGAAATTATATCACGCCATAGAGATGGTGCAGCAAGGGCAGAGCGATGAAGCACGCGAAGCATTTGTGCATTTATCCCAATCGGATGATGATGCTATCGGGATGATGGCGTATATGTGGCGTGTCAAACTTGAGGCACAAGCGGGCAGGGATGCAGAGGCAGCAACGCTCGCACGCGAAGCACGTAAGAAATTTCATTTGCAACTATATAAGCCCTATTATGATTGGTTCGGATTATATCTCCCACGCGCTGAGACTTCAAGTGATGTGAGTTTCCAAGCAACGCAAGCGGAGCGTGATGCCTTAGTGCAGTTCGAGCAAGGCGGGGTTGAGAAGATGCTTGATGCGTATCGTCAGATTCTTAAAGATGATCGTGCGCCTTCTGGTGTGCGTGAGCGTGCAGCTTTTATTCTTCAAGCATATGGGGCGGACGTAAAAGATAAGGATGCACTGAAAAGCAGCATTGAGAAGGGTACACCATGAGACGCATCTATCATCCTCTATTCGCCACCATGATGATGATAGGTGGGTTATCTGGATGCGCTGAAGATACGGTGACGTTTAATCTATTGAATATATTTGGTATGTTCGATGATGCTGAGCCTGAAGCGCAAACCGTGGATGTGCAAGAAAAAAAGGATGATGAGGATAGTAAATTTATTTCGGTGATTGCAGAGGGAACACATGTGAGTGTTCATCCTACTGCCTTAGAGGGCATTGTTCTTTCAGATGCCGTGCGTGTGGATGAGTGGATGCAAGAAGGTGGCGGTGTGATGCAGCCCACCAAGCATATCAAAGGCAGTCGCTTTCAAGAAGTGACGCGTCGGGCAACGGCAGGCGATGGCGCGCAGTGGATTCACGCGGCTCTTGCCCCATCTCCCATCATTACACCTAAGTCGGTGATTGCGATGGATGGTATGGGGGTTGTCAGTGCGCATTCACGCCGTGATATAGAAGAATCATTATGGGTGAGCCATGTGGCGCAAAGCGATAGCGCGCTACTCACAGGGGGCATTGCCGCGGCAGATGGACGCATTTATATTGCCACGGGGCGGGGCGTGCTTGCGTCGTTGGATGAGAAAACAGGCAAAAAATTATGGTCTCGTGATTTGGGCGAGCCTTTGCGTTCTTCGGTGCGTATTATGGATAATAGGATGTATGTGGTGACGGCGGATAGTCGATTATTATG
The DNA here is from genome assembly GCA_004292675.1 of Alphaproteobacteria bacterium. Taxonomy (GTDB): domain Bacteria; phylum Pseudomonadota; class Alphaproteobacteria; order Rickettsiales; family UBA998; genus RDZH01. The sequence continues at coordinate 30,115 of RDXO01000030.1, read as the reverse complement.
CTTAAGCCCCTATAATGGTTCATTATTATGGGAACATCAAGGGGTGGGTGATGCAAAAGGCTTATTCGGCACATCGCTGCCCACTATCTTAGGAAATTATGTTCTGATTGCCTATGCATCGGGTGATTTTTATATGCTGGATAATAATTCAGGCTCTATGGTGTGGTCAGATACGTTGACGCGCCCACGTCGTACCATGGCAACGGGGTTATTTGCAGGTGTTGATGCGAATCCTGTGAGTGATGGGCGTGTCATTTATGCGGCGGCAACATCTGGCTTATTTGTGGCGGATGATGCGCGCAACGGGATGCGCTTGTGGGATATTCCCGTAGGTACGCGCCACACTCCATGGATGGATGACGAGTTGCTGTTCATGGTGAGTGATCGCAGAGAATTATTGGGTATAGCCCGGCAACGTGGGCAAATAGGTTGGAAAAAACCCTTGCCACGTGTGGATGAAGATGATTATGCTATACGCAGTTATGGACCGTTTCTTATCAACCATACGTTGGTGACGGTGATGGCGGATGGAAGCATTTTCCGCCATGATCCACTGAAAGGGACAAGAAAAAATGGTTCTGATTTGGATGAATCGATTGCATCTTCTCCATCCTTTGCAGGTGCTTATGCCTACATCATCACCTATGATGGTGATCTTCTTGAGGTAGAATAATGAATAAAGAAACAGGGGTACGCATTGCGATTGTCGGGCGGCCTAATGTGGGGAAATCCACATTATATAATAGGCTTACGGGGCGAAAAGATGCCATTGTGCATAATGAAGCAGGGGTCACACGTGATCGCAAATATGGTAAAGCCTCGCTTGCGGACTTGGAGTTTGAGATTATTGATACGCCGGGCTTAGCGGATATTGGGAAGCAATCTCTTGCAGGGCGCATGAGTGAGCAGAGCCTCAAAGCATTGGATGATGCGGACGTGATCTTTTTTGTGATTGATGGGCGTTCAGGAGTCACCAGCGATGATGAAATGCTGGTGCGCATGATTCGCAAAGTAGGCAAGCCGATTGTGGTCTTGGCGAATAAATCAGAAAATACTCGCGCTGTGGAAGCCAACCTTATTGATAGTGCGCGCCTTGGCTTGGGTGAGGCACTCCCCGTTTCTGCTGAGCATGGCGATGGCATGACGCATATTTATGAAGTCATCCTCTCTTTTATGTCGCAAGATGAAGATGAAGACGAAGATGAATATGAAGATGATACGCCTCACGAGGAAGATGCAGAGGAAGAAGAAGACGTGCAACGTCCGATTCGTTTTGTGATTGTCGGGCGACCCAATGTAGGCAAATCAACCTTAGTCAATGGCTTGCTTGGTGAAGATCGTGTACTCACAGGTCCGGAAGCAGGGATGACGCGTGATGCGATTTGTATGGAACTCACATGGCAAGGACGACCTTTTTATTTAGTGGATACGGCAGGGTTGCGCCGTAAATCCCGTATTGAGGAAGATTTAGAACAGCTTGCCGTATCATCAACATTGCAAGCATTGCGTTATGCGGATGTGGCAGTATTGATGCTGGATGCCACGCAGCCTTTGGAAAAACAGGATAACACCCTTGCTGGGTTGATTGAACGTGAAGGGCGTGCGTGTGTGATTGCGCTGAACAAAGCCGATGAAATTGATGTGAATGAAGGCTACTTAAAAGCATTTTATCATCGCTTGAAAGATGTTGTGCCGCAAATGCAAAATATCCCCATTATTCCCATGGTTGCCATTAAAGGTGAGGGGAATGCCGAACTGATGCGCGAAGTGGTGCATATGTATGAGGTGTGGAATAAGCGTATTTCCACAAGCAAACTTAATGATTGGCTCTATCAGATGATGGAGATGCATTCTCCGCCGTTGGTGAATAATCGACGGTTGAAATTTCGGTACATGACACAAACAAAGGCGCGTCCGCCAACTTTTGTGGTGTTTTGTAATATGAGTAAGGAAGTGCCAGATTCCTATATTCGTTATTTGACGAATCAATTACGTAAGGATTTTGACCTGCCCGGAGTACCCATACGCTTTTTATTGCGCACAGGAAAAAACCCTTATGCAGGGAAGAAATAGTATAGCGCGTAGCGATAGGTGCGTTAAAGAATATCGGCTAGGTCGCGCTATAAACATATAAACTAGTGCCACGAATTTTCAATAGGGTTGCTCTTAAAAAAGAACAACCCTATTGAAACGTGCTATAGCGCGTGCGGTTTTTGTGAATAAAGTTTAATTCTCCGTAACGGCACGACGATTTGCTGAAATTGTGTTCACTGGTTCGGATAAGACGATAAAGCCGTCTTATACAACCAAGCCGTTTGACGCGAATTTAAGGCTTGACTAATCACTTAATTTGAGATTTACTACATTATAACATTAATTAGTAAACATCAAATTTGGAATGTGTGTCGTATGGAACCAATGCTTTTGTTTATTTTTTCATATTTACTTGCAAATGATGCAGAGCATGATTTTGAGCGTGCGGCTGATGCAAAAAAACAAGAGGAAATTAAAAATCTACTAACCGATGTTAAAAGCCATCTGGGTAGTGCATCTGATGCAAAAAAGCAAGAGCAAGCACAGCATCCCCATAGTGGCGTTCTTAACCCTGAAGACCCATCCCAAATTGCTTTACCAAAAAAATTATCGCTTGATTCTGTTGAGGCGTTCCGTGAAGTGATGCGCAAAGATGAACCCGCATTGCAAATTTTGCGGGAAAAGGGCATCAACACCCAACAAGTTGAAAATATTGCGGATTATTGCAAAAATTTTGCTGATGGCGTGGAATATGCAGCAAAGAAATACGGCACAAAGCCTTCCGCTATCTTCATTGAGCAAAATAAAGAGCCATCACTGGATGTCAACCCTGAAAATGGCAGCATTACCATCACCACGGGATTTCTGCATAATGTTTCGCAGCAAACCTATATTGATGAACCAAAAACACGCCCCTATGCCTTGAAACGTGATGATTCTGCCTTCTTACGGGGGTAGAAGAAGCATTTCATTTGCATCTAGCGCGGACTAATCCTGCTATTTATGCTGAGTTGGTGCGTCAGGAACAAAAGGTGGAACAAAATGTTGCCCATGGTGGTGTGACTCCGCCTTATAATGATCGCCCTCTCGAACATCCTGCGGTGCAAGCAGTGCGGGAAGCAGCACAAGAGCGTGGTATTTTGCAACATTCTCCGATTAACACCATCATACCAGCGACGCGCCAAGCAACGCATACCCAAGATAGCTGGGCAAATGCAGAAATGCAACGACGATTCACGGAACAGGCAAGTCAAGCATCAGGCGTGCGTATATAGCATTTTCACTTTTTATCAGTCTTTTACGACCTGAAAAAAGTGATGTAGTGCTATATTTTTTATGTCAAGAAATGACTATAAGGTTAAGAACATATGCCGATTTTTTTCTTGCGCATCATGTGATTTGCTCGTAGCATGGCTCTATGCATATTTTAACATCAGCACAACGCATTATCATCAAAGTGGGTTCATCCCTTATCGCGCATACGGAGCAGGGGAAAGTGCGCCATTATTGGATGGCAGGGCTGGCACATGATATTGCTGCATTGCGTCGTGATGGTAAGGAAGTGGTGATTATTACCTCTGGTGCTGTGGCACTTGGGCGGGGTATTTTAGGCTTTGATGCGAAGCCATTGACACTGGTCGATAAGCAAGCCGCTGCTGCATGTGGACAATTTTTGCTAATGCATGAATGGCAGAACGTGTTTGCCGAAGATGGGATGAACGTCGCGCAATTATTACTCACGCTCGATGATAGCGAATCACGCAAGCGTTATCTCAATGCGCGTACCACCCTCAATGCCTTACTTGCCCATGGCATTATCCCCATCATCAATGAAAATGATACGGTTGCCACGGCAGAGCTACGTGTGGGGGATAATGATCGTTTGGCAGCACGCGTGGCGCAGATGGTCAGTGCTGATGTGTTGATCTTGCTTTCTGATATTGATGGGCTGTATAGTGCTGATCCAAGCAGAAACCCTGAAGCACGCTTCATTGCCGACGTGTCGCATATTACCGAAGAAATACGTAGCTACGCCGCGCCACCTAGTTCACGTGTAGGGACGGGGGGAATGATCACCAAGATCGAAGCAGCCATGATGGCAACCTCTAGCGGGTGTCATATGATCTTAGCGCAAGGGGCGATCCACCGCCCGATCGATGCGCTGCACGCAGGTGGCAAGCATACATTATTTCATGCGCACACTTCACCACTTAAAGCCCGCAAAGAATGGATTGCGGGGGTGTTTTCTCCCTCAGGTATGTTGATGATTGATGAAGGCGCGTGCGCTGCATTGCAACGTGGCACAAGCCTATTGCCCGTGGGTGTTGTTGATGTGCGTGGAACATTTCAACGTGGTGATGTGGTGACAGTGGTGCGATCCTTCTCAGGGAGCGTGATTGCGAAAGGGCTTGTCTGTTATCCTGAGCATGAGATGCGCGCCATTGTGGGGATGCAAAGCGCGCAGATTGTTGAAGCCTTAGGGTATGAACGCGGTGATGTTGCCATTCATCGGGATGATTTAGTGATGATGATCTAACATATGCGTGGTGGGAGACGAAGCGGAGGCGTGCGCACGGCGTGGCATTCTCCCCGCGAGGTAGGCATCGCGCCCTGCCTCTACGGCGTTTTTCATTGCACGTGCCATGAGGACAGGGTTTTGTGCGAGCGCAATCGCCGTATTGAGCAATACGCCATCGCACCCTAATTCCATCGCTATGGCTGCATCAGATGCCGTCCCTATGCCTGCATCAAGAATGACAGGTACAGAAGATTGTTCCACAATCGCACGTATGTTGAGCGTGTTCTGGATGCCAAGCCCTGATCCTATGGGCGCACCAAGCGGCATAATGGCAACGCATCCGACTTCTTCAAGCCGTGCGGCAATGAGCGGATCATCATTGGTATATGCCATCACCTTGAAGCCATCCGCAATGAGTTGTTCCGCAGCATTGATGGTTTCAATCACATCAGGATAAAGAAAAGTTTTGTCGCCTATCACCTCAAGTTTTACAAGCGAGAATTCCTCAATCTCCCGTGCAAGTCTGAGCGTGCGTACTGCATCGGCAGCCGTGTAACAGCCCGCCGTATTGGGTAGGTAGCTATAGCTGTGCGGTGGCAGCGTGCGAATGATGGAATCTGCATAAGGGCGCGACATATCGATCCGTCTAAGTGCAACAGTGATAATCTCCGCACCGCTGGCATGAATGGCTTGTTGCGCAATGTCGGCAGAAGGATACTTGCCCGTTCCTACCAATAAGCGTGAGTTAAACGACATACCTGCAATGCAAAGTCTATCCTCTTTTTCATCTAATGATAATGTGTGCGACATTAGCCCCCTCCAACAAATTCGACTAATTCAATCTTATCCCCATCATCAATCATGCATTGGGCATAACGTGATTTGGGGATGATCTGTAGATTCTTTTCTAATGCCACTTGCGTTGGGTCGATGTGCAACGATGCTAACAAATCGGCAACAGTCATGGATTCATTCGGCAATTCTTTGGGTAATCCATTCAAAGTTATTTGAGTATAGTTGTTTTTTTTCATAAGGTATAAGGCATGGAATATGATATTTTATTAATAAATGGTCCGAATCTCAGTATGTTAGGTTTAAGACAGCCTGAGATTTATGGTCATACTACACTAGAAGCCATTGAAGTGCAATGTGGTGTACGTGCGACAGCGCATAATCTAACAGTTGAATGCTTTCAAAGCAACCATGAAGGTGAGTTGATTGATAAATTATGTGATGCCTATGGGGCAGTGCGTGGCATTATCATTAATGCGGGGGGCTTTTCGCATACGTCGGTGGCGTTGCGTGATGCACTTACCATGCATAAAGTGCCAATTATCGAAGTGCATATCAGCAATATCCATGCGCGTGAGCAATTCCGTTCGGTATCCTTTATTAGCGGGGTGGCAACAGGGGTGATTTGTGGTCTTGGTCCTGTGGGCTATATTTTTGCGATTGACGCGTTGGCTAATCTTATTTCTACCTAAGGATGTATTTCATGTTGACAAATCTGTCATATTTGTCATAATTATGATGCTGTTGGATGGTAAGTTTCAATAAAGCTCGTTAATAGGTTGACAATCGCAATCAATCCGCGATATTCTTAAATATGTATATGCATACTCACAAGGAGTGCCATGGATGAATAGTAGCGATACACCTAAATCAGAACACAGTACCAAACATGGATCATCGTCTTCGATGAAACAGCGTCATCAACGAACCCATCAAAACAAAACTTTATTAACTCAAGAAGGAGCTATTATGAATCAGCCTCAGAAACATGCTACACAAAAAGTCTATAAAGCCCCACAAGAACAGGTGGCAGCTACTCAAGAACCTGCCAATATCGTAGTGATGAAACAAGAAGATGCAGAATCGCCAATCGTAAGCATTACGGAGCAGTTGGTTGAACGTAGCCAAGAAGGTGCGCAGCAACTTGCCCATATGGCAGAGCGTGTGCAGCGTGCAATGAGCGAAACAGTAGAAATTGGGCGCACTCAGATGGAAGCAGCTTCTCAAGCGCGTGCAGTAGCAACGAATTGTGTGAGTAAACTCTATGAAGAGTGGATGAGTTCAACCCAAAAAGCGATTGCTGAAAATGTCGATGTATCTAAAGAATTATTTGCGTGCCGTACTGCTCAGGATGTGATGTCTTTGCAAACTCGCGTGATGCAGATGAATATGGAGCGCATGTTAGGCAATATATCGCGTTTTTCTAATAGCTGGTGTACCATGACGGCGGAAGCATCAGAGCCGATTAGTGACAGTATTAATGACGCTGCGCACCGTCTTTCTAAGGCGTTTACGGAGTAATATCGCGTATATGTTGTGCGTAATCAGCAAGGCTCGCTCTCGGATAGGGGGTGGGCTTTGTGTGTTTTTTTTATACTCGTCACTCCTGCGAAGGCAGGCATCCAGATCAATGCTTTTGATTGGATTCCTGCTTTGTGCTAAGCATGAAAAAATGCTATTATGCTGAGGTCTCAATAGGATCATGCATCGAGGATCGTGGTTTCTGTCAAAAATTTTAGAAAAGTGGATTGCATTTTTTCTATATCCTGCTAGGTTGTCATATGCATTGCTTCTTATTTCGATGGTGGGTGAACTATGACACATATTGCTACTTCATTGGTCACGGCGGGGCGAACTCATGAAGGGTTTGGATCGGTTAATCCCCCTATTTACCGCGCTTCAACGATTTTGTTCGATTCGTTTGATGGCTTCTGTGAAGGCTATTATGGTCGCACCAGCCCTGCCTATGCGCGCCAAGGCAACCCCACGGTGTTTGCGTTGCGTGATGCGCTTGGTGCATTGATTGATGCGGAGCATACTATTCTCACTTCATCGGGGCTATCCGCCGTTACTATCCCGCTTCTTGCGTTGTTAAAGCAGGGGGATCATCTATTGGTTGCGGATGCGGTGTATGGTCCAACGCGTGCCATGTGTGATCATGTGCTGCATAAAATGGGCATTGAAACAACCTATTATGATCCGATGATTGTCCCTGATGAGTTGGAAGCACTGATGCGTCCGAATACGCGCCTTGTGTTCCTTGAAGCTCCGGGGTCTATGACGATTGAAATGCAAGATATTGCTGGTTTATGCGCCGTGGCACATAAGCATGGCTGCATTACAATGCTGGATTATACATGGGCAACGCCCCTCTATATGAAGCCCTTTGCCCTTGGGGTGGATGTGGCGATTCAAGCCGTGACGAAATATGTTGCGGGGCATTCTGATGTGGTGATGGGGGCAGTGAGTGCGCGCACACAACATTTTCACGCGATTAGCAAAATGGCGGCAACGCTTGGCAATTATGTGACAGGCGATGAAGCAGCTCTTGCGTTGCGTGGATTGCGTAGCATGAAAGTACGCATTGAGCAGCAGCAAAAAAACATCATGGAGGTGTTAGCGTGGTTGAAGCAACGCCCTGAGATCGCAGAGATTCTCTATCCTCCGCATCCCGATGATGCAGGGCATAATGTATGGAAAAAGCACATGAGCGGTGGCGCATCGTTGTGTGCCTTAGTATTGAACCCATCCTTTACGCATGAAGCGACGCGTGCTTGGTGCGATGCATTGAAGCTATTTGGTATGGGCTTTAGTTGGGGTGGCTATGAGAGTCTGATCGTGCCATTCCGCCCGAAAGAAGTGCGTACAGCAACGGCGCGGAAATGGGAATCTGACCCATGGTGCATACGTATGCATATTGGTTTGGAAGACCCACGTGATGTGATTGCCGACCTAGAACAAGCATTTGCATGTGCTGCCCCTTTTCTTTGCAAAAAATAGCACTACATACACAACAGCTATGAGGATAGAATGAATTGTATAAAATATGGTTTTTGCGCATTGAGCGCGCTGCTTTGCCTTGCTGCCTGTGATGGCGGCGTGCGTGATACATTGGGATTGGACAAGAAAGCTCCTGATGAATTTCGTGTGGTGTCGCGCCCGCCTTTGAGTGTACCCGAAGAATTTTATCTCTATCCACCTGATGAAGCGAAAGAACGAGGCGTGCAGCCTATGAAAGATGCAGCAAAAAAAGCCTTGTTTGAATCAGGAAGCGTCTATGATTATACGCAACATTATAAGACGGATGCACCACGTGGTAAAGTGGAGACGGCGTTGACTCCTGTGGGATCGAGCGATTTGCCGACTATCTCTGAGCGTACTTTTTTAGGGAAATTGGGTGCAGCGAAGGCAGACCCTGCTATCCGCAAAACATTAGAAGATGAAGCGCAGCAAGCATCCCCCGAGAAAATGAGTGTGCTTGATCGATTGCAAGCTCCCATTATGGATGGAGAAACCGTTGTGGATGCCCAAAAAGAGCGCGAGCGTTTGATTGAGAATAAACAAAAAGGGCGCGCCGTCAATGATGGTGCTGTGCCAGAAAAGAAAGAGCAAATAAACCCTGTCCTTGATTGGTTGTTTTAATGAATGCGCCTGTTTTTCGTTCTAAAGTTCGCCAATGGCGTATTCGTACCATTGTTGCACTAATTTTAATCATGATGGCATGGGTGGCGCAAGCAGCGCAGCCGATCACCTTTTATCGTGAAACGCTAGATAATGGCTTGAAGGTAGTCATTGTGCCGAATCATCGTGCGCCTGTCGTGTCGCATAATCTGTTGGTGGCAGCAGGGGCAGCGGATGATCCGCGAGGCGCGTCAGGTTTAGCGCATTATTTGGAACATATGATGTTCAAGGGTACGCCACGTTTTCCCGAAGGTTCGTATGATACAATAATCCAAGGATTAGGTGGCGTGCATAATGCCTATACGTCTTCGGATATGACGGGCTATTATGTGACGATTGCCAGCGAACATCTTGAGCAAGTGATGCGCCTAGAGGCGGATCGGATGCAAAATATCCAACCAAGCCCTGATGCCTTCCTGAAAGAGCGTGAGGTGATTTTAGAAGAGCGTCGTTTGCGTACTGAATCATCCCCCACTGCACTCCTTGTGGAGCAGATGCGACGCGTTTTGCATCCGCATCATCCCTATGGGATGCCGATTATTGGCTGGATGCATGAAATGCAGCAATTAAGCCCTGAAGATATGCGCGGATTTTGGCGACGTTATTACACGCCTTCCAATATGACCCTCTTATTAGTGGGTGATGTACAGCCTGCACAAGCCATGCGTTTGGTGCGCCGTTATTATGGTGGATGGCGTGGTGAGAAAACGCCACCGCGTATCTGGACGCAAGACCCGCCTGCACGTAGTGCTGAGCGGGTGATGTTGCCTGATTCCCGTGTGCGCCTTCCTGTATGGATGCGCTTCTATCGCGCTCCTACCTTGGGATCAAGCCTCGCACAGCCCGCAATTAAGCCAGTGAAAAAGCCACGTGCATCTTCCTATATGGCATTGCTCTATGTGGAAGAATTGCTTGGTGATGGAGAAACTGGTTGGCTTTATGAATCCTTAGTGCGTCAAAAGAAGTTGGCAAGTGCTGTTTCTATATCCTATTATCCATTTTCGCGAGGTGAGGGGAGCTTAGCCGTGGTGATTCATCCTGTTGAGGGTGTGCATAGAGACGCGATCGAGAAGGCTTATGAAGAGGCGATGATGGAGGCGCAAAAGCGTGATATTTCCGAAGAAGATATGCAACGTGTGCGCGCCCAAATGCAAGCGGCTGCTATTTTTGCGCGTGATGATTTGCAAGGCATGGCATCGCTTCTTGCTACATTGATGATGATTGGTGCTGATCCTGCATGGATTAATAGATGGGAAGCAGAATTAGAACGAGTGACGGCGGAGGATGTACGCCATTGGATGCGTGTTGTGATGAATAATGATTATCATGTCACGGGTTATGCCGTGCCGAAGGGGAATCCATCACCTTCAAAAGGAGAAACATTATGAGGCGTTGGTTATGTTCTGTCATGATGGGGGTGTGGTGTGTGAGTGCGCCTTCCTATGCGGCTGTTCCTAAGGTGCAGACCCTCAATGCTGCATCTATTTCTGGATTGCTTATTGAGGATCATTCGGTGCCGATGGTGACGTGTCATGTGCGGATTAGAAATGCGGGAAGTGCCTATGAATCCCCTGATGATGCGGGGCTTGCATCCTTCACCGCAAAAATGCTGATGGAAGGCGCGGGGGATCGTGATGCTACGGCATTTCATGCGCATCTAGATCGTTATGCGATTGCGATGGATAGCTCCGCTTCACGCGATGATATGAATATAAGTTTTACATCCTTATCTCAATATCAAGAAGAGGCGTGGCACACGGTGGCAGCTATCATGACGCAGCCGCGTTTTGATGATGCGGAATGGAATCGTTTGCGGGATAGACAATATGAAGCCTTTAAGCGTGCTGAACTGCAACCCTCCTCGCGTTTGAGTCAGGCTTTCATAAAAACGGCGTTTGAGGGGCATCCTTATGGTCATCCCATCAACGGCACGCGTGCAACTTTAGAGCGCATTACTCCCGATGCGATGCAAGATTTTTTGCAGCGTGTTTTAGCGCGGGAGAGCATGGAAGTTTCATGTTCAGGTGATGTCACCGTGAAGCAATTACAAGGATTTCTCACTAAGAGCATGAGCGATGTACCGCAAACACGTACAGAACCTGTTGCACCTTTGCAAACTATCATGTTGAAAAATAACAAAGAACCGATATTTGTGCAGTTGGATGAACCACAAACTAAGATTCTGATTGCAACTCCTTCGATTGATCGTCATCATAAGCTCTTTTATGCGGCGTATGTCATGAATCATATTGTTGGGGGCGGTACGCTTTCATCACGCTTAGGGGAAGAATTGCGCGAAAAACGCGGTTTGACATATGGCGTGTACTCTGCCTTGCGGTCTTTAGAATATAGCCCGTGGTTTTCCGTAGGTTTTAGTACGCAAACGCAACGCGCTACGGAAGGTTATGAGGCAGCACTTGGCGTGTTGCGTCATGTCGTCGAAAAGGGCGTGAGTGAACAGGAATTGCGCGCCGCACAAGATTATCTCACAGGGTCATTTGCATTATCCTTGGATAGCAACAGTGAAAAAGTTGCTTATTTGTCTTTGATGCAACGCCATAAGCTCGGTACGGATTATTTAGAGAAACGTAACGATCATATTCGTACTGTGACTTTGCAGGATATACAAGAAGCTGCTAAAATAGCCATCAATCTTCAACAATCGCTTATTATTTGGGTAGGAGAAAAGCCATATGAACCAAGCACAAGCAACAAAAAACACACCAGTACAACACATGAACCCGATTCAGAGTAGTATCGTTGAACCGCAAGGTACGGTGCATCATACTCCTCAAGACGCTGCGCTTGCTTCGCGTGCATTAACTGCGCTTCGTAGCCTGTATGAGCAACCTCTTGCATTGTTTTCTATCGTGGATAGTGAGGAGGATTTGGCAGAGATTGAAACGCTCGCACAGCGTATTACGGCACAATCTGATGTGCTGGTACTGGTGGGAATTGGCGGATCATCCTTGGGTGCAGAGGCGTTGGTTGCGCTGCGTTCTGCCAATCATTCGGTGCGTTTGATGGTGATGGATAATCCTGATCCAGAAAGTTTTGCACAGATGCAACAAACGGTGCATCCTGATCGCACTTCATGGTTGTTCATTAGTAAATCGGGAGGCACATTAGAGACGATAACACAAGTGATGTTGGTGCTTGATTGGTTGGAGCATGAGATTGGTGCAGAGGGCATTCGGGCGCGTTGTTATGCATGTACTGAACCGACAAGTTCATCGCTTGCAAAATTGGCAGATCATTATGGCATGATGCGCATCACACATGATCCGTTGCTTGGTGGTCGTTGGAGCTGTGCAGCGAATATTGGGCTTGTACCTGCGGCAGTATGTGGCGTTGATGTGCGTTCGGTGCGTCGTGGGATGCGGGATGTGTTGCATCATGCCCTGCATACGGAAGCGGAGCATAATGTTGCGATACAAGGGGCGTTGTATGCGATGCGTCATGCGGCGTTGGGGCGTACTATTCACACCATTATGCCGTATGTTGATCGTTTGGAATTTCTTTCTGCATGGTGCAGACAGCTTATCAGTGAGAGTTTAGGAAAAGATGGCAAGGGCATTACTCCGCTTGCGGCTTTGGGTACGGTTGATCAGCACTCCATGTTGCAATTAATGCTCGATGGGATGGATCAGCAATTTTTCACGGTGATCACCACCCATCAACATGGCGTGGGTACGAAGATAAGCAAAAAATTGGCAGATGTTGCGGGGCTATCCTATCTTGCCGATAAACCGCTCGGTGATGTAATGGATGCCTTCCAACAAGGCACAATCGCTTCTTTGCAAGCGGCTGGTCGTCCTGTGCGCACCATGCATGTGCCAGTTGTGGATGCCTACCATCTTGGTGCATTGCTGATGCATATCATGATTGAAACTATTCTGATTGCGGATATGATGGAAGTGAATGCTTTTGATCAGCCTGCCGTGGAAGACAGCAAGATTCGTGCAAAGAAAGTGCTTGGTGCATAATCTATGGATATTACGCCACGACATGAAGAAGGGATGATACGCATCGAATCCTACGGTGCGAGTGGTTTTGTGGTGCAAGGTGTGACCTATGATTCCAGCATCATGATTCGTGGGAATCACGTGATGGTCTATCCTGATGATGCGTGGGAGCGGTTTAGTGATGTTGCAACCTATGCCCCATTTCTTATGCCGCCTGTGAGTGAGATGATTTTAGTGGGTACGGGGGCGCAGCATCAATTACTTGCGCCTCATATCCACCGCACGCTCAAAGCACAGCATGGTATCATTCTTGATCTCATGAATACGGGGGCTGCTTGTCGCACCTTTAATGTCTTGCGTTCAGAAGGGCGCAATGTTGATGCATTATTGTTGCGTGTGCGTTGATTTTGTAGTGGAAGCACTATATATTTTTATTGCAATTTGCAAGATTTTATGCTTTTTGCACAAAAATACTGTGTGTTTATCATACGGCACGTGCGTTTGCGATAGTTTTTTGGATAAATAATATGAGATATGTACTTTATAGTAGTTTAATTGCCATGATGTGTGCGAGCATGGCTCATGCCAAAGATCAAGATTTGGCTAAGGATAAGCCACAAATTGTCGGTTATCTGGAGCGTGTGGTGGTGCAGCATATTGACAAAGAATATAAGGCAAAGCTGGATACAGGCGCGGATACTTCCTCACTGCACGCCGAAATCATTGAATTGCAAGAGCCAAAGAAAAAAGGTGGCAAAGGCGGTTATGTGATTTTTGATATTTCATCACAAGATGGCAAAAGTAGCCATATTCGCAAGCCGTTGATTCGTATGGTGCGGATTATTGCGCGGGGTAGCAAAGGCTATCTGCATCGCCCTGTGGTAGAAATGACGTTCTGTATGGCAGGAAAATTGGTGACAGGTGAAGTGAATCTAGCGAACCGTGAACGCTTCAATTATGATGTGTTGGTTGGGCGCAATATGCTAAAACAAGCCCATTTTGCCGTGGATTCTTCTGTGGAATTTACCACCAAGCCTAATTGCGTATCACCTGATGCAGCCAAAGAAGATTTAGAGCAGAATTAAGAGTCTCGGGTGCGTTTTTATATTCTCACCATCTATCCTGAGATGTTTCCGGGTGTTCTCGGACACGCGCTTGCAGGTGCAGCGTTGCGTGAGGGGCGATGGTCGATGGAGGTGCGCAATATCCGTGATTATGCACTCGATAAGCACCGCACTGTTGATGACACGCCCTATGGTGGCGGTGCGGGCATGGTGATGAAACCACAAGTGCTTGCCGATGCGATTGATGATGCGCAAAGACGGATGCCTGAGGCGCGATTGATGTTTATGACACCACGCGGGCATGTGTTGCAGCAAACGCATATCCATGCATGGATGCACGATGATCATGTACAGGATTATATCATTTTGTGTGGACGGTTTGAGGGGGTGGATGAGCGTATTATTGATGCTTATCAACCGATTGAGGTGAGCATTGGTGATTATGTGTTGTTTGGTGGTGAAGTGGCAGCGCAGGTATTGATGGAGGCGATGGTGCGTCATCATCGTGGTGTTTTGGGTAATCAGCAGACGACAGATGAAGAAAGTTTCGCTTTAGGTGCAGAAAATGCTTGCCTTCTTGAATACCCGCACTATACTAAGCCTCCTTTGTGGAATGGAAGGTCAGTGCCTGAAGTTCTTCTATCGGGGCATCATCAGCATATTCATGCGTGGCGTTGGGCGCAAGCAGAGCGTGTAACGGAATTACGACGTAAGGATTTGTGGGAAGTGTATTGCGCACAGCGTGGTATAACAAAATGATGAAAACCAAGAAATAACGATGCATAGCATCACAACAGAATAAACGATGTGCGTTGGAGGCAAGTATGACAAATCTTTTGCAACAGATTGAGCTAGAACAAGTAGCAAAATTATCAGATAATAAACGTATCGATAATTTTCGCCCAGGTGATACTGTGCGTGTCAATGTGCGTATTATTGAAGGTGCAAATGAGCGTATTCAGGCATTTGAAGGCGTGTGCATCGGGCGCAAAAATCGTGGCTTACAATCATCATTCACTGTGCGCAAACTCAGCCATGGTGAAGGTGTAGAGCGTGTGTTCCCACTTTATTCACCACGTGTAGAAAGTGTAGAAACTATCCGCTTAGGCGATGTGCGCCGTGCAAAACTCTATTATTTGCGTGGATTGACAGGTAAAGCTGCTCGTATTAAAGAGAAAAAAGATTATCGCAGAGAAGCGTAAGATTAACGATCAATGATAACATGAAACGCAATGCTCTGCTTTTTTTCTAAGGCGGAGCATTGTTTTTTTTAACATTACGGAGTACTCACTATGGCTAAAACACTTTATGACAAAATCTGGGATGCGCATCTGGTTCATCAAGATGCAGACGGTTCCGCACTCATTTATATTGATCGTCATTTGGTGCATGAAGTGACCAGCCCGCAAGCCTTTGAGGGATTGCGCGTTGCGGGGCGTACAGTACGCCGTCCTTATGCCACCTTAGCCGTGGCGGATCATAATGTTCCCACAACACCTGATCGCGCACAGGGCATTAAGGATGAAACATCGCGTATCCAAGTGGAAACATTGGAGCAGAATTGCGCTGAGTTTGGTGTGCGTTATTATCCAATGGATGATGTGCGTCAAGGTATTGTCCATGTGGTGGGGCCAGAGCAGGGATTTACACAGCCTGCTATGACGATTGTGTGTGGTGATTCGCATACTTCCACCCACGGGGCGTTTGGTGCGCTTGCCTTTGGTATTGGTACGAGCGAAGTGGAGCATGTGCTTGCGACGCAAACATTACGCCTAAGTAAAGCAAAAAATATGCGCGTGCGTGTTGATGGTACATTGCCCCATGGTGTGACGGCAAAAGATATGGTGCTGGCAATTATTGGTGTGCTTGGCACGGCAGGGGGTACGGGCTATGTGATTGAATATGCAGGGGAAGCCATTCGTAATCTTTCGATGGAAGGGCGCATGACGGTGTGTAATATGTCGATTGAAGCAGGAGCGAGGGCAGGGCTTATCGCGCCTGATGCGATCACTTATGATTATGTACGTGGTCGCCCTCAAGCTCCAAGCGATATGGATGCTGCTATTGCTTATTGGAATCAGTTTGTGAGCGATGAGGATGCGCACTTTGATGCGGAGATTATCCTAAATGCTGCAGATATTGCACCGCAAGTGACGTGGGGAACAAGCCCGCAGGATGTCTTGCCTATTACCGCGAGTGTGCCGCAACTTCATGATTTTGCTGATGAAAACCGCCGTGCAGCGGTGGCGCGTTCCTTGGAATATATGGGGCTTCAGGAAGGGCAAAAACTTAGTGAGGTGGTGATTGATAAGGTGTTTATTGGCTCATGCACCAATGGGCGCATTGAAGATTTCCGTGCTGCTGCTGCTGTGGCGCAAGGGCGCAAAGTGGCATCCTCCATCAAATTAGCGATGGTAGTCCCGGGTTCTGGGCTGGTGAAAGAGCAAGCGGAGCGTGAAGGGTTAGATAAGATTTTCATCGAAGCAGGGTTTGAATGGCGCGAGCCGGGATGCTCCATGTGCCTTGCGATGAATGCCGATAAGTTGGAAGCGGGGGAGCGTTGCGCTTCCACCTCCAATCGTAATTTTGAAGGTCGTCAGGGGCGTGGTGGGCGCACGCATTTGGTAAGTCCTGCCATGGCGGTTGCTGCTGCTATCACGGGCAAGCTAACTGATGTACGGGTTCTTTAATTATTGCAACGCAATGGCGCACCCGAGAGGATTCGAACCTCTGACCTTTGGCTCCGGAGGCCAACGCTCTATCCACTGAGCTACGGGTGCAGAACTACTAAAAAGTTTGTAGCAGATTTTAGCAAGAACGCAAGTGACAAGATGTATGATTTATGCGCTTGCTTTGCTCATGACGATAATATTCAACAAAAAAAGGAGAGAACGCATCGATCTCTCCTTTTTTCTGTGTCATGAACACATGATTAGAAGTTCAAACCGAACGTCATTTTATAGAATGTATCATTGCCAAGCGTGTCTTCTAAATCCACACCACCTGCAACGCGGAAGAATCCACGACCTTTAGAATCGGTGAATTGTACATACGGACCTGCCCACATATAGACATCATCGCGGTTGCCTTGTTGACCACCATGTAAATGTTCAAAATGACCACCCGCAGACACAAGTTTATTGAACTTATATCCCGCACTTGCCCAATAATGCAAGAAACTTGATGTTGTGCCTTCATCACGAAGCGGGGCATAGTAGCCCGCATAGACTTGCGCTTCAAGTTGTTCTTGGTTGACGTTCAACGTAAAGTTCGGCACAATGCCGTCACCCATTTCGGCAGGACCATTTGCGCTGCTGGATAATAAATTACCGCTGGTGAATCCTAATTGCGGGTTCAATGTGATGCCATCACCAAGATCGAAATTGACACCGCCACCAAATTCTGCCCAGTTGCCCCAGCCTTGACCCGTGCCACCAGACCAGAAGATACCATAGACAGTCAAATCTTTTGTTTCATCAAGATCATAGCTACCATTCACATAGGGCGCAAAGCCAAAGAAGGTATCTGACACTAAGCCCATGGAGAAGTTCATCCCTGGATCTTCGTGAGTATCATGCGAATGCGCCATAACAGGCGCAGATGCCAATGTTGTGAGTGTCATTAATGTTGCCATGAGGGAGGCTTTAGAGAAAATTTTATTCATAATACAATTCCTTAAATCTTAATTGTGCTATCTCTTAAAGAGCAACATCACACTATATAAAAAATCTCCCATATGCACCCATATCTCGCTGTGCAGCATAATTTTGCGCACATTCATGGTGCAAAAGTGACATATGCAGCACATATAGTGCTTCCATTATATCATTATCGATAAAACGGCAAGGATATAATGGGTAAAAGCACTATAAATCATAACGTTATAGTCGTTTCTTGACATAAAAAATGCGTCATTTTTTTGTCAAACGACTATATTTATTATAGGGATGGCAATAATTTTGATTGCCAAAAGATGCATAAAAGGGTACAAAACATAACATGAAAATAGCCATTATTATTGCAGACTTTTATCTTGATATTGCCACCATGTTAGAGCAGGGGGCGACGAAAGCCTTGTATGATGCGGGGCATGAGGTGGATATTATCCGTGTGCCGGGTGCGTTAGAAATTCCTCCCGCCATCTCTTTTGCTTCATTGCATCATCATTATGATGGCTATGTCGCGCTTGGGTGTGTGATTCGGGGTGAGACTACCCACTATGATACGGTGTGTAATGAAAGTGCGCGTGCTTTGATGGATTTAGGAGTGCAGCATCTTTTGCCGATTGGTAACGGGATTTTGACAGTCGAAAATCATGCGCAAGCCATTGTGCGCGCTGATCCTGCCCAGAAAAATAAAGGGCGTGATGCGGCGTTGGCGTGCCTTGCCTTGATTGATATTGCGCACAGCCAAGCGGCATTGATGGAACTGCCTGCGTAAAGGAGTGCATAACTATGGGTATTCTTCCCGATCATTGGATACGTGAACATGCGCTGAAGCATGGGATGATTGAACCATTTGTTGATCGCCTAGAGCGTGCGGGCGTGATTTCGTATGGGCTTTCATCTTATGGCTATGATGCGCGGGTGTCGGATGAATTCAAAATCTTCACCAATGTTGATTCCGCGATTGTTGATCCAAAAAACTTTGCGGATGAAGGTTTTGTGGATCGCAAAACTCCTATGTGTACGATTCCGCCGAATAGCTTTGCGCTTGCCCGTACCGTGGAATATTTCCGTATTCCTCGTGATGTGTTGGTGATTTGTGTTGGTAAATCGACCTATGCGCGTTGTGGAATTATTGTCAATGTCACCCCGTTAGAACCTGAATGGGAAGGCCATGTGACGTTGGAATTCTCGAACACCACGCCACTTCCTGCACGTATTTATGCCCATGAAGGTGCGTGTCAATTTTTGTTTCTGAAAGCGGATAGCCCGTGTGAACTTTCGTATGGGGAGCGCAAAGGCAAATATATGAAGCAGCAAGGCGTGACGTTACCACGTGTTGAGGGAACGCAGGGATAGCACATAAGATGCTAGGTATCTTCACCCTAATAGAATCAAGGATCATGCATGTCACGTCATTTTTATATCACTACGCCTATTTATTATGTCAATGATAAGCCGCATATTGGTCATGCCTATACCTCCATTGCGTGCGATGCATTG
Organism: Alphaproteobacteria bacterium; assembly: GCA_004292675.1. GTDB lineage: Bacteria > Pseudomonadota > Alphaproteobacteria > Rickettsiales > UBA998 > RDZH01. The sequence goes on along the minus strand of RDXO01000030.1, from coordinate 10,893 downwards.
GCACGCTTTAAGCGTTTGGATGGCTATGATGTGCATTTTCTCACGGGAACAGATGAACATGGGCAGAAAGTAGAAAAATCTGCCATAACCGCAGGTGTCACACCGCAGGAATTTGTTGATATGGTGTCGGAATCCTTCCGTGAATTGACTGAAGAGCTGAATCTATCCAATGATGGCTTTATCCGCACCACAGAGCCTCGTCATATTATGGCAGCGCAAGCCATGTGGGATGCGTTGATTGCGCAAGGCGATATTTATTTAGGAAGCTATGCGGGGTGGTATTCCGTGCGTGATGAGGCATTTTATGCGGAAGATGAATTGGTGAATGGTTTTGCCCCCACAGGCGCGCCCGTCGAATGGGTGGAAGAACCAAGTTACTTCTTTCGCTTATCCGCATGGCAAGAGCGATTGCTTGCGTTCTATGAAGCGCATCCAGATTTTATCCAGCCTGAAGGGCGACGCAATGAGGTGATTAGCTTTGTCAAAGGCGGATTGCATGATCTCTCCGTGTCACGCACAACCTTTGGGTGGGGCGTACCCGTACCTAATGCGCCTGAACATGTGATGTATGTGTGGTTGGATGCACTGACGAATTATCTCACCGAACTTGGCTATCCTGATATGCATAATCCAACCTTCACCAATTTTTGGCGCAGTGGTGAAACTATCCATGTGGTAGGGAAAGATATTTTGCGCTTCCATACCGTCTATTGGCCAGCCTTCTTGATGAGTGCAGGCGTACCTGTGGTAGATCGCGTTTTTGCGCATGGCTGGTGGACGAATGAAGGGCAGAAAATATCGAAATCGATCGGTAATGTCATCAAGCCCGTGCAACTGATTGAAACATATGGTTTAGATGCAACGCGCTATTTTCTTCTTCGGGAAGTGCCGTTTGGTAATGATGGCAATTTTTCCTCTATGGCAATGGTGCAACGTATTAATAGCGAACTTGCGAATACGCTTGGCAATCTTGCGCAGCGTACATTAGCAATGGTGCAGAAGCATGTGGGCGGATGCGTACCCTCCAATACAGCGCGCATTGAGGCAGTGGATGCCCCAATCGAGGCTGCTATCTATGACCTCATAGATAAAGTGCGCCCTGCTATGGAAGGGTTGAAGTTTCATTATGCCTTAGAGCTGATGATGGAGCTTGGGCGATTGCTTAATGAATATATTGATGCACAAGCACCGTGGAATCTTCGTAAAACGGATGTGCCACGCATGGAAGCCGTGCTTTATGTGCTTATGGAAGGATTGCGTTGTTTGGGCATTTGCTTGCAACCTTTTGTGCCACGTGCGGCATCCTTATGGCTGGATCAGTTGGGTGTTGCAGAAGATGCGCGTTTATGCAGCCATGCATCGGCTCAGCATTGTTTGCGTAGCGGTGCAACCGTTCCTGAACCGCAACCAATTTTTCCACGGTTTGAGGTGTAGGTGAGGGGGGGTGATGACAAAAATTGATGGCGAAAAAAGAGTTTGTTCCGCTTGTATTGGTGCAGATGATTTTTCTGAATGGATTAAAGCAAACGGCAAGAGAGGGAAGTGTGATTTTGATATATCGCACGGAAAAAACTATTGCGTTGTATCCGTTGAAGCCTTTGCAGGGCATGTGGATGAGTATTTCAGAGAAAATTATTGCCTAGGGGAGAGGTATCCTTATTGGAGTGAAGATAACGACTCAGATCGCCCCGATTGGGATACACATGGTAACTATCTTGAAGAAATCTTGTGTAACGATCTTGAATGTGAAAAAAGCGTGTCAGAAGCTATCATAGACCATTTACCAGATCACGGGGTATGGGATGGAGAACCAGCATTTTACGATAGAGGATCATGCTATGAATCGTATGATGAGGTAAATAGAAGAAACAAAATGGAAGATGATGACAGGTGGTATTATGAAATTGACGCAGCATTGGAAAATGGCGAACCGTTTACCCAACTGAATAAAAATCTCAATCTTCTTTTATCGCTAATGGAGAAGAAAGATAGCTTTGAACTAGAATTGCAAAATTTTCAACTGATGATGGTGTTCAGCTTCTGCATTACAAGCATTGAATCGTATCTTTCTGATACCTTTGCACGAATTGTAATGCAGGATAATAAATTGAAAAAGGAGTATACACGCAAAAATCTTGATAAGAAAATATCTGTTCACGAAGCATTAGATATAGGTGCTGATGGTATCGACAAAATGATCAAGGAAAAAATACAAAATACAAGTTTTCACAATTTGGAAATAGCAAAGAAACTTTATAGAGAAGTGATCGGAATAGATATAGGTGACATATCAGCGTTCATGCCCTTCATTAACAAAAGGCATGACTTTGTGCATAGGAATGGCAAGGATAAAGAAGGTCAAAACGTGGAAACCACCAAAGAAGAAGTGATAAAAATGATAGAAAACATAATGATATTATGTGAGAGAATAGAAGATAGATTCATCGCACATGAAGATGCGTAGTATCTAAATGTGCGATGACTATAGCATAAAAAAACACCTCAAGGTGAGGTGTTTTTTGCCTAGATATGTTCTAACTCACGGTAGAGTTGGAAGTGTATAATGGTAGCACTATAGACAACGCACTTAGCTGTTTAGCGTTTTATTAATACGTTTTTTGAGTAAGTTGGATGTCGTGAACGATAGAACCGAACGTGGAGTAATCACAACCTCTACGCCCGTTTTTGGATTACGACCAATCCGTGCTTTTTTGTGACGAATACCAAATGTACCGAAGGATGATAATTTCACTTCTTCATGTTTTGCCAATGCTTCTGATATTTCTTCAAAAAATGCATCCACCATATCACTTGCTTCCGCTAGTGGAACGCCCAATTCTTGATAGACCGCATGAGAGAGATCCGCACGTGTAACAGTATATCCAGCCATATATTTTTTCCTTATTATTGTAAATGGTTGACGTGACGTAGTTACCTCACAAATGAAGTACTCTATATAACTATATGATTTATAGTCAAAGGACTATATGCGCTATCGCTTTAGTTTTTGTACTTGATACCAAGCACTATAATCTATTCTATGTGATTACCAACGCACTAAGCACGACCCCCATGTAAAGCCCGCCCCAAGAGCTGTGAATATCACATAATCACCCTGCTCTAATATAACATTTTTTTTGGCAAAATCAAGTGCTAAAGGAATAGAGGCGGCGGAGGTATTGGCGTGATGCTCAACAGACATGACGCATTGATGATCCTGCAAACCAAGGCGTTTTGCACATGCAGCCAAAATGCGTGCATTGGCTTGATGCGGTACTAATAAGCGTAGTTGCTTCGGTGTAATGCCTGCACGTGCGCAACATAGCTCAACAGATTGGCACATTTTTTCGACGGCATGACGAAACACTTCTTTGCCCTCCATAAATAATACGCCTGCTGTTTGCGTTGTGGATACTCCGCCATCGGTGTGCAGTAGATCTGTATAGGTGCCATCTGAGGCGATCGTGCTAGTAAGGATACCACGTGTTCGTTCATTGGTTGCACGTAGAACACATGCACCCGCTCCGTCACCGAACAAAATAGCGGTACGACGATCGTTCCAGTCAGTAACGCGGGACATGGTTTCTGCCCCAATCACAAGCGTATGACGATAGCCTATGTGATGCATGAGTGCATTTGCGACATGTAGGGCATAGACAAAACCAGCACATGCAGCGTTTACATCCATTGCCACGGCACGGGACGCACCAAGCAATTTTTGTACATGCGTTGCGGTAGAAGGAAAGGAGGTATCTGGCGTTGCGGTTGCAATGATAATCAGATCAATTTCATGCGCTTCAACCCCTGCCTCGGCTAATGCAGCCTGTGCGGCAGCAGCAGCAAGATGTGAAGTATATTCACCTTCGGCAGCAATATGACGCTGTGTAATGCCTGTGCGTTCACGAATCCACTCATCCGTAGTATCAAGTGTTTGGGCGATCATCGCATTGCTTACGCTACGCTTGGGAAGATATGATCCTACACCAATGATTCTATTTCCCCCGATCAGCATGGGTGCTTCGTGCGCCGTATGATTCATGCGTCTTGTCCTACCATTAATGTGCCTGCGCTTCCCTGATCCTCTGGGCGACCAAATAAGAGATCATAGCGACTTAGCTCTTCAACCAAGCGCGTGTTAATTTGTTCATCAATGAGGATATAGGCTGTTTTCATCGCATGATAAAAAGCATAACCATCTGCACCGCCATGGCTTTTCACGGCGATACCGTTTAATCCTAGAAACATCGCGCCATTATAACGCCGTGGATCGAGCCGTCGCTTCATCACAACGAACGCTGATTTCGCAAGTAGATAGCTAAGTTTCCCTGTCCATGAACCGACAAAGACGCGTTTTAATTCTTGCGAGAAATAACGTGCTGTGCCTTCCAAAGTTTTCAGTGAGACATTGCCTGTAAATCCATCAGTCACGACAACATTAATGTTGCCATTGCAAATATCATTACCCTCAACATAACCGACATAATTCAAGGCATGGTTTTGTTTTAGCATTTCTGACGCGAGATGCAGCGTTTCATGCCCCTTCATTTCTTCCGAGCCAATATTGAGCAAACCAACACGTGGGCTTGTTTCGTTTAGGATGATGCGGGAAAAAGCCTCTCCCATTAACGCAAACTGATATAAATCCGTTGCGTCGCACTGCACATTTGCGCCAATGTCAAGCATCACAATACTACTGCCACGATTAGGCATCAACCCAACAATCGCAGGGCGTGAGACGTGGGGGAGGGTTTTCAGCACCATCTTGGATAACGCCATAAATGCCCCCGTATTGCCTGAAGAAACAACGCCTGAAGCCTTGCCATCACGCACAGCTTCAATCGCTAAGCGCATAGAGCTGTTCTTGGCCTGACGCAAGGCAACGGAAGGTTTTTCATGGCTTGAAACCACAACATCTGTATGCACGATTTCACAACAAGCACGCAATTTATGCAGTGATTTTTTCATGAAATAGCGATTCAGCACCTTTTCGTTGCCAAACAACATAAACCGACGATGAGGTTGCTTATGATGCATGATCTTAAGCCCCCGAATCACAATTTTCGGAGCTCTATCACCACCCATAGCATCAATCGCAAGAGGAAGCTGATTGGTCATGTGCGCGCACAAGGCCTAGATGTTGACGCGATCCGTCGTCACTTGACGACCACGATAAAATCCATCTGGGCTCACATGATGCGGACGCTTGATTGAACCAGTCGTTTGGTCTTCTGAAACCATTACACTACCAAGTGCATCATGGGCGCGACGCATACCGCGACGTGAAGGGGACGTTTTTCTTTTAGGTACAGCCATGGGATAATCTCCATAAAAAAGATACTATGTTAAGAATGAGACACTATAGCGAATGTGATGAATAAATCCAGTAGTAAATCAAGTGATTGCGAAGTTTTTTTAGTTGTGGTATAGAAGGTGTATGAATTTATCACGCCTTCCCACTTCTCCCTTAGATGCCGTATCGGATGATGCTGTCGCGCATCGTGGCATTTGTGCCGTTGTGGTGACGCATAATCGCGGGCAAGACGTGCTGCATGTGCTTGATTCTATTGTGAATCAAGTGGAACATATTGTTATTATTGATAATGCTTCTTCCGATGCGACATGCACCTATCTGTGGCAATTTGCCCATGCGCACCCACAGCGTTGTCATATTATTGAACATGCCCATAATAATCTTGCGAAGGCACAAAATCTGGGGATTCATTATGCGTGTATGCATGGCTATGAGTGGGTAATGCTTATGGATCATGATAGCATTGCGAAGGAGGGCATGGTGGCGCAGATGTTGTTGCGGCATCATTACCACGCCTCCTATCAACCGATTGGTATGATTGTACCGAATCTCATTGAGCAACAATCGACCCGTGTAGCGCGCTATGTGCGGATGCGTTCGCGGTGGCGTTATGTGCGCACACCGTTTGAGGATCGTGCTATATTTGATGATGTGATGCTTGCCATTGCCTCTGGTTCGCTTATTCCCACCGCCGTATGTGCAGAAATTGGTGCGATGGATGAATCCTTATGTATTGATAATGTGGATTTTGACTTTAGCTTGCGTGTTTTACGTTCGGGCAGGAAGATTCTTGCCGTGCGTGATGCGCATTTATTGCATCGTTTGGGTGCATGTTATGATCATCATATACTTGGTAGCACCATCACTACAACGAATCATCAACCGATGCGCCGTTATTATATCTATCGCAATCGTGTGCGCCTATGGTTAAAGCATGGGGGGGCATTTCCGTGCTATGTGCTGTTTGATTTGTGCGCCATTGCGTATGATTTGTTCAAAATCAGTTGTTTTGAGGCGAATCGCTTTGCAAAAATTAAGGCGATTTGGCACGGTATTGGCGATGCATTGCGTGGGCGTATGGGGAGTGCTGGGGCATCGCGTTACTAAACTTGTTGGATAAAGACTGTGCAGTTTGGTTTTTTGGTGATATAGTCGTTTGACAAAAAATGTCTCATTTTTATGTCAAGAAACGACTATAAGTATATGGAATATAGTGCTTTTTGACACTATAATTATCTTGGAAAATAGGTAATTATGGTGTCAAAGCACTATGAAGATGCGGGGCATTAACTAAAAAAAGCATGACAAACTATGTAAAATATGTTTATATGCAGTGCAATAGAATATAGAATCGTCATTGGCATAACATTGGCACAATGTTTGCAACTATATTTTATTTGATCTACATACTTTAGAAATAGGGTTTTAACGTGATTTTATCGTTTTCGTGGCATGATGTATATACAGACAAAGAAAACACATAAGAGTTATAACAATGAGTGTTTTCCTAGTCTTGAAGGGTATAACACTCTGAGCATGACTATGGGGACTCACCCACAAGAAGATTCTGGCGACTTGCTGCTTCTCGTGTCTAAGACGAATGTCCAAAGACCAAACATGTTTAGAGTTCTCATGTTAAATGATGATTTTACTCCTATGGAGTTTGTGGTGCATGTGCTTTCTGAAGTATTTCACATGTCTCTAGATCAAGCTACCCAAGTTATGCTGCAAGTGCATCATGATGGGAAAGGAGTATGCGGTGTGTTTACGCGTGATATAGCGGAAACTAAAGCGCAAATCGTTGAAGCAATCGCTCAACAACATGATTATCCCCTTCGTTGCGAAGTAACGCCTGATGTATAAAAGATAAACATTTTTGTTTATCGTTCATGCGCAGATGATACAAGAAATTAATCTTTTCCTCACGTCTATGGAGTATTATACCCCATGGGAGCTTTAGAGGAAATGCCACAAAACGACTGCATGAGGGATGCTTAATCATATGTTATCAAAAAATCTGGAATCCACACTACATCGGGCATTGAGTGTTGCAAAGGAGCGCAATCATGAATTTGCGACCTTGGAACATTTGTTGCTTGCTTTGCTTGATGATCCTGATGCACATGCAGTAATGGATGGCTGTGGAGTGAATCTCACCATCTTGCGTGGTAAATTGACGCACTTCATTCATCATGATTTGCAAGGTATTGTCGTGCATGGCATGGCTGAGGCAAAACCTACGGCAGGGTTTCAACGTGCCGTACATCGCGCTGCCATTCATGTGCAATCGGCTGGAAAGCACGAAGTGACGGGAGCGAATGTGCTGGTTGCGATGTTCTCTGAGAAAGATTCCCATGCGGTATTTTTCTTATCAGAACAGAATCTCGCGCGGTTGGATGTGGTGAATTATATCTCACACGGGATTGTACGCCATGGTGATTATATGCGCTTGCATGGATCAAGTGAACCAAGCAGAAAAATAAGCCCTGATGATGATAATGCGTTTGGAGCGGGATCATCCCCATCATCGCATGGATCGCACGGTAGCGAAGATGAGTCGAGCGATGCGCTTGCAAATTATTGTGTGAACCTCAATAAGAAAGCGGCGGAGGGGCGCACGGATGTACTGGTAGGGCGAGAAGAAGAAATTGAGCGTACCGTTCAAGTGTTAGCACGTCGCACCAAAAATAATCCGCTTTATGTCGGTGAGGCGGGGGTAGGAAAAACAGCTATTGCGGAAGGGCTAGCACTACGCATTGTGCGCGGAGAAGTCCCTTCAGTATTACGCAATACGGTGATTTTCTCCCTTGATATGGGATCACTTATGGCAGGAACGCGTTATCGTGGTGATTTTGAAGAACGCATGAAAACGGTGATCAAAGAAATTGAACGCCTCCCAAGTGCCGTATTATTTATCGATGAAATCCATACCATTATAGGTGCAGGATCAACCTCGGGTGGTGCGCTGGATGCGTGTAATTTGCTGAAGCCTGCACTTGCGCGGGGTAAGTTCCGTTGCATGGGTTCAACAACCTTTAGAGAATATACCAACCATATGGAAAAAGACCGTGCGCTGGCACGTCGTTTCCAAAAAATTGATGTTGCTGAGCCTGATGTTGAGACAACTGTCAAAATATTGCGTGGGTTGCAGCCTTATTATGAGGAGCATCATCAAGTGCGCTATACTCCTGCTGCCGTGCGCGCAGCGGTAGAACTTTCTTCGCGCTACATCCATGATCGTCAACTGCCTGATAAAGCGATTGATGTATTGGATGAAGCAGGTGCAGCGCAAATGCTGCTCCCTGCTGAAAAACGCAAGAAAACCATTTCACCAAAGGATATTGAAGGGATTGTAGCAAAGGTGGCGCGTATGCCATCGAAAAATGTGACAATGAATGATGCTACAACACTGAAGAATCTTGAAACCACCCTGAAGCTGAGTGTATTCGGACAAGATAAAGCCGTAGAACAATTAGCGAGTGCCATTAAGGTGGCGCGTGCGGGACTTCGTGAGCCAGAGAAGCCAATAGGGAACTATCTCTTTACGGGGCCAACTGGGGTGGGTAAGACGGAGGTTGCGAGTCAACTAGCCAAAGCAATGGGTATGGAATTATTACGTTTTGATATGTCTGAGTACATGGAAAAACATTCCGTTGCGGCGTTGATTGGCGCACCTCCTGGATATGTTGGGCATGAGGAGGGTGGCATCTTAACCGATGCCGTGAATAAAACTCCTTATGCGGTGGTTTTGTTGGATGAAATCGAAAAAGCCCATCCTGATATTTACAACATTTTGTTGCAAGTCATGGATTATGGTAAACTTACCGATCAACATGGGCGCACGGTCGATTTCCGTAATGTGATCTTGATTATGACCAGTAATGCAGGTGCATCCGATATGGCACGCGCTCCCATTGGCTTTAATCGTGATAAGCGCGAAGGAGAAGATACGGACGCATTGAAGCGGATGTTTGCACCTGAGTTTCGCAATCGCCTTGATGCTGTGATACCGTTCGCCCATCTTAGTGAGGAAGTTATTGCGCATGTGGTGGATAAGTTTATTGTTCGTCTTGAAGCGCAATTAGGTGAGCGTAATATCTCTATAGTACTTGATCCAGATGCGCGGCAATGGTTGATTACGAACGGATATAGCCGTGACAATGGCGCACGCCCTATGGCACGCTTGATTGCGGATAACATCAAAAAGCCACTTGCTGATGAGATTCTGTTTGGTGCATTAAGCAAAGGTGGTGGTGTGGTGCATGTGCGCTTGCGGGATGATGCACTTACCTTGCATTGCACAGGCAAAGCTCTGAGTCCTAAAAAGACGAAGAAAAAAGATTTGGTGATGGCATAAAGAACCTCTGATGATTTAGAACGTATATTCCGCGAGTTTCCGCTGCAAAAAGTGGCGGAAGGCGCGGATGCGTTTTGAATCACGCATATCAGATGGATACACCATATAGGCATCCATTGGCACGCCTTGCACTTCATCGACAATACGGCTGACATGGCGGGCGCGTTCCACAATATAATCTGGTAACACCGCAATACCCATACCGTTTTTCACGGCACGTAACATTGCCATCACATTATTCACGGTGAAGTTGATGGTGAGTGGCACGTCTTGCTTTTCTGCTTCTGTCTGTAGCCAATTATAATGTTCCACTGATCCAAGCCCTGCATCACGATAGACCATGATTTTATGATCGCGTAAATCTGCCAAGGTTTTTGGAATGCCATGTACGCGCAAATAATCGTTCGATGCGTAAATCCCGCTATGGATAGTCACAAGGGGGCGTTGCACTAAATCAGGGTTTTTCGATGGGTACATGCGGATAGCGATATTGGCATCCCCCATACTAAGATCAAGTTCGGCATCATCCAAAATGAGTTCGACGGCGATTTCAGGGAAAAGTTCTGCAAATTCTTTGAGCTGTTGCGTGAGCCATGTTGCACCAAAAGCATGGGTAGTAGTGACCTTCAATAAGCCTTTAGGGCGATCAGACACTTCCATGAGGGCATTTTCGGTGATAGTGAGTTTTTGGAAAAACTCACTTACGGTTTTGAGCAAAATCTCCCCTTGTTCGGTGAGCAATAATCCACGGGCGCGACGGTGAAATAGGGGGGTATTCAAACTATGCTCTAGTGCCGTAATTTGTCGTGATACCGCGGATTGGCTGACGTTCAGCCGTTCTCCTGCCTTGGTGATGTTTTTCGTTTGTGCGACCACATAAAATACGCGTAATTTATCCCAATCAAGCATGATATAGCACTTTGACTTTTTGATTGCACATTATAGTCGGTTGACAAAAAAATTACTCATTTTTTATGTCAAAGAACGACTGTAACACTATGATTTATAGTGCTTTTACCATTATATAATTGCCGATTGATCGATAATTATATAATGGAAGCACTATATAGATACCTTCCTTTCATAGACTACGCTCATCAAAAAGTCAAGTAGTGCTATATACTTAACTTACCACCCGACAAGTTTAGCGTAATGCCATAGTTTTGGGATTGTGGTGAGGTTCAGTGCTGCATAGAGGATGCGTCGGATACCTTGTTTGAAGAAC
>RDXO01000029.1 GCA_004292675.1 Alphaproteobacteria bacterium | reverse complement strand
CCACTCAATACCCGCATCATAACCTCCTATCACTTTAAGATAGAATGCGTTTAGAGTATATACGTTACAAATCTATTAACTTGTCGGGTGGTGAGCCATACCACACAAATATAGGACTATGCCTATCTGTCAATATCAAAAATTAATTGCGTAAGTCCTGACATTGAATACACAATGTTTCTTTGCCACGCCCTACCATTCTTGGCAACACGGACTGAACGAACACACCAATGGACTCATCCGACAATATTTCCCTAAATATATGCCGCTTGACAACCTAACCGATAAAAGTGGTGCATTTCATTGTTAAATGGGCGAGACTATAATTATATGGGCGCAACATAAAAAAACCGCCCTACAAACATTGCAGGATGGTTTCTTCATATCGATATATCTTCAACACAAGGCTGAAAACATTATGCTACTTTGGATTTAATCTCTTCAGCAACGTTACTTGGTACTTCTTCATAATGATCAAACACCATCGTAAACTGCGCACGCCCTTGAGATAAAGAACGCAATGTATTCACATAACCAAACATATTAGCGAGTGGAACCATCGCATTCACAACACGAGCATTACCCCGTTGATCCATGCTTGAAACCTGACCTCGACGAGAGGACAAATCACCAATCACATCCCCCATATATTCTTCAGGAGTTACGACTTCAACACGCATCACAGGCTCAAGCAATTTTGGTCCAGCAAGTTTCATACCTTCGCGGAACGCTGCACGCGCTGCAATCTCAAACGCCATAGCACTTGAATCCACATCATGATATGCACCATCTTTCAATGTCGCCTTAAAATCAATCGTCGGGAATCCAGCAATAACACCATTATCCAACGAGCTTTTCAAGCCTTTTTCTACGCCCGGAATATATTCTTTCGGTATATTACCACCAACAACTGTATTGGTAAATACATAACCCAATCCAGATTCTTGTGGAGCAAATTCAATCACTACGCGCGCATATTGCCCTGAACCACCTGATTGCTTTTTGTGAGTGTAATCAACCGTATAGGCTTTGGTAATCGTTTCACGATACGCTACTTGCGGCGCACCGATATTTGCTTCCACCTTAAACTCACGGCGCAAACGATCAACAATAATCTCAAGGTGCAATTCACCCATACCTTTCAGGATAGTCTGACCAGTTTCATGATCCGAATAAACTTGCAGCGATGGATCTTCCGCAACCAAACGTGCAATCGCCATACCCATTTTTTCTTGATCGCCTTTCGTTTTTGGCTCAACGGCTACTTCAATCACAGGCTCAGGGAAATCCATGCGCTCAAGAATCACTTGATTATTGACATCACACAATGTATCGCCTGTTGTTGTATCTTTCAACCCAGCTAGAGCAACAATATCACCTGCACACGCATCTTTGATTTCCTCACGGCTGTTCGCATGCATAAGCAACATACGCCCAATACGCTCTTTCTTATCTTTCACCGTATTAATCACATACGTTCCAGACTCTAATTTTCCAGAATAAACGCGCACGAAGGTTAAAGAACCGACGAATGGATCATTCATAATTTTGAATGCCAAGCCAGAGAACGGCTCATCATCAGAACTTTTACGGAAAATTTCAACTTCTTCATCTTCAACTTTCACACCACGAATCGGAGGAATATCCAGAGGAGAAGGAAGATAATCAATAACCGCATCCAACATGGGTTGAACGCCCTTATTTTTGAACGCAGATCCGCACAATACAGGAACAAAATTCAACCCGATAGTACCTTTTCGAATACACATGCGAAGCTCTGCTTCTGTTGGCTCAGTACCCTCAAGGTAACGCTCCATAATCGCATCATCAACTTCTACGGCAATCTCAACTAACTTATCACGATATTCTTTTGCTTTGTCTACCATGTCTGCAGGGATTTCTTTCACATCCCACTCAGCCCCGAGAGATTCATCACGCCACACTAACGCTTTCATGGTGACCAAGTCCACGAGACCAAGATATGCCTCTTCTGAACCAATCGGCAAATGAATCACCAAAGGAACTGCTCCCAAACGATCCACCATCATAGAGACGCAACGATAAAAATCCGCACCAATACGATCCATTTTATTGACAAAACACATGCGCGGAACGCCATATTTATCAGCTTGTCGCCATACTGTCTCAGTTTGTGGCTCAACCCCTGCAACGGAATCGAACACCGCAACCGCACCATCAAGAACGCGCAATGAACGCTCTACTTCAATAGTGAAGTCTACGTGACCCGGAGTATCAATAATATTAATACGATGCTTGACATTATCACGATCTGTCCAGAAACAGGTTGTTGCAGCGGAGGTAATAGTAATACCACGCTCTTGCTCTTGCTCCATCCAATCCATGGTAGCCGCACCCTCATGCACCTCACCAATTTTGTGAGAACGCCCTGTATAATAAAGAATACGCTCCGTCGTGGTAGTTTTACCAGCGTCGATATGCGCCATAATTCCAATATTACGATAATGCTCTAGCTTCGTTTGACGTGGCATAACCAACAATCCTTATCCAAGTTAAATAATAATGAGAACAAATTACCAGCGGAAATGGCTAAATGCCTTATTTGCATCTGCCATACGATGGGTATCTTCACGCTTTTTCACCGCATTTCCACGTTTATTAGAAGCATCAAGCAGCTCCATAGCAACGCGTTGACGCATGGTACGCTCAGAACGAGAACGCGATGCATTCACCGCCCAACGAATCGCCAAAGCACGACGTCGTTCAGGACGAACTTCCATCGGCACTTGGTACGTCGCACCACCCACACGGCGTGAACGCACTTCTACCAATGGCATAATATTATCCATCGCTTCTTCAAATAATTCAATGGGATTGCGGTTGGTTTTTTCACGAAGAATATCAAACGCACCATAAACGATATGTTCGGCAGCGGACTTCTTACCTTCAACCATTAATCCATTGATAAATTTTGTTACAAATAAACTACCATATTTTGCATCAGGTAGCACTTCACGCTTTTCAGCTCTATGACGTCTTGACATATTACGATCTCACTTTTATTTCGGACGTTTCGCGCCGTATTTAGAACGGTTCTGTTTACGATTTTTGACACCTTGGGTATCCAGTGTACCACGAATAATATGGTAACGCACCCCTGGCAAATCCTTTACCCTTCCGCCACGAATCATGACAACAGAGTGTTCCTGCAAATTATGACCCTCACCTGGGATGTACCCTGTCACTTCAAAACCATTAGTGAGCCTAATACGCGCTACTTTACGCAATGCTGAGTTCGGCTTCTTTGGAGTTGTTGTATATACCCGCGTGCAAACACCACGCTTTTGAGGACAAGCCTCAAGTGCGGGTACTTTATTTCTACGCTTCGTCTGAACGCGTGGCTTGCGTACTAGCTGATTAATCGTAGGCATATTCTTCCTATCTTAACTAAATTAAAAAATTGAACGCATACCATAGAGATTATTGCGCATCACGTCAAGATAAAAAGCTATATTTTTTATTTCGTATTTCACTTGCCAAAAGTCGATTATTCAACTATCTTATGTACAGACTCTAGCATACCTTTATTAACAAATTGTGTACGAGGTTTTGATGCATTTGATGTCGTTTTATGCCACACCTTATAGTGCAAGGCATCGCCAAGAAAAATCGGTGAAAAAAACACTTTTCCTTTGTGCGGGATCATTTCTCGCAGGGGGGGCTTTGTGTTTTGGATTGGCGTTCGCATGGTACGCACCATCGAACCTTAAAGATTCTGCCCGTGCTGCTATTGGTGGTATTTATGCAACTATGACTTCCCCCCAAGAGGCTCAAACCACGCCCCTTGAGGATGCCCCTGTCGTAGCTGCAACGCAAGATACACCATTCACTCCAAGCGTTGCGCCTGAGGTAGAAGCTGCTCCCGTACCAGAACCTTGGCCACGTACTATTGAAACAAAAGTCTCATCTGGTGATACGCTTATTAGCATCCTCACCCATTATGGTATAGAGCAAGTTGCTGCACATCGCCTTTCTAAGGATGTCAACCGCACCTATAATTTGCGTCAGTTGCGCCCCGGTCATGCAATGACATTAGTACTCGATCATGATGCAACACGCACCCCAGATCAAGATTCCTATCCGCCGACTATCTTGCACGAGCTGCAAATCAGTATTGCAAAACTTAAAACCGTGATTATAAAGCGCACAGGCGACAATACCTATTCTGTGCGCGTAGAGCGCAAGCAACTTATTACAGAACCAAAACGCGCTAAAGCGGTGATTGTTTCTAGCCTATACCGCTCCGCTTCGGAGCATGGCGTTTCTGATAAAACCATCTCAGATTTGATTAAAAACTTCAGCTATGATGTTGATTTTCAACGTGACATTAGGGCTGGCGATGTCATTGATGTGATGTATGAAAGCAAGCGCACCGAAGATGGCGAAGTGATTGAAACAGGCAATGTACTTTATGCCAAATTAAACACAAAAGGCAAAGAATATATCCAATATCGCTACACAAATGAACTTGGCTTGCCTGCTTATTATAATGAACGCGGTGAGAGCATTGTGAAAAAATTCTTGCGTACTCCTGTCGATGGGGCGCGCATTTCATCACGGTTCGGAATGCGTCATCATCCTGTGTTGGGATATTCCAAAATGCATAAGGGTGTGGACTTTGCAGCCCCGACTGGCACACCTATTTTTTCCGCAGGGGATGGTATGGTCGTTCATGCAGGGCGAGCAGGAAGCTATGGCAATATGGTCGTGATCAAGCATAATGGGCAATACAGCACTGCCTATGCTCATGCAAGCCGTATCGCACGCCATATTCGTGTTGGCACACGCGTACAGCAAGGGCAAGTGATTGCTTATGTTGGCACGACTGGACGTTCGACTGGTCCACATCTGCATTATGAAATCCGCAAAAATGGCGCGCAAGTGAATCCGCTTAATGTCTCATTTGCAGGCGGAGATAATGTGCTTTCAGGGCGCAAACTCACTTTGTTTAAGCAACATGTCGAGCATATTAAGAGTCAGCTTGCTGTTATGAGTACGGACAGCAATGATCAATCTTCTGTCGCATTAGCAGAATAAGGTGGATATTATGGCAGCAAATGAAGGTGGTGGAGAAGTTATTGTAGCACTTTGGGCAATCTTTGTACCAATTATCATGATGCTTATCGCATTAGTGCCACCCTACTTCTTTTCCGTTGTCGCACTTTATCTCTATTATGGCGATCCAATCCTCAATATTTGGGATAACATTGGACGTATTTTTGCATTAGCCGAAAAAATCATTATTTATGGGTTCAGCACAGCGAATTTGCCTATCATTGATTTTTACGTGCTGGTCATGGGGACGTTATCGTTAGGATTGATTACGCCAATCGCACTAATGTACTTTTTCGTTCGCCATGTTCGTGGAATTTTTAAGGC
Source organism: Alphaproteobacteria bacterium (assembly GCA_004292675.1). Taxonomy (GTDB): domain Bacteria; phylum Pseudomonadota; class Alphaproteobacteria; order Rickettsiales; family UBA998; genus RDZH01. Next base: position 40,614 of record RDXO01000029.1, on the reverse strand, counting down.
TTAAGGGCTACATTTCAGCATAATTAGGTCCGCCTCCACCTTCTGGGGTACGCCATACGATATTTTGCAGCGGATCTTTAATGTCGCATGTTTTGCAATGAATGCAATTTTGCGCATTAATCACAAGGCGCATCACTGCCCCCGCCCCCTCAACACGTGCAGGTTCTTCCACAAGTTCATACACACCTGCAGGGCAATAACGCACTTCAGGATTGGCATACCGTGGCAGATTATAACTCACGGGAAGTGAGGCATCTTTTAATGTCAAGTGACAAGGTTGATCTTCCGCATGAGCGCCATTCGTTAAATAGACGGAATCGAGTTTACTAAAAGTCAGCACGCCATCATGCGGGGCATACTGATACGGAATCGAGGCATGGACTTCATGCAACTGCTCATGATCGGCGTGATGCGCGAATGTCCACGGCGCATATCCACGCAAAAGGTAAGTATCAACGGCAGCATAAGCAAGCCCTGTCCATAAGCCATAGCGAAAAGCAGGGCGAATATTGCGCACGCGGTATAATTCTGTGGCAACCCATGAAGCATGTAACGCATCGCTGTAGATACTCAAATCTGAAGACGCATCTCCCGTTTCAACTCTACGTGCAATCGCTTCTGCCGCCAACATCCCTGATTTCATCGCGGTATGAATACCCTTAATTTTGGCGACATTGACAAATCCTGCAGCGCAACCAATCAAAGCACCACCAGCAAAATGCACTATGGGGATGGATTGGAATCCACCTTCATTCAAAGCACGTGCGCCATAGGCGATCCTTCGAGCATCACGAAATAAGGGGGCGATATGCGGATGAGTTTTGAACGTCTGAAATGCTTCATAAGGGTCAAAATACGGGTTTTTATAATCTAGCCCTGCAACAAAACCAACGGCAATCTTGTTGTCCGCTGCATGATAGAGAAATGATCCACCATAGGTTGCGCGATCCAGTGGCCATCCGACTGAATGCAGCACATGCCCTAATTGATGTTGGGAGGCAGGAACTTCCCACACTTCCTTCAACCCAATGCCATAGGTTTGCGGTTGCGCATCACGGCGTAAATCAAAATCATGCATCAGACGCTGGGCAAGCGAACCACGCGCCCCTTCTGCAATCAATGTATAACGCGCATGAATATCCAACGGAGGTTGGTAATCTCCTTTTTCTTTGCCCTCTTTATCAATGCCAAAAGCACCTGTACGCACTCCGATTAATCTGGGTTTGCCGTGTGCATCTTCATCATAAAGCGGTTCTGCACCTGCGAAACCTGCAAAAATTTGCACCCCCGCATCTTCTGCTTGTCGCGCCAACCAACGACACCATGCACCAAGGGAGATAATATAATTCCCTTCATTACGCATTGAAGGGGGCGTAGGAAGTTGAATCATCCGATCGGGAGTGAGATACGCAAATTGATCATGGGTGACAGCGACATGAGCGGGTGGATTCAAACTTTGCCATTGCGGTAATAACTCATTAAGCGCACGCGGTTCCATCACCGCACCACTTAAAATATGCGCCCCAACCTCAGAGCCTTTTTCAAGCACCATAATACTTAAAGGCTGGGTACGCTCCTTCGACCATTGCGCTAAACGCAAAGCAGCAGCTAAACCTGAGGGACCCGCACCGACAATTAATACATCGCATTCCATAATTTCATGTGTCATGATGCGATAATAGCATAGCTTGTGGCGCAATCCAAGTTTTTTGCGTCAACACTGCACGCTATAGTCGTTTGACAAAAAAATGCCTCATTTTTTATGTCAAGAAACGACTATAACACTATGATTGATAGTGCTTTTACCATGATATAAGAACCTATTAGCGAGCGTGCGCTGCATGGCGTTGTTCCATGGCACTTGGCACTACGGCTGCTGAGACGCTACTTAATGATGCATCCTGCCCACCAGAAATATTGGCAAAGCCAAGCCTAATGGAAGGATCAAGCAGAATGTTGGAAAAATTCGTTGCCGTTGCGACCGATTCTGTTTTTGCAGGCGTTGCAGCGGGAGTTCCCGCAAGCGGAAGAGGATTGGCTAGAGTGGTAGTACCAAACTTAATATCTGATGATGGATTGTGAATGTCAAGAAATTGCGAAAGATCCAACGTACTAAAATCGGTATAAGCGATTTTATCTATTTGCGCTTTATCGTCCATAAAACGACTCGCCACATCAAAACCGAAAAATTCTTCTGCCCTAGGCTTACTCGGCTGATTCGGTTGTTGTTGCTCTTCCGTACTATAGCTAGCATTGAACCAGCGCGAATTAAAATCTCTGTAGGATGATTCTGTGCCTTTCTCTAATTTGTCGATTGACTCCGATAGCATGTGTTTTACCCTATTCGGATCATGCTGCGCTAAACGTCTGAATGTTTCCATTTCTTGCGAATCAAACGCTTTGTTGTTCGGATCGCGCTGCACGATACTCATCACTTCATCTATCTTACCCGCTTCCAACTTCTCCTTTAACTCAGCAGCCATTTGCTGTCTCTGTTCGGGACTTAGATTTTCCATCATTTCCCGTATGTTATAATCAACCTGTTGAAACTCACTTGCAGCTTTTGCATGTGCGGACGATAAGGCTGTTCTTTGTGCTGGACTTAATTGATCCCATGCCGCCTTAAGCCCCGCTTCTCGATTTCCGCCATGTTCTTCAATACGCTTATTGACGACATAAATCGCATCATTCAACTGCTTATTATCTACAGTAATATTTCTAATATGGGATTGCACCTGCAACGCGGTTGGTTTCACACCAGGAGCAAGCCCCGCACCTTGACCTACATCACTAAGAAATTGATTGCTTAACTCTGCTGTTTCAAAAGATTGCAACGTATTCTCAACAATCTTTTCCATTTCCTGATGACGATCATCGACAATCGTTTTGAGTGATGCAGCCAACGCACGCTGAGCTTCCGCTTCAGACATACCCGACGCTACGGCATCACGATAGGCTTTCAAGGGATTATCGAGCGCGTGATCTTCAAGGCGTGCATTACGACCTTTCAGGGCATCATTTCTATCTAACTGATCTTGTATTTCTTTATTACGACTCAAGATCGGATCACGACGCATCTCTTCATTAGCGCGCTTATTCTCCTCTAGGCTCTCTTGTTGTATGCCACTCAAGACAGGGCTTTCTTGAATCGTGTTCAACGCAAGCATCGCCGTCTTCACCTGCGGTACATTTGCACCTAGCTTTTGATACACACCTTGCGTCAAAAATTCTTGTGCTTCCGTAGAATAATTTGCAAAGCCTGCAATATTCATACGCCGCGCAATCTGCGTATCACGCTGTATCGCCTCCCTCGTTATATCCATATCGGACATTGTCGGCATCGATTGCATCGCTTTGGTCGCTCCAGCAGAATCAGCAGTCGTCATCACTGCGGAAGCCACCGCGATCACTTTTGATGCATTACTAAGAGCTGCGGTAATATTGCCCACATTCGGATTATTCAAAGCAGCTTTTACTTGTGCCAAACCTGCCCCAGCAGAAGATTTTGCATTTTCAGCTTCTCTGCGTTCTTCTGAATCATGTGGCATGGAAGATATGGCTGCGTCTAAATCGGCAATTAATGCAGCCAATCTCGCAGCAGCGGAATCAAGTTCCGCAGTGTCCGTCATCGATACTTCGCGGTCATTCACGCCACCAGTAAAGCCCTCACCACCATCGGAAGAAGGGGACGCAATCATATCCCCATTGGCGATGCCAGAAGTGGCTCTACCAAGGTGGCTATTATCAGGGTTAAGGTTGGTATCTTCCATGTTTTTTATCTCTATACTATTTCATAGTACTACACATCTATGACATTATGATGACAAAAAAACATTTTATCGTCTTTTAATTCACAAAATAATGCACTAAATATATTAGTATAGTATCACAAAACAGCCAATAGCACAAGAATAAACAATCATCACTATTATAGCGAGAATGATCTATTATATGCCTCACCGCCCCTCATGAGATATGAATGGTTTATTCCCCCGCCTGCGGGGGAGTCAAGGTTTTTCAACGAAAAACCGCAGATGATTGGGTGGGGGTAAATAGAATGCCCCCACGGTTCAGCATCGGATTTCTTTTGAGAAATCCTTGCTTCACTGGCTCCCCCGCACGCGGGGGAGCATAAGATCGAATGCATAGCATGAAATATTTACATAATGTGAAGGGTGGTAAGATTATATGCCACGAAACATTTTCCGGTGCGGAATTCCCGCCTCATCATAGATGTCACCTTCGGCAACAAAACCCAGCGATTCATAAAATTCAAGAACACGCACTTGCGCACTTAATTCAATCACACTGATAGCATGATGACCAATCCGAACCATCTGTTGAATATCATAAATAATATCCAACATCATCGCACGTCCAAAGCCTTTGCCTCGATATTCTTTCATCAATGCTACGCGTTGAATTTTTGCTACGTCCTTCGCATAATAGACACGCGCCGTACCCGCTGCATGACCATCCGACCACAGCACATAATGCTCACAGGCATGATCCATATCATCCATTTCTTCCTCAGGGGAAACATTTTGTTCTTCAACAAATACTTCTCTTCGGATGTGGAGACACAGCTCACCCATCGTTGCAAAATCAATTTTATCTACCCGCACATCAGTTCCTAAATCAGGCAGCGCGGCGTCTTGCTTCAAGTCCATAGTCACGTACCAATATTTCAGCGATTTGAATGGCGTTTAATGCTGCGCCTTTGCGCACATTATCCGCAACAACCCATAAATTTAACCCGTGCGCAACAGTTGTATCTTTACGCAATCGTGAAATGAAGACCGAATCCTCGCCCGCACATTCTTTCGGAGTGATATAGCCCCCTGTTTCACGACGATCAAGTACCGTCACACCCTCTGCAGCGCGTAACGCTTCATAGGCTTGTGCTTCGGTGATCTCGCTTTCAAACTCAACATTAATCGATTCTGCATGTCCCAAAAAGACAGGCACACGCACACATGTTGCACTCACCGCAATATCAGCTTCCATAATTTTGCGTGTTTCCACAATCATTTTCCACTCTTCCTTAGTGTCACCACTCGCCATAAACACATCAATTTGAGGTATCACATTAAAGGCAATTTGCTTCGGGAATTTACTCGGCTCAAGGAAATCATTCATAAATAGTTTTTTGGTTTGATTATGCAACTCATCCATCGCATCCTTGCCTGCGCCCGATACGGATTGATAAGTCGATACGACAATACGCTTAATTGGCGCAATATCATCCAACGGCTTGAGTGCAACCACCATTTGAATCGTTGAGCAATTAGGATTCGCAATGATATTCGTCTCACGAAAATTGCGCAATACATGTCCATTCACTTCAGGCACTACCAAGGGGATGTTCTCTTGCATACGAAAATGCGAGGTATTATCAATCACCACACACCCTTGCGCGGCTGCGCGTGGCGCATGAATGGCGGATACAGCCCCGCCCGGAGAAAAAAGCGCGATATCCGTATCAGAAAAATCATAATCATCGAGCGCGACACAACGCAATCGCGCATGATCCCCAAAACTCACTTCTTTACCTTTAGAAGCAGACGATGCAATCGCCACCACTTCACTCACGGGGAACTTCCGTTCATGCAAAATGGCAAGCATCTCTCGTCCAACATTTCCTGTAGCACCTACAACAGCAACTTTATAACTCATAACTCTCAAAATCAAAGGTTAATTAAACACAATTAAACATTAATAAGTCCTTATAGCACAAATAAATCTATTGTCTAGATGAATAATGTTATGTACCAAGTTTTTTTTACTTAAGCAGCGTTGCACTTGATTCCCGCACCCCACTTATGCTATGATGTCGCGCATGAGATTAGGCATCAACATTGATCATATCGCAACGGTACGCAATGCACGCGGGGGAACGCATCCCGATCCAGTGCGTGCTGCTCTTATGGCGCAAGAAGCAGGCGCAGATGGCATTACCGCACATCTACGCGAGGATCGTCGGCACATTCGTGATGATGATATGCATCGCCTCAAAGAATCGTTGCACATACCGCTCAATTTTGAAATGGCGGCCACCGAAGAAATGCAACATATGGCATTATTCTTACGCCCCCATGCAGTATGCCTTGTACCTGAACGACGTGAGGAAATTACCACAGAAGGCGGGTTGGATGTAGTACGTCATCAGGCATCATTACGCGACTTCATCGCACCCTTGCGTGATGCAGGCATACGTGTCTCATGCTTTATTGAAGCAGATACGAGGCAGATTGATGCAAGTCAGAAGGTTGGGGCGCACTGCATTGAACTTCATACAGGTGCATATGCCCATGCACTAGGTGCGCCCCGCCTTACCCTATGCGAGCAGATTGCAAAGGCGGCGCATTATGCTGATGCTCTTGGGCTTGAGGTTCATGCGGGGCATGGTTTGGATTATGACAACACTCCCGCTATTGCTGCCATAGCCATCATCAAAGAATTGAACATAGGGCATTTTCTCATGGGGGAAGCCATGTTTCATGGTCTTGCTCATGTGGTGAAGCAGATGAAAGCCGTCATTGCACAGACCAGGTCTACTCAATCTTCATCGCAAGGGCATGAATAGGGTGCGGCATCAGAGCATCCAAAAGCTGATAGACGCGCTTTTGTTGCTGCACACGCGACAAGCCTTTAAGCTCCTCACTTCCTTGAATATGCACGAAAAAATGCGTTTCTTGCGCACTCCCAGCCTCGGCATGACCCGCATGACGATGTGAATCATCACGTACCGTCAGTTGCGCAGGACGCAACGCTTCTTCAAGAATATCTCTAATGTGTGTCTGCACAATATGCATTTTTTATTCACTCTTACATAGAATCATATATATAGTGCTTTCATGCCTAGCAGAAAACGCGCCCCTCGACAAGAAGAATCCATTGCATATCCTCCATGCACTAAAGAGGGCTGCCTTGAACTTGGTCTTTATAAAGCCCCGAAACATCGTGATGGGCGGCGCGAATATCATCATTTTTGCCTAGAACATATACGTGAGTTTAATAAAAACTATAATTTTTTTGAGGGCATGGATGATGACGCGATGCAACGCTTTATGCATGAATCGGTCACTGGGCATCGTCCCACATGGCGCATCGGGGATCAGCCTAAACTGAGCGAACTAGAATTAGAGTCGCGCTTGCGTCATTTTTTCAGCGATAGTCCCGCCTCACGCAGCGCGCCCTCAATGCCTACCCTTCCTGAGCGCATTCAACGCGCCCTCACATCCTTCACCTTAGAACACCCTGTCACCCCTACAGAAATCAAACAACGCTACAAAAAATTGGTAAAACAATATCATCCTGACATCAACAAAGCCAAACATGCCACAGAAAATTTTCTTATAATTACTGAATCCTATCAGTGCTTAATAGAATATTATGAAAATTTTTGATATACTTAAAGAATGTTTCGTTCAAGCAATCAGATCATTGAGGGTTTTTACCGCCATTTCATGAGCATCTATGCCGCATGGGACGAACGGCAAAGTACGGCTTTAGCCCAAAAAATGATTGAAAAAGATCTCGTGACTCTCGGGCTATATATGGGAACTGTCGATGAATTTGGGCAGTTAGCAGAACTTGCTTTGCTTGCTGAATGTATTGCCTATGTACGTATTGTCGATTCTGCGATTGATCAACGGCGCATGATTGATTATTGGATGGACGTTGTGATTGAAGAACTGCATCTCCATCGTATCCCCTTAGTACCACATAAACAAAGCTCCCGTGATATTGTTGAGCAACTCAACACATGGTCATTGACGAAAGAATTATTTGATCGTGGACGTATTGAACGTGCAAGTGCCATGCATATGCGCCATGGCTTTCTTGAAATTGCCGATATGTTTATCATGCGCGATGGGCATATCACCACGGCAGAAATGGATGCAATGCGCGAACTTGAGCAAGCCTTAATGATTGAATCGTACTGATCCTGCGACAGCTCACTACCACTCATGATATATTAATGGTTTACTCTCCTGCCTGCGGGGGAGTCCAAGAATCAAGGTTTTTCAACGAAAAACCGTAGATGATTGGGTGGGGGTGAGTAGAATGCACCCCCACAGTTCAGCATCGGATTTCTTTTGAGAAATCCTTGCTTCACTGGCTCCCCCGCCTGCGGGGGAGCATAAGACCGAATACATAGCGTGAAATATTTGCAATAATGTGAAGGGTGGCAAGCTGCGACAGGATATAATTTGATTATAAAAACGCGCTATGCTACAACAATTCTATGTTTCATTATTTTGCTAATCCTACACGGCTTAATCGCCTCCTATCCCGCATTCGCCCTTTTGCCCTTATCATCATGGTTGTCTGCGCCTTTGCTGGAATCTATAAAAGTTTATGGGATTCTCCTGCGGATTATCTGCAAGGTGAGTATGTCCGCATGATGTATATTCATGTGCCAGCTGCGTGGATGAGCATGATGATTTATGGCATTATGGCATCATCATCTTTTGTATTTTTAATATGGCGGCATAGCATGGCGGATGCTGTAGCGCGTCATTCCGCCCCTGCCGTGATGATCATGGCTAGCATTACCTTGGTCACAGGATCGCTATGGGGACGACCAACATGGGGTACATATTGGGTGTGGGATGCCCGCCTTACATCCATGCTGATCTTGTGGATTATGGTTATTGCCTATATGATGCTTGCCCGTCAGGCAGATGGCGTAGAAACGCGACAACGCGCCTGTGCCTATCTTTGTTTATTTGGGGCGATCAACCTGCCCATCATCAAATTTTCCGTTGAATGGTGGAACACCTTGCATCAGCCTTCCAGTATCCGCTTAGGTTCAGGTGAGTCCCATATTGATGACGCCATGCTCACGCCTCTATTATTGATGTATTTTGCCTATCTCAATGCTTATATTGTTGTGCTTTCATGGCGCGTACAAACCTATCATATGCGCGCTAAAATCCTACGTATAGAACGTACCATGCTGCGACAACGCACGCGTTCACAATAAAGCCTATCAACTCCTTGCAATGACATGGGTATAGTTGGCAATCTCCGAAGCAATATGCTGGATCACCTGCGCAATATCATGCATCTGTGTAGAGAGATCATTTTTTTGCACCACCATCATCTGCACAAGCTCATCCAACTTCAAACGTGTCTCGATAGCGGAAGTCATGTCCATCCCTGCTACGATCGCTAATTTTTCTGTTCCCTGTGATAAAGTTTCTCGGATAAATTGTACTTTGCGTTGCACATCATGTGCGATAGCATCCACTTCCAGCGATACTTCTTTCACCTCTTTTGCGACCACAGCAAAGCCATGCCCTGCCTCCCCTGCGCGGGCTGCTTCAATGGTGGCATTGAGTGCCAACATACGCGTTTCCTTATTGATACTGTTCACGCGATCAGCAAATTGTTCAATGCCATGCAACTGCGCAAGTGCATCTTCCATCGCATAGGCAAGCGGCATCGTATGTTCAGAAATGCGGACAATATGGGCAATGGTGGTATTGATAGTGACGGCCATCCTCTCAATGAATGATTCCAAAGAAATCAGTCCATCCTTATGCGGTACATAGCCCAAATTTTTCACCAGAGATTCCAAAAATTCCCCTTGTTCACGAGCGGATGCAGAAAGATCACGAAACGAGCTAGCATGAGTATCCGAATCATGAGGGGAAGAAGTTAACGTCATAAAACAACCTTTACTTGGTAATATAATGCAGTGAAGTCATATAGCTCGTTTCGATAGGATGCTTATATAAACGTAACTAACCTATCGACGCGCTATAGGCCTGGTTTTATGATGCGCATCATCTTCTGAAATACTAAAGAAACTCATCAAATGTTCCAGCGTCGTTGCCTGTTCTACCATGCTTTGCGCTGCTGCCGTGTTTTGCTCTACCAAAACGGCATTTTGTTGTGTCATTTCATCCATGTGCGTGATGGATGTATTCACCTCATCAATACCCACAGCTTGTTCACGGCTAGCATGGGCAATCTCGGAAACAATCCCTGCCACTTCCTGCACCGATGATACAATCGTTTTCAACGTATCCCCTGCCTGCTTCACTAATGCAGCACCATGATGTACCTGTATGGCACTTTCAGAAATAAGGGCTTTGATTTCTTTGGATGCGGAAGCAGAACGTCCTGCCAAGGATCGCACCTCACTGGCAACCACCGCAAAGCCTTTGCCTGCATCCCCTGCCCGCGCTGCCTCTACTGCTGCATTGAGCGCAAGCAAATTCGTTTGGAAGGCAATCTCATCGATTACGCCGATAATATCGGATATTTTCCTAGACGATGCCTCAATCGTTCCCATCGCCATGACGGCTTGCTCAACAACTGTTCCCCCTTCTGCGGCAATCACACTGGCCTTACGTGATAAATTACTAGCATTGCTAGCATGTTCGGAATTTTTCTTCACCGTACCCGTAATTTCCTCCATGCTGGTGGCGGTTTCTTCTAAATTCGATGCTTGCTGTTCGGTGCGCTGCAATAAATCCACACTTCCTGCGGAAATATCCCGCGCTGCTTGATTCACCGATTGCGCTGCGTCGATAATATCGCGTACCATTTCGGAAATGCGATCAATCGTGGTATTCAATGCCGTTTTGATCTGGTTGAACGACCCATGATACTCACCATTCATACGTTTGGTGAGTACGCCATGCGCTACATTCTGCAACACATCATCGCATTCTGCCATACCACGTTCATTTTCTCGGCGCACAAGCACATTGTCCGTTGTTACCGTGGCATACATCACAATAGTTTTGATGTTACCTTCTGTATCAGGAATCGGTAAAATTGTTGCCTCAAAATAGGCTAGCGCGCCTTTATGGGTGCGCACTTCTACTTCTTTCTGCACAGGGCGTTTGGCTATGATGATGGCTATTTCGCGCTCGTCTAGGAAGGCAGAAAGCTGATAATGATCACCATACGCCAACACATCCTGCGCTTTCGATTCTCCCACGGCTTTCGCAAAACTATCATTGCATAGAAGGGCTGCGCCATCGATATTCCATTCCATCACCGCATTGCTTTTCATGATAGCAGCAAGACGCACAGAAGAATCAAGCGATTGCTCTTTGGTTGCCGTAATGTTCGCCTGAATCGCAATAAAGCGTTCAATCTCGCCCTTGTTGTTCTTCACGGGATTGATAGCAAGCGACACCCAATAGGAATTCCCGCTCTTATCATAATTCAAAATCTCGAAATAGCCTGCCTGTCCTGCATTGAGTGTTTCCCGAATCTTCTTTTTTGTTTCTGCATCTGTGATTTTCCCTTGCAACATATCCCGTGGTTTTTTGCCAATAGCTTCCGCTGCACTATAGCCTGTCATTTTGATAAATCCCGGATTGACATATTCAATCCGCTCCTCTTTATCGGTAATAATCACTGAATTATCCGTTTCATTTGCCACCAAAGAAAGTAGTTTTGTTTGATGACGAAGCACGACTTCCTTAGTACTATCCGTCGCAATTTGCACCACACTCACCACGCGCCCTGTGCGGTCAATCACGGGATTATAAGATGCCGAAATCCATAAATCTTTGCCATGTTTATCTTTACGACGATATTCGCCAAACTGCATTTCTCCTTTGCGCAATTTCTCCCATAATGTTTGATAGGCAGGCGATTGCGCATCATCATCATCACAGAGCATCGCATGATGCTTGCCCTTCACCTCATCTTCCGTATAACCCACTAGATTCAAAAAGTTTTTATTCACCATCTCCACAATACCTTGCGGGGTAAAACGAATCACGGCTTGCGAGCTGGTAAGCGCATCAACAATCCCCTCTTTCAAACCATCCTGCCATTCTACCGTTGTACCAAGTCGTTTTCCTTGCGCATCATAGATAGGGTTCGTCACCAAATTAAACGATTTCCCGCCCACCAAAATAGACGTAGCAAACGTACTATTCAAACGATCCAGCATACTACGTTGATGCGCAGGATTTTTATGGAAAATGTCAATATTCTGCCCAATTAGATTCTTCACACAGAAATTAGGAAGGTCTTTACGCACCATATCTTCTGCTTCTTCCAAAAACTTCACAATCGATTCATTGAGATAGATAATGTTATAATGCTCATCAGCAAGCATGACATTAGCCGTACAAGTATCAAGTGCGAGTTTCAAGCGTGCTGCCATGTTCGCCGTTTCTTTTGATGCCGTAATATCGGTTGATGTCTGCACAATTTTCACTATTTTTCCCCGTAAATCACGGATAGGGTTGAGGTTGACATACATCCAAATCAATTTTTTATCACGCGTCAAAAACGCCATATCCCCTATATAAGGTTCACCATGTTGTACTTGCTCCCACAACGCACTACGCTGTAAGGGTGGATGCACAGCATCGGAGGTAAGCATTGCAAACGGCTTGCCTTGCAGTGCCTCACAGCTATATCCAAGCAGGCTTAACATATTATCATTTGCGGTGAGGATCGTTCCTGATAGGCTATATTCCACAATCGCTTGCGAACGGTTGATTGCATCAAACAAGCCAATCGCTGCACCATCTTGCCATTCTACAGATGTTCCAATACGTTTGCCTGCACCATCATGTATCGGATTCGCATAAAGGTTAAATGATCGTCCGCCAATAACGATCGCGGTTTTATATACATCCTTCAGTTTTTCTAACATACCACGTTGATGAGTGGGGTTCTTATGAAATACATCAATGTTCTTGCCAATCAGATCACGGGCATTAAATTGTGGTACATCTTTTTGAATATCGCTTTGCGCCTCTGCAAGGAATGCAACCAGTGCATCATTCACATAGATAATGTTAAACTCTGCATCGGCTATCATCATATTCGCCGTACATTGATTCATGCTGCCGCGAAGCAACTGCACCATCTGTTCTGATTGCTGGAGCTGTTCTTCCGTTTCTTTGAAGCGTGTGGTAGAAATAAACATGATATGCTCTCAATTCATAGAGTTCTATGAGGGGATAGGGCTTAGGGCTTAGGGCTTAGGGCTTAGGGCTTAGGGGCTTCCCCAATAATTTTTCCATATTCAGCACCACAATCATACGCTGATCCACGGCAATCAGCCCTGTAATGTAGCGTTGTTCGACTGTCGTCACCATATCAGGAGCGCACTTCATATCTTCAGAGTTAGCAGTGATAATGTCAGATACGGTATCAGCTAAAATACTCACCATGCGTTCCCCTGCCATCAGCACAATCAGCACATGCTTGGGAGTCATCTCAGTGAGTATGCCCGTAAAACGCGCTCTCAGATCAAAAATCGGCACAATCACACCGCGCAAATTCATCACGCCACGCACATATTCAGGAGTGTTGGGAAGACGTGTGGCATCACTCCAACCTCTAATTTCGCGCACGGTCATAATATCCACACCATATTCTTCATAATTCACGCTAAAGATGAGAAACTGGCTATGTTCCCGCACGATATTGCTACCTATAGTTGCGCTTTGTGGCGCAATAACTTCGCTATTCATCATGATGATCTCTCCTCCTTATGCCGTGTGCGCGTAATGCACTGCTACATGCTTCATCTGCGCAATGTCTAAAATAAGCGATACCCGCCCATCGCCTAAAATCGTTGCCCCTGCAATAGCTGCAACAGGATCAGTATTCACCTCAAGGTTTTTCATCACGACTTGCTGCTGCCCTACCAGTTCATCGACCACAATACCCATTTTATCGCGCCCACTTTCTACCAAGACCACCAACGCCTTACTCGCATCTTTTTGCGCCTTCGGAATATGGAATAGACGGTGCAAATAAATGACAGGTATAAACGCACCACGGACATTCATCACATCCATATGCCCTTCCACATGGCGTATATCATGCGCGTTTGGACGAAATGTTTCGATAATGCTGGCAATCGGCATCACATAAAACTCCGCGCCCACACGTACAATCATGCCATCCAAAATTGCAAGGGTGAGCGGAAGCGAGACAGTGAACACCGATCCCTTGCCCTGCTGGCTAGCAACATTTACTGTGCCATCAAGGCGTTCAATATTACGGCGCACCACATCCATCCCCACGCCTCGTCCTGAGACGTTAGAAACGAATTCTGCGGTGGAAAATCCGGGCATAAAGATAAGGTTATCGCATTCTTCATCGCTAACATGTGTATCATAGGGAATCAATCCTTTTTCTTTGGCTTTGCTAAGAACACGCTCGCGGTTAATGCCTGCACCATCATCGCTAATTTCAATAATAATGCGCCCACTTTGATGCGTTGCTGAAAGCACGATTGTTCCTTGGGCAGGCTTACCCACACTCACGCGCTTTTCTGGAGATTCAATCCCATGATCCACGGCATTACGGATCATATGGGTTAATGGATCAGCAAGATGTTCAATCACGGTTTTATCAACTTCGGTGTGTTCACCCTCAGTGCGCAACATAATATCCTTACCTAATTGCGCAGATACATCACGTACAATACGTGGCATACGTGAGAAAATAGACTTGACGGACTGCATCCGCACACTCATCACCGCTTCTTGAAGTTCGCGTGTGTGATGCGATAATTCATCCACCCCACGCACCAACCGCATAGAATGATCGGCGGGCACATCGCTCAATCGCGCTTTGATCATTGCCTCCGTAATCACCAATTCCCCAACAATATTCATCAGCTTATCGAGCTTATCCACATCCACACGGATGGTAGTACTGGCAATGGGTTCTACTAGGGGGACGACAACAAGCGTAGCGTCTTGAGGTGCTTCATTCACAATTTTAGGTGCAATTTCGATTGCTTGGTGCGTCATGTGTGCAAGTGTGTGCAGCGTCACAGCAAGTTCCTTGCCTAAATCATCTGGCAATGGCGTATTCGCTCTAGCGCAATTCACCATCGTCACCACAATATCAACAGAGTGCAGTAAGGCATCCACCGCAGCGCGTGATACAGGCACACGATCTTCACGCATCGCATCCAGCAAGGCTTCAACATTATGGGTAAAATCCATGATGGCATCCATCCCAAACGCCCCTGATCCACCTTTAATCGAATGCGCACAGCGGAACATAGCATTCAGTGTTTCTTTATCAACATTCTCAGGCGTTAGCTGCATCAGCATTGCCTCCATGTCAATGAGTAGCTCATCGCATTCCGTCAAAAACCCTGCCTTAAATTGCTCAAGTGATACCATTACGGACACACCTCCCCTTACTGTAGCGTTTCCAAGCTCTATTAGGGATAACAAGAAATCATTGAGGAATGGTTAAAAACACAACCAGTGAGGGAATAAGAAATACCATGAAGCACCTTAGGTTGCTATGCCGTGCAGATAATATCATTTTTTAGACACATAACCATGCGTTGATGTTGGAAAGGCACGTTCATGCACCGCACGAGCGTAGGATGCTGCAGCGTGATGCATCTGCCCATGCAGATCAGCGAACTTCTGCACAAAAGATGGTGGATTCGGGTTCAATCCCACCATATCTTCTGTCACCAAAATCTGACCATCACACGCTACCCCCGCACCAATTCCAATCGTCGGAACGGCGGCATTCTGAGTAATCGCTTCACTTAAGGCAGCTTCCGTACCTTCAATAAGGATTGCCCACGCCCCCGCTTCTTCCACGGCGCGAGCATCTGCTGCAATGCGTTGGGCTTCTGTCGCATTGCGCCCCTGATAGCGATAGCCTCCCATCGTATGAACATGCTGTGGCATCAAGCCAATATGCGCCATAACGGGAACACCGCGTTGCGTCAAAAATGCAATGGTTTCCGCCATCTCCACACCACCTTCCAGCTTCACGGCGTGCGCTCCTGATTCTTTCATCACCCGTGCTGCATTGTGATAGGCCTGTTCTGGGGATGCCTGATATGTACCAAAAGGCATATCAGTGATGATCAATGCTTTGTGACTTCCCCGCATCACTGCTTGGGTATGACGGATCATATCATCCAACGTCACGCTAAGGGTGGATTCCATGCCATAGAGTACCATGCCAAGTGAATCACCCACTAACAATATATCGGCATGTTCATCCAATATCTTTGCCATCGGTGTTGTATAGGCGGTGAGGGCAACAATAGGACGTTTCCCACGCAATGATGCGATGGATCTCACCGTAGCACGTGACTGAGAATGCGATGTACTCATTGGCTACTGAACTACACCCATCGGTGCAGGCACAGGCGTATCACCATAAGGTTTCGCGCAGCCTTTAATTTTATAAATGTTATTAAGGTGCTGCAACCGCGATCCCGTCTGCTCCAACGCTTCATCCGCACTGTTTGAGGTATGGATGTACCCTACAGGCCATAAAGCATCACCAAGACCGAAGGACTTATTTTTCTGAGCTTCGGCACTCCAATGACGTGCATCATTCATTTCCAAAAGCAACTGATCACACGAAAGATGCTTATCCGTCTCCTTCCAAGGAGAAGATGAGGTGTAGGAATCTCTCCCACCACACGCTGTGAGCAACGCCAAACAAACACAAGTAGAAAGCATAATATTTTTCATCATGGATCTTTTGTACCGAAAAATAATGCATCTTTCAACCAGAAAAATATCTTTTCCCCTTCCGAATGATAAAATTTCATACGATTGTCATATAGCGCGTTGCACTATAACTATATAATTTATAGCACACATGCCTAATGGAATGGTGCTATAAAAAGTTTATACGAGGTTTCTATGTCCTATCCATTCAGCGAACAGCGTTTTCCCATTGATATATCCTACGGTTCTTCGGGAGGGCCAGTTTTTTCCACCCTCATCACGTCTACAGTAGCAGGCTATGAACAACGTACCAGCCACTGGAGTGAGGCACGGGCTGTGTATAATGTCGCCCATGGTGTTAAAACGCAACAGCAACTGGATCAACTCATTGCATTTTTTCGCGCTCGACGTGGACGCGCCCAAGGATTCCGCTTCAAAGATTGGAGCGATTATCAGGGTACGAATGTCACACTCGCAACCGCCAACGGCACGACAACCATTTTTCCTCTTGTGAAACATTATATTAGTGGCACAGATACCGCCGTGCGGCGCATTCATAAACCTGTCACAGGTACGGTAAAAATTTATCATAATGGCACATTGCAAAATTCAGGCTACAGCGTCAACAATACCACTGGCATCATCACCTATAGCAACGCACCAACGAACGGGGTGATAATCAGTGCAGATTATGAATTTGATGTACCAGTACGCTTTGAAACAGATCAGCTTATTGCGTCACTCGATGATTATGGTGTCTATTCTTGGTCAGAAATCCCCTTAGTAGAATTACGACTATAGCACGTAGCGATAGGTTCGTTAAAGAATCTATCTAACCTGAGTTTTGGATAAGAAGCGATGTATCCTTTTGTTTTTATTTTCTTATTCTTTTTGTTCGTCACTCCTGCGTAGGCAGGATTCCAGTCAAAAGCGTTACTCTGGATGCCTGCCTTCGCAGGCATGACGATTTGCTAGCTTTATTTATATAAAAAAACTATTTATAATTCTTCTTATCCAAAACTGAGGTTATCTAGGTCGCACTATAAACATAGGAAGTTGCATCATGAAACATATCTCCCCCTCTTTACTCGCGCATTGCGCTTCAGAAACCCTCACGCTTGCAACATGCTGGCGTATCACGCGCCGTGATGGCGTGGTGCGCGGTTATACCGATTATCACCAACCATTGACCATCAGCAATGTCACTTATGAAGCATCCACGGGCTTTTTCCCAAGCACCATCCATAATTCCTCTGAATTAAGTGTTGATCATCTTGAAGTTGAAGGCATCCTTTCGTCTGCTGGTATCAATCAAACTGATATTATGGCAGGGCTGTATGATGGTGCAGAAATATCTATATTTGCTGTCAATTATGAGGACTTAAGCGCAGGCACGATCGCGCTTCGTCATGGCTGGATTGGTGAAGTGCGCTTTGATGGTTCAATGTTTGTGGCAGAAATGCGCGGGCTAACACAAAAACTTGCACAGCATATCGGAGGACATTACAGCCCCGTCTGCCGTGCTACCTTAGGTGATGCCCAATGCAGGGTATCTATGACCAGCCGTACTGTCAACGGATTCATCACCAGCATCTTATCGCAACAAATATTTTCAGATAGCAGCCGCACCGAAACCGCGCAATTATTCACCCATGGTGTAATCACCTTCACCAGCGGTGCGAATAAAGGCATCAGCACGGAAATACTCTCTTTTCAGAGTCCTGAGATTCAATTAGCACTCCCCCTACCCTTCACCCCTATGATTGGTGATGCCTACAGCATGACACAAGGATGTGATCGTAGCTTCACAACGTGCAGCATACGGTTTAACAATGCACTCAATTTTCGTGGTGAACCGCATATTCCGGGAACAGATCGCCTCTTAGAAACCGCAGCGACGCGGCAACGATCATGAGCAATGAATCACAAGATGATGCCCTTGTTCAGGATCACCTAAAATGACGTGATTCTCACCAATTAGTAATAAGGCTTTGGTACATGCCTCACCACGTCCGATTGGATGATCATTCACAATGGTTTTGAAACGACTGCCATAATCGACAACATAAATTCCATCTTCATGTTCTTCAATACCGCAATGTTCATAGCTGATATTTAACGGCGTTGCATCACATGGGATTGCCAAGCGCACATCTTTGGGAGAACGCCCTAAATGGGCTTCATAGCCACCAATCGAAAAAGGCAAGCTACTGACATACACATCACACGGTTCAAACACACCGTGCAGCTTATTATGCCCATGAATCTGAAGATTATTAATCATTTTACCCAAGATCACCGTCACTCGTTCTTTTTCAGCTAAACGGCGATTCATGGAATTTAAGCGACTAATCAATGCGTTAATGATCGGCTTTACCAAGGGGGGAACTTGGTCGAGCAATTCCCTCATTTCGTCACCCGACAAGACATCCACCACCACATCATCAAGAGCGCGTGCCGTTGCTGATCGTGTTTCTCGCCGTTCAAATAACGCCATCTCACCAAGTACATCACCCGCACCCAACACTGCAAGCTCTACTTCCCCTTGCGCCGTGGATTTGAGAATCTGAATCCTTCCCGAATGAATAATGCACGCAAAATCTGCTTTTTCCCCCTCACGAAAAATCACATCACCCGCTGAAGCCTCACATCTTTGCATAAAACTAATTCCCGTACCTCAAATCATCATAACACTTTATCAAACTAAGTTTAATAAAGCGTGATCAAATCAGACTATAGTCGTTTGACAACGCTATCACATGCTACAGAAGCTCAGGCACGCACAGCACGAGATAGCCTTCTTGGATATGGATCGAAGGGATGTTATCATGCGTATAGGCAATCATATGCAGTTGATTTGTGGATGTTTCTTTTATTTCTAAAATATCACTTGCACCAAAATTATAGACTGCCTCTACCGTTCCAAAAATAACACCATCCTCCAAGCGCGCCTGCAACCCAATGAGCTGGAGCAAAAACTCCCCCTCATCGGGATTATGCGGAAGTAAATCCGCCACCGCCTGTTGCGTCGCAAAAAGCTCTTTATTGCGCAAGGCTTCTGCTTGGGTGCGATCCTGCACCCCCTCCACGATTGCAAGCAGAACCGCCGCATCACGATTGACCAATCGCACACGAAAAGGCACACCTGCGCTATCCATCAGCGGCATACGCTCTATAAGGCTTGGATCATCCAAAAAACAGCGTATTTTAATCTGTCCACGTAGTCCATGCGCTGCACCAAATTGGGCAATTTTGATACGACTCATCCCATTGCTCTACGTTGTGGCATGGCTTGTTCTTCGCGCACGCGCTGCGCCCATCCTTTCTTTTCTTCCACGGCATTAAGCGTACACTCCATCAATGCATTGATAGTATGTTCACGCACCTCCCCTGTGCGCACCACGTTAATCTTGGCAGCATCACATACAGCTTCATTGAGGCACAGCTCCCCTGAAGCATCACGGTGATAAATATTGAGTGCTTCCAATAATCCATCTATCTGCCCTTTTTCTTCCCCTGCATCACGGATCGTGCGGTTATAGATGATGAGTGTCGTATCCGCCGCATCGCGTGCCGCTTCATCATTCGCTGGGATCATCGTTTGCCATGCGAGTTTAGCTCTTAGGGCATGAAGCAATTCTTCATCTGTTCCCACGCCACCCGGCATAAAAATCATGGTACGCGGCATCATCAATGCATCAAGACGCGGAATACGATTAATCGTATCGACATAACGCGCTCCCGTTGTCTCGATACCGTTCGGACTTTCCATCTTCACAAGAGGATCGGTACTAAACGCATAGAACATATCACGCGGAATATATCCACGATCCGCAAGCTCATTAATCAGCTCAGGGCGTTCTTCGATGATGGATTCCACATCAAGGCATCGCTGCTGTCGTTGTGTGCAATAATAACGATAGGTGCGCACCTGCTCCATAAGATCATCTGGCATACCTTCACGCATCGCACAATCAAGATGATATTGAACAAATCCTGTATGGATACCGCCCATTGAACCCTCAAGTTGCCCACCGCCTGTCACGATACGCAATCCTTGTTGCGCAAGATGATAGCCAAGTGCCGCAGCTTCGGCGCGGTCTTGTTTACTGTTATTGGCGTGTCCTCCCGCAATAAACACTGTTTGCGGCTCATATAAGGCTTCTACGTCAAACTCAGCAGGCTTATGATCCGTGGGGTACGCAGGAGGAGGCGTATGCACGATATGCGATGCTCCCACCAAGCGGCGTTGCTCTTCCACAATCCGCGCAAATGATGCATCATCATGGGCAATGATGAAGGGAAGTTCCCCCATAAGCCGTCCTGATTGAAAAGCATCACGATAAACACGCAAGGTGCGATCAAATGCGCCATCACGATTATCTAAAATAATCGGTGTCGTCATGGAAAGCGGATCAGTCTCCACATTCACCACCATCTGATCCACCATCATCAAATTAGGATCATAGACAAGACCTTCGGGGCTTATATTCACTGGACTACCCCGCAAAATCACAATATCAGCACCATTAAGCATGGGCTGATAGGGATTATCACGCAAACTCTGACGTGTCGGAATGCCAATAATCTCAATCTGCTCATCGATAAGCCCTTTCACATGCTCACTATGACGCAAAGCATCGGTGCGAAATATCCCCTGCTCAAAATCATCTGCAGATACATACGCCACATGCACTTGATGCTGCCACGGCGCATCCTGCTTGCGCCCAACATGCTGCTCCTCTTGCAACCAATGCGCAAAATTACGATGCACATAATCAAATGGTGCGTCATCTGCACTCGCAATCAGGTACATATCTTTCATTTCTTCCAAGGTTTTAGGATCGCCTATCTGCCCATCAGGTACATGAATAATATCGGATGATATTGCCAAACCTTCGGCTAGGTTTTGCTTAATATCTGCGAATAGTTCTGGCGTGGCAACCGTTCCGCTACCGCTAAAACGCTTCACAAAAATCTCTTGCTCCCCATCTTCATGCTGCACAGCGAATCCAAAATTGACCGTACTCATATAGCGCAAATTGTTTACTCCCATGCCTTCCGTTTGTTGCGCCGCTTCATACACCACATCCATCAGATCATTAAACTTACCTGTCAATGCTTCTTGAATCGGCTTCAAATTAGGTCCCGGAAAAGTCGATGTCGGGTCATTCGGTTTGATATGATTAAAAAGCCACGCATGATCTTCTTCACGGAAACGTTCTTCTAAGGAATCATACACATTGCGTAAGAATTGTTTTTTTGTCGCCTCAGGGTTCTCATAATGATCAAATAATAATTCCCATCCTGAATCCTCTACCATCGTAATCATACGGCTATCAGGGGCAAGTTCGTTGATAATTGAACCCCGAATCGAGGCACTATGATTCATGACATTTTCCAAGGCAGTGGATGCTTTTTCTACTGTATGACTTTGATAATTACCCGAACGTTCAGGGGTACGCATCGGGGGGATGTTTAATGATCCAACATCAGTCAGATACGCATTCACTCCAGCATTACCATGTTCATCAGGATTAAAACAATTAAAGATTGTCTTATATTTCATCCTTTTAGCAGGTGCGGAGGTGGCAAGCACCACAATCGATTCACGCATCACATCAAAGAAACGCTCGGTATCATGTTGATTGCCTTCAGCATCAAGGATGGTCACTTTCGGGGTATTAGGGGAAGAAGATTTCTGGGTCATGGCATATATCTCATAGAAGATTATCGTGTAGCGTCTATATATTTATTCACACGGCACATGTCAACAACGAAAGAATCATGCATAAAAAAATAGTAAGAAATGCACTAATTTTTTTTGCACAGCTAGGTTGCGTTGAGTTTTCGCTGATGTGCTAGCGAACAGCAGTAGAAAAATCAACGCAACCTGCACTTCTTACTTGCGTTTATACAGAAATACACTACATTCACTCCAACCAACATAAAAAAACATATGAGTCGTGATTATGGATAAACAAAAAGCATTAGATAGCGCATTAGCACAAATTGAAAAAGCCTTTGGCAAAGGCTCTATCATGAAATTGGGCGCACAGGAATCCATGAATGTGGAAGTGATTTCCACAGGCTCACTCGGGCTTGATGTCGCGCTCGGAGTTGGTGGCTTGCCAAAAGGGCGTATCATTGAAATTTATGGTCCTGAAAGCTCGGGAAAAACCACATTGACGCTGCATGTTATCGCAGAATCACAAAAAATTGGTGGCACATGCGCATTTATTGATGCAGAACACGCACTTGATCCCGTATATGCGCGTAAATTGGGTGTCAATGTCGATGAATTGCTCATTTCACAACCTGATACAGGCGAACAAGCCTTAGAAATCGCTGATACCTTAGTACGCTCAGGCGCGATTGATGTGTTAGTCATCGATTCCGTTGCGGCATTAGTGCCAAAGGCAGAATTGGATGGTGATATGGGGGATTCGCATATGGGTCTGCAAGCACGTCTCATGTCGCAAGCATTGCGCAAGCTCACCAGCAGCATTTCCCGCACTAATTGCATGGTGATTTTCATCAACCAAATTCGTCAAAAAATTGGCGTGGTGTTTGGCAATCCTGAGACGACTACAGGCGGCAATGCGTTGAAGTTCTATGCCTCCGTGCGCCTAGATATTCGTCGTACAGGCGCGATTAAGGATAAAGAAGAGGTGATCGGCAACCAAACCCGCGTTAAAGTGGTAAAAAATAAGGTTGCTCCTCCCTTCCGCACTGTTGATTTTGATATTCTTTATGGCGAAGGTATCTCCTATTATGGTGAGATCATTGATCTTGGTGTCAAAGCGAATGTCATTGATAAGTCGGGATCATGGTTTGCGTATGGCGATCAGCGCATTGGGCAAGGCAAGGAAAATGCCCGCAATTATCTGAAAGATCATCCTGAGATGGCGAAAGAAATTCGTGGAAAAATCATGGCAAATTCAGGATTAGTGCAGGAATTGCAATCCATCGGTGGCGCGGAAACAGAAGAAGATGCTTCGGATGCTTTGCTTGAAGGCGCAGCATAACATAGAGATAAGGGGGGCTTGTCATGCCTAAACATTTGGGCGCGTTACGCAATTCGAGTTTCATGCTGTTCATGTCGCTCTCCCTTATGGGATGCGTGGAAGGGGCGCGATTAGATGCGCCCAATAAAGAGATTTTAGACCACATTGATAAAAATAGTCCTGAAATTGATGGCGTAGAACAAACACTCCTCAAAAGTGCCAAACGCGCCTCTGGTCTTGGGGAGTATGAGAAAGCAACACAGCTTTATGCGCAACTGCTTGAAATGGATCACGCCAACAAAGAGTATCAAATTCATTATGCCGATGGCTTGCGCCATATGCAAGATTTTGATGGCGCGGATCAACTTTATCAACTGATTTTGAAGGAAAACCCCAAAAGTCTTGATGCAAAAGAAGGCAGGGCGCTCACCAAACTTGCACAAGGTAATTTTGCTTCCGCAGGCACTTTGCTTGCTGAGATTCATAAAGACGATAAAAAACGCTGGCGCACCTTAAACGCCTTAGGGATTGTCTTAGTGGAACGTGGGCAATTAGAAGATGCGGTTGCCTATTTCAAAGCGGCACTTAGAGAACATCCTGATTATCCCGCCTTATTAAACAATATTGGTTTAGCAACCGCCATGAACGGTAATGTGGTCGATGCTGCCAATTATTTAACGCGTGGCGCACAAGCAGCCCCTACCAAAAGCGCGATAAAAAAACAAATACAGTTCAATCTTGCCTTAATTAAAGGCATTTCAGGGGATATGCACGGCGCAGAGATCATCTTAAAAGATTTACTTCCTGAAGCAGGAGTCGCAAATAATTTAGGATTTTATGCGCATCTCGCTAAAAATAATGAACTAGCAAAAAGCTATCTGAATACGGCACTCACCAAAAGCCCCTATCATTATCAACGGGCATGGGAAAATCTCAATAGCCTAGATAGCACCACCCCGCCAGATGGAAAACCAAAGGGATCGCATTCTTCACGTAAGGTGGTGCATGTTCCTAACCATAGCGCGTCGCGATAGGTTCGTCATGTTGTTTATAAAAACTGTCGCGAGGTCGCGCTATGATTATATGAACTATAGCACGAATGTTCATACGGTTCTTTGTTCAAAAGAACAAACTGTGCTATAGGATTCTGTATGACAGCAGCCCCCACCCCGCATGAGGCACAACAACGCGCCTCGCACCCCTACCGCTCCGCATGGGTGCAAGCACATGCAGGTTCAGGCAAAACCAAAATGTTGGTTGATCGCGTTGTGCGCATCCTTTTAGAAGGTATCGATCCGTCGCATATTGTCTGCATCACCTACACCAAAGCAGCAGCAACAGAAATGCACCTACGGATTCTTGCCCGTCTGCGTGCATGGGTGAAGATGGATGAATCCACCCTCATCACTCACTTATGCGCTCTTCAGGGAACAGATTCTATCCCACCGCCTATGCTCGGCACCGCACGGCAACTTTATCTGCGGGTATTGGATGCGCCAATGGGCTTGCGTATCCACACCATCCACGCCCTATGCGAGCAGATATTAGCACAATTTCCCAATGAAGCAGGGATCGCCCCACATATACGCATCATGGAGGAGCAAGAAGCGCGCAATTACCTCCAACGTGCCATGACGATGATGATGCGCCATGCCCATGATCATCCCACAGGCGCATTATATGATGCTATCCACACCATCATGGAAGGCAATGTCAGTGCCTATAGTTTTTCACAGATGATGCAACTCTGCATTCAGCACCGACGCACCATGGAAAAGCAATTAACCACAGAAGAAGGTCTGCACACCGCCATCATGCGCCTTTATGAGGCAGCGGAACTACCCCGAGACATCCCCATCTCTGCCTATATTGCGGAACTTCTTTCATGGGATACTTCCATGCATCGTGCGTTATGCCACCATGTTCGGATCATCCATACGCATGGGGGCAGCACTGCCCAAAAAGCTGCACAGCAATTCTTTGCATGGCTAGAAGCGCACCCTGAGAATAGCCCAATCACGCTTGCGGCATGGAATGCCTTAACGCGCATTCCCCTCACTGAGAAAAACACCATCCGACAGAATCTTTTAACAAAGCCCTTACGCAAAGATCATTGCACAACCACAGAATGGTTGGATGGCTTCTTTGAACAATGCCTACATATTCATCAACTGATTGCCCGTGCAGGGCGTACCGTTCTTAGCAGTGCGATCATGATCTGTGCTTCTGCCCTTTATCAGCATTATCAACAGATGAAAGCAAATGAATCATGCATTGATTTTGATGATCTGATTTTACTCACACGCACCTTACTTGAAGAAACACATGATGCTGCATGGGTGATTCATAAATTAGATGGCAACATCACGCATCTCTTGATTGATGAAGCGCAAGATACATCCGAGGATCAATGGGCAATCACGCAATATCTATGCGAAGGCATGTTCCAAAAAGGCGGACAGCACCAACATAGCCAACATCTTTTTGTGGTTGGCGATAGCAAGCAATCCATCTATTCCTTTCAAGGAGCAGACCCACACGCTTTTTTAGAAAAACGCTCATGGTATCAGCAACTTGCCAACGCGATGGAACATCCGTGGGAGGATGTACCACTTGCAACCTCCTTTCGTTCCACCCAAGCCATCCTTGATGTAGTGGATGCTTTTTGCGCCAGCATAAACCATGATGAAGCCCCGCATCGCGCATTCCGCGCACAGCAAGCGGGAAGCGTGATACTCTATCCTTTAATCACCACAGCGGATCATAGCACGCTGCATCATCGTGATGCGCTTGCACAAATGATTGCCGATCAAGTGGCTGATTGGTTGCATTCAGGGCGCATCAATCCCGCAACAGGGCTAGCTTTTACGGCAGGTGACATACTCATTCTTGTGCAGCAACGCAACCGCACCCTCTATGCACTGGATCGCGCCTTACGCGCACATAACATCCCCACGGCAGGATTAGATCGTATGGATAGCTCCCATCTTGCTATACGTGATATGATTGCGTTGCTGCAATGGCTATGCGATGCCCGCGATGATGCCGCCCTTGCTGCGCTCCTTCGCTCCCCCCTCTATGCCCTCGATGATGATGCCCTATGCACCTTATGCGCACCGCGCACAAGCACCGTATGGGCAGCCCTAAATAACGATGCCACCTATGCATCCATCGTGGAAGAATTATCCACACTTCGTCATAAGATGGAACAGGGCGCGACACCGCTTGCACTTCTCTATCACCTCCTTTATGCCCGTGCAGGCATGGCACGCATGATTGCCCGTATGGGAAGCATTGCCCGCGATGTGTTGGAGCATATGCTCTATGCCCTAGAACGCTATGAAGCGCAAGAAACCGTAAGCATCTATGGCTGCGTGGCATGGATGCAGGATCAAGAGGGCAGCACCAAGCGCGACCTCGATGATGCCCATAATGCCCTACGCATCATGACTGTACACGGATCAAAAGGGCTTGAAGCCCCGCTCGTCATCATCGCGGATATGATCGGCAAAGAACATGGCGCACGCACCCCTGCCCTTGTGGTACATCATCACCATGACACCCCCTTGCTGCTTTCGATGGGACAAGCAGACGATCGTCATGGCGTGTTTGCTGATGCGGATGCTGCGTATCGCGCCCAACAAGAAGCAGAATCGCAGCGGCTTTTATACGTCGCCCTCACCCGCGCACGGGATGAATTGCATATGTTCGGTTCAACACGCCAAAACCTTGATAAAGTGCCAACACATAGCTGGTATGCACAGATACAACGCATGATGGAAACTATGGAGGGAACGAAGCGGCACACATTGCCAACCCAAGAACATGCCCCTTACCGTGCCTTAGGAGAAGCATATAGCTATAGCACAGGCATATGCGCCCCTATGGCGGATGCTCCTCATCACACCACCCCCTCCCCATTAAGCACACCCCCCGTTTGGATGACAACACCCGCCATGCACCCCCCTTCCATGATCGCATGGCACGCCCCTTCAGAAGATAGCACCACCACCGATGAACAAACATCCTTATTCTATGAAAACTCCGTGCAAGCGCATGAAGCATCCGATGCACGCGCCTTTGGTACGATCCTACATCATTGCCTACAAAAGCAAACAGGCATGAATTATGATGATTTTTTGCAAGCTCTACCGCACTTCCTTTTGCATCTTGCTCCGCATTGGAATGAATCAGACCGCACCAAACTGATAGATGCCTTACGGGCTTTAGGCAATGATCGCACCATTCGCACCATGCTCGAAGCACCCGCGCACAGCGAATGGGGCATTATGGGGCAAATCGATGGCATTCATTATTCTGGTGTGATGGATCGCGTCATTATGCTTTCTGATGCATGGATTATTCTTGAAATAAAAACTGGTATGATACCTAACAAGGATAGCCCACGCTTCCGCGCCCATTGTCAGCAGGTAAAGACCTATCACGCCCTCATGCAACAAGCGTGCGCCACCACACATCCACTACGTGGCGCACTACTTTATACCCAACAAGGATTGTGGGTGGATTTATAACGGCGTATTGCTCGTCACTCATGCACAAGCGGGCATAACGCATTATTTTATAGTAAAATTACTACCCATGTGAACAGCACATTAATCAAACCAATGAACACGGCTGCGCTTGCAGTATCTTTGGCTTTTTTAGCAAGAGGGTGGTGTTCCATACTAATATGGTTAACGGTAGCTTCTATTGCCGTATTCACTAATTCTAATGCTAACACCAACAAAATGCTACCGATCATCACAATGAGTGACATATCATCTGGAGCGATGAAGCACGCCAGCGGCACTAAAACCGCAGCAAGCCACAGTTCCTCACGGAACGCAGGTTCATCGTGATATGCAGCCTTAAACCCTGCTAGTGAATATAAAAACGCCCGCCATATACGCTTCATGGTTGTTTGCTCACGGTCAAGTCTAATTTTGGATTATATAACTTGGTTTGTATCTGCATCACGCTTAACATGGTATGAAACAGGTAATCATGATTAATTGCTGAGTGAGTAAATGTTTTTAATGCAGGGGCAAGATGCTGATAACCATCACCAAGCCATACAATAAACGGCACTTTACGCTGCTCTATCGGGGCAATAAAATTAGGCACGCCATGCAAATATAAGCCATGCTCCCCTAGTGATTCACCGTGATCGCCTACATAAAACATGGCAACATTGAAGGTTGCTTGATTTTTTTGCAATAATTTGATGGTTTCGTCTAAAAAATAATCCGTATACATGATTGTGTTGTCATACGCATTAATGATTTCTTCTTTTGAACATTGCTCTAAATCGTTAGTTTTGCACGTTGGTGTGAATTGTTCAAATTCCTTAGGGTAACGCTTGAAATAAGCAGGTCCATGGCTACCCATCTGGTGCAACACAATGAACATATCGCCTTGTTGCTTATCAATAAAGCCCTGTAACCCGCCAAGCATTCCAACATCACGGCATTCATCCACATCACATATTTTGTTTAATTTTGGAGAACGCCAATCTTCGTATGCCACCCTATCCGCCACCCCTTTGGAGCTTGAATTATTGTCACGCCATAGAATGGTAACGCCTGCATGGTGCAATACATCAAGCAAATCTTCCGTATGTTTAACTTTGTCGCCATCATAATGTTCTTGTGTAAAATTGGAAAACATGCAGGGCAGCGAGATATTGGTGGAAGTACCACAGCTCGTAACATCGTGCATCGCAATAACACCACGTTTTGCAAGCAAGGGGTTTGTTTTGCGCGGGTAACCATTAAGTGAAAAATGGTCTGATCGCACCGTTTCACCCACCACCATAATAACTAAATTTGGCTTATCATGCGTTACAAGTTTTGCATCTTCTCCAATCTTCACCAGCGGTTGGTTGCTATTTTGAATGGAACGCACCACCACTTTTGTTACCGCATAAATATAATTAGCGGGGTTTGCATAATAACGAATAGAGTGATGCTCACGAAAAAAAGAAGCAAATGCAGCACCATAATATAGGAATATTACCACATTAATTGCAAGCAACGCAAATACCACTTTGATTTTTGCTAACGTTACTTGCTTTGCTGTTTGTGTGATGAGTTTGGTTGTGAAAACAACATACGAAGGTATCACGCCAAGAAAAAACACATGGGCAAGTAACGTAAAGCTAAATAAATCCCGTAATTCTCGTGCATCCGTGTTGAGAGCATTGCGCACTACATCAACATTGATCATCACATTATATGCATCCATGAAATAAGTGACAAACGCCGATGAAATGAGTAAAACTATCAGCACTGGCTTCACGGTATTTTTGAAACATATAAGACTCAACACCAGTATATGCAAGCTAAACAACCCAAATATCACCGCACACACGAAACCTAGTTCAGTGGTCTGCAAAGGGTAATCCGCTAAAAAAGCCTGATAAAATGAACCATTACAACAAATACTAAAAAACAACGCAACCACTATCACCAAATGATGCAATTTGATGTGCAAGTTTTTTCTAATATAATTCAGCATACTATAACCGAAACCCGATGCCCCATGTAATGCGCTGTGTATCTGAAGCAAAGCTATCTGCTTGATAATCAGCATATTTCACCTCAGTATAGGCATAGCTGGTGATAGGAATTTGAGTATATGCTCCCCATTCCGTACCATAATCAGCATTACCTTTATCAGCATGGAAGCTATGATATTGTCCGCGTAATTGCGCACCATTCAGCCATGTAGGAAGTCCACTGCCCTCCTGCACCTGATACAGAACATCAAGATAACGATCTTGCAAACCTTGCTTAGGCGTATTGACAAACATATCTGCCCAACCATTGAACGCATGTAAGCTCGCAAGAGGAGTTGAAAAACCCTTCTTTCCATTATCGCTTCCTAGAGTTTCGACACCAAGCCATCCTTGTAGACCATGCCCTGCCAATCCTATTGCTCCGTGCGAATAATTGGCATGATAGGAAAGCGGGTTAGCCGCATAATCCATTTGCGTGGCAAATTCCGCACGGTAGGTTGCTGCCCATGCATCGATCACATCCACTTTTCCTGTGACGCTCATACCGTAGGTTTGATTAGAACTCATACGCGTGCGTGCC
This sequence comes from Alphaproteobacteria bacterium, assembly GCA_004292675.1. Taxonomy (GTDB): domain Bacteria; phylum Pseudomonadota; class Alphaproteobacteria; order Rickettsiales; family UBA998; genus RDZH01. The sequence goes on along the minus strand of RDXO01000029.1, from coordinate 10,056 downwards.
GATGATTCATCAATATCAAGCACATAGGCATAGGGCGTGAAGGTAGCAAACGGCAAAGAATGTTGATTCACATTGATCAAATGCGCATGTGTATTCCATGTGCCATCACGGGAATGTTCACCAAAAATACGATTCACACCTGCCACATAACCGTAGGTCAACGTGGTATCAGGCAATGAATTATTCGTTACCATGGCGGCATCCATCGTCTGATTTTCTTGTCGCCATTCACCCGAACCAATATAGCGTTGATTATCGATATTGATCGCTTGTCGCCCGATATTTAGCACGGTATCAGGAATGCCTTGATAATTCACAAAGGCTTGATTCAGACGCGTGCTACGTACATCTGCCACAATGGGATAGTTCGTTTTACCATTGAGGGTGTTATTGTAAAGATCATTTCCAACTTCAGAAATATCTTGGATTTCTATTGTTGCTTGTGCATCACGCCATTGTCCTGTACGGTATCCTGCCCGTGTACGCACGGTTGAGGCACGTCCCTGATCAGGCACGGAGGCTTGATCGACATGCTCAAAACGGTAGCGCATATCAAGATAAGGCGTACCATGAACAAGCGCATCCGTGAAACCATCCGCAGCAAATGCAGTGGATGAAAGAAGACATAAAGAAAGAGTAGTAAGTAATTTCATAATTTTATCCTGCAAAGAACGTAGAACACATAATTAACACCATCACACATGCGGCAGTTGCACGTTCATGAAAACAGACATCCATCATGGGGCGCACGCCTGCATTGCCTTGGGTGGTATACAACCAGATACGCAACACGCATACGGCATTAAGGGAAATAGAGGCAAGCCATGCAAGTGCTACCCAAGGTTCTTGGGCAAAAGTTCCACCTAAAATAAGCTCTTCCGCCATAAACCCTGTGGAGATGGGAAGCCCTGTGCTGATCACCCCAAAGATAAGCATCAAGCCCGCCAAATGTGGCATAGAAGCATAATGCCCAGAAGGTTTCAGCATCGACATAGCATGGGGTGTGCGTGCTTCCACCGCAGCCACGCACATAATGAACCCTATCGTTGCGGTAAAGAACGTGAACAACATCATGTCACCACCTATATGACTCCCCTGATTCGGATAGCTCAGCGCATAGGCAATGAGGGCGCATTGACTCACCACCAGCAACGCCAACGCCCGCCGAGGAGAAGCCTGCATGATTGCTTGCACAGACGCGCACACCGCCCCGAACGCAAGCACGCTATGCGTGAGAAGATCGGGAGTGGATTCTTGGCTAATACCAAAAAATAACAATCCCGCACTAGCAGCACTTATGCTTGCAGCAATCGCTAATGGCGCACGCACAAACAACCGTTGCATGAGGCTTGTGCATGGTGGAAGCACGAACAACAGCAATAACGGCATGGGCAATGTCACATGCATCTTGTCCAACACCAACGGATGCACCATACTAACACTTGTCACTAAGCAGCAACCGAGGATGATGGCAATGGTGCGCGTGCTTGCCTCCCATGCGGGCATAAAGCGCAACATCATCGCAAAGCCCCCAAGGCATCCCACCAACAACCAATGCGACCACACTATGCTATCATGCATGTGATGCCACCCTAGATAAAGCACCGCGAACCCGCATTTAGCCATCATGGCAGTTGCGGTAAGGCGACGCATATTATTTTGTTGTTGCACGTGATGCAGACGTGGCAATGTTCTTCTTATGTTGGGGATGAGAGAATGTTCCCATCGCTGGATGAGGCGTACAGGCGTAGCAACTACTGCCCACACGCGTAGCAACAGAGCATCCAATAAACCCCGTTCTAGCCCGATACGGTAATATATCCATGCAAGCCTTGGCTGAGCGATAAAAGACGATACCGTAGGTAGGACATGTTCCCCCAACATTTGCTCCACATGCTGACGTTCCGCAATAAGGTTTGGAGCGCGCAAAATGTGCAACGTGCGGAAGAAGCCATGCCCCACGCAATGCACCAGTGCCAGCAGAGGAAAACCCGCACCAATCTCAACCATAATCATACCAAGCTGCATGATCGAACCATATGCCATCACGGTTTTAATATCCGTCTGACGATAGCCAACCCACGCCCCCATAAGTGCGGTGAGTACGCCAATCCCCAGCAATGCCGTGCTAAGTATGGCATGTTCGGCAATCACGGGGTAAATACGCAACATCAGCAATGCACCCAAATGTACCGACACCGCGCCATAGAAAATCGCACTAGAAGGCGTTGGTCCTTCCATCGCACGTGGCAACCATCCACTAAATGGGAACAAAGCAGATTTCCCCATCGTCGCAAACAACAAGCAGCTACCAATCAGCACGGCATGATGTGTTGGATGTAAGGTTGCCCAGAATGTACCTTCCTGCATAGCAAAATGCGCATGATGATCGCTATGATGCAAAATAAGCATTGCCGCAATAATCCCTAAATCAGTAAGGCGATAAATGCTGCACACCCACAGGCTACTACGCACAGGTTGCGCCCGATAATTGAAAAAACTCACCAAAAGAATGGAGGCAAGCCCCACCAATTCCCACCCAATCAGCATCACATCAAGGCTTGCTGCTAAACTTGCTACAGTAATACCCAGCATAAACAGCATGAGCAAACAATAAAATCGATGAAACCCTGCCTCTTTGTGTAGATAACGCCGTGAGAACACCGCAATGGTACTCACCAACACAAGGGTAAAGACAAGATAGGTCACCGAAAGCGGATCAACCAGCCATGTGATGGTGAAATGTTGATGCCCAACACCAAACCATGCGCCTATAGGAAGGAAGATGATGTGATGTGGGGCATATGCGGTTTCGATGCCTACCCACGCCGCACATACAATGGATGTGAGGACGGCAATCATGGTAAAACGAAAGGTGAACGATTCAGATTGCGCCCGCACATAGCCAATGCGCAGCAACAAAATAGCAAAGAATACAAGTTGCACCATCGGCAATAATGCAACGGAATAATGAGCAAAAGACATAATGATACTCTATATTTAGTGTGAAATATGCACAGGTGGCAAATGATGGGCGCGCTTACGGTAATGATGATCCGAAGTGGCAACGCTTGGGAATTCATGTTGCTCTTGGTGATGTGGTATGAATTGCCCCGCATGGTAGCGATACATCTCACCCGTTTCAGGATGCCACGCAATCAGTTGAATCCACCCATTGCCCACCAACGTACCCACAACGGGATGCGCTTGTGCAATCGCACTCAGACGCTCAGGGGTTGCTTCCACAATCAGCAATAGACGCATTGCTTCGTGAATTTCCACCATTTGCAATGTGAGTCCTGTACGCAAATCAGAGGTTGAACCATCCATCACGCCGATCAAGCCAGTGATATTATGAGGTAATTTCGTACCACATCCATAGATGGCAGGATCAGTCGCACTAAAGAAATATTCCAAATTAATGCCCGCGCCCACAGGTCCTGCGGTGCGTAGGATGTTGGCAACGATTGCACCATCTGCATCTTGAGTAGGATCATAGGAAATCAGGAAGCACCGACGATCAAGGAACAAATGACGTGTCTTTTCACGCCGTCCAATCACGCACATCGCATTGGTGGAATGCCCATATTCGGGGCGTGCTTCGGCTAAATCAGTGGCATGTTGTTCAGCATGATATTTCGCGGTGCGCAATCCCTCCGCATGGTGTGTATGGGTAAAGCGGCGCGTGCGCTCATGCGCATCACGATGACACGCCTCATTCATCCAACCATAGGCTTGTTGAAACGCTTGAGTCAGATGCTTTGGGATCATATCCGTATCATAATATTCCATCTGATCATTGGTGGTATTATGGTATCCCCCCACAAACCATGTCGCATCAGAAAGTATGATGCCACGTTCTTGAAGTATATGCCGTACTTCACTGTCATTTGCCATAGCAGCAAAGGCACGCGCATTGGCATTGCCACAGCCTCCCCCCGTTGCCCCGCAATTATACGCGGCAAGATGCGGATTATTCAGGCTTGAAGAACCATGCCCCACAATCAACACAATCGGTGAGAAGCTACGCGTCATACCCATGCTTTTTAGGATATTGCACACAATATCTGCCCGTTCAATCACACTATATTCATGAAGATCAAGCCGTGTAGCAGGATGCGTCAGCCCGACATGCGCACAATGATGCACCATACGATGCGTCAAATGAGGAGCAATGGCGCGCCCAAGCAACGGCAACGGTTTCACTACCCATCCTACCAACGACCACGCCGTACCTAAAAACAGAGTTTTGCGTGAGATGCGCAGTAGGTTCACTATGCGCCCACGCTTTGCGCGTGCCGTGCGGTAGGCGAGTGCTTCTTCAGGATGGATGGCGACTTCATGCACATGATGCTTTGGTGTAAGCACCACAGGACAGAGCGGACGCGAATCCACATCATCAATGCCTTGATAATGCATGGCAACGCCGAAAAATCCCGCTACGCCATAAGTAACAATCTGTGGATTCACTTCTTCCATATGGCGACGGAAGGATTCTTCCCGTTCATCCATACAGCATACTACCTGCAAGGCAACTTCTGTGGGTGCATCACCTCCATGCTTTTGATGTGCAAGTAACGCATCCAGCATATCTTGACGATAATGCCGCTCAAACGCCAAATGATAGCAATAACGCCGCTGCACTTCGTTGAATGTTCGCACCTCCGTTAGCCACGCAATGCAGGATGCAGCATCATGCAGATGCAGACTGGTCATACCTAACCCAACGGCTGCTTTGGTTGCCTCATAGCATACTAAAGCATGATGATCCGTCTGCGTAATGGATGATTCGCTCACTCCAAACGTAGCATGATATTCTAACCATAATTGCACAGCAAGATAATCATGCAACGTGGCAGGAATAGGATGTATAGGGATTTTTTCAGGATGCGTTTCATATTGATGAAACATCCCTGCCCAGCCACGCAATATCAAAGCGCGCTGCGTCAGATAGGATGTCACCGCATGATGATCTGCAAGCACACTACCACGTGCATTCAAGCATTCGCTGATCACATCCCACGCACTCATCCTCTTGCGCAAGATACGCCGTGCATCCCGCGTAAGATCGCATTCCCACCCAGAAAAAGGTGCGCTAAATGCTGCATAATACGCCATCACGCAGGCAAAAAATCCTTGCTCACGATTCGGCATAGCAATCAATGCCACGCCTTGATCCAGATACGCACCCGCCAAGCGCACCAACACGGGACGCACCCGATCCTCCATTGCCTCATGAGACATAGATGAGGAACAAGGCGTATCCGTATGTTCCATCAACCGATCAAAGATGCTGTGTTCCATAGTGGTGAGCGGTTGATGCTCAGCCATCCACCATGTCAGCGCATCATGCGGCGGGAGTTCTAGCGGGTGCGTCAACCGCCATGTGCGATAATCCCGCCTTGTGATGTTAGGCATATGGCATACGAAAGTATCCGCCTGATGATCGGCATGTTCATATTCTTTATACGCCACAACGCAATCTGCTTGCGTGATTCTTCCCTCACGCAGGGCGTGAATGTAGAATGATTCCGCCATGAATGGCTCTGCCCCATAAAGACGTGATCCTTCCAATACGGCATCAAAAAAGGGCTTCTCCTCTAACATATGCAACGTATTATGATGCACGAAAAAAGATAAGGGTGATTGGGCAGGAAGAATATGCGCTATATGATTCAGCGCATGTAGCAGTGCAGAATATGGTTGCGCATCATGATCAAACATATATGGCACATGATCATGCGTGCAACCATGAGAATGATTATGCAGTGACATACATGTTTCTCCCTCTCCAACGCGTTGCTTCAGGATGATGCGATGCAGCACGAAACTTCTCTAATCCCACCACTTCATAACTAATCTGCGGACGTTCACCAAAAATCCCCGCTAAACCACTCAAGAACGTATGATCAACCAGCACGGCATCACCTGCATCAATTTCTACATGGCGCACATGGGCAGGCGCGGACTGTAAGGCTTTTTTCACATGGATAAGGCTAGGGAATGCCGCCGCACCATGAATCACCATACGCATGGTTTCATTGCTTACTTGCTCGCTATGGATTACAGGACGGAACAATGAGCCAAATCTGCCTCCGCGCATCATGTGTAGAGCAATTTTCAAAGCAATACCCGTTCCTACACCTATAAGCAAATCTGTTGCAAGTGTCATCACCAACGTAACTAAGAATAACAAAAGCTGATCCGCTCCAATATGATACATATGACGAAACTCATTCGGTGATGCTAAGCGAAATCCAACAAATACCAACATCGCCGCAAGTGCTGCAAGCGGAATAAGTTGCAACAAAGAAGGCAATGTTGCCACAAACACCAAAAGGAACAAACCGTGAAATGCATTGGCTTTGGCAGAATTTGCTCCTGCATCCACATTCGCTTTGCTTCGCACAATCTCAGAAATCATCGGCAATCCACCAATCAGAGAGGATATAAGATTTCCTACTGCAAGGGCAAATAAGTCTTTATCCAACTTGGAAGTACGATGCTTAGGGTCTATCCCATCAATCGCCACCACACTTAGAGTCGATTCAATCGTTCCAACTAATGCAAACATGATAATATATTTGACAGAAGTCATCGTCATGATCATCGAGAAATCAGGAAATGCAATACCAGAAAGAATGGATGCAGGAAGCTGCACAAGATTTGCTGCTGATACTGTATAATCATGATGAAAGAAATGATAAGGATGAGCATGGGGTATATCGCACAAAATCGCCAACGGTATCACAACAATCAATACAACTAATTGTGCAGGAATTTTATTCATGAATGCACCACGGCGTATCTTAGGCCATGCGACAAGAATCGCAATGGATAATAACCCAATCCCCGCAAGCAACGGGTTCGCATGTATCAAACTATTTGGAATCTCAGCAATCAATCCCAAAATCTCTTTGGATGCAGGTTTCACTCCTACCATCACATGAATTTGCTTGGAAATAATGATGATACCAATCGCTGCTAACATCCCATGCACGACAGAACGCGAGAGCGTAATACCAAAACGTGCCGTGCGCAATGCAGCAAGTGCCATTTGCACTATAGCAGCAACCACGCCGACAGCAAGGGCGCGATGATAACCCGCTAACGGATCGCCCGCACCTAGTTCAGTGACAGCACCAAGCACAATCACAATCATACCAGCAGCAGGACCTTTAATGGTAAGGGCAGAGCCTGAAAGTGGCGAAACAATCAATCCACCGATAATTGCCGTCATAATGCCAGCAATGGGAGGAAATCCACTTGCCACAGAAATCCCTAAGCAGAGAGGGAGAGCAATAAGAAAAACTAAAAAACCTGCTTGTGCATCGGCAAGCAACAAACCACGCGTGCTTGCTGATGCTGCAGTTTTGGAACTAACAGACATAAACTATTCCTTTGAAAGATACATGATACATAGAGAAATTTCGGCAACCACACGCAATATAGGCGTATCTCTATGTTTTTTTAGAGATTTTTTACGTTCAGTATTGTATGGCGCATTCTCATCGTAGAGAACATAGAAAGAACTAGAGCGCGACAAAAACCCATGATTCCAGTACGAATCACAAAAGAAGGCACGATCTATGCGCGTGCAACAGGTGGGGCGCAGGCAGAATGGAGAATAAACCACGAATGGCTTTGTGTGCCGTGAGTGCATTCTATAGGCTGCACGCACATGCGCGCCACGAAGCAAAGGGCGCAAAGAGCCATTCCCCATGCCATGAATCGCCAAAGATCATCAATTTCTTTAGGCTCTTTTTCTAAAGATTCAGATTCTAGGGCATAGGCTTCGTGGATATAAAAAGGAGCAGATGAATCAGAAGCATATGCACTATCATCGAACGTCAGTGATCGCGCAACATAGTTGATTCCCAACGCCATCATAAAGACGAACAGCATCATCACCACATAGCGCATGTGAGCCGTTAGAGCCACTCGACAAAATTTGCGATAATTATTCATGCAGTCCTTAGTGCAACTCATTGTATCTTATGCATACTGAGCTTATATTAAAAATACATAAAATTAATGTAACAGAAAATTATGTGCAACGCAATAAGAATTTTGTGTTTTTCACACATCGGCACGGCGAATATCATGAGGTAAAGATACATGGGCAATGCACGCACTATAATGCTCCCATTATATAATTGTTTAGTTCCTTTTTCAACGCGGCTATGCTATAGCTACATCCCTCATTACTCAATCAAACATCCCTTACTTATGCATAGAAAAATCATTGACATCACGGTTTGGAGCTTACTGCTCGGTCTGATTATAGCCACGCTTTGGCCATTTGTGGAACAAAGCACATGGATTGGTGATATTTTACTGCAAACACGTATCTGGACATTATACGCTAGTACGGTTGTGCTTGGCTTAGCACTATGCACACGTCGCTTCATGGCAGGATTACTCATCGCCATACTCAGCATCGTGCATCTCATCATCATTGCACAGTCCATCCACCCCGCGCCACGGCTTGAAGAAGCCCCCAATGCCCCACATTACCGCATCATGACGATGAACATATGGAAACATAGAACCAACCTCGATGATGCGATCCATGCCGTAGAGAGCGTCAATCCTGACATCTTATGGGTTCAAGAACTCAACAAAGAACGGTTTGATAGGCTCTATGCAGGAATAAGAAAAAATTATCCCTATTATGCCCCACGCAATCCAGAATTGAGCAATAAATATGAGCGCGCCTTTTTTTCCAAATATCCTTTTGAAGAGGAATGGGATCTCACCCTAGACCCACATTATAAGCGATGGCACGTTATTTTTCATGCTTATTTCGGAGATGCAGTCAATTCGATGCATTTTGTTGGGCTGCACTTGCTTTCACCACGCACCCAAGCACGTGTAACCTTCCGCAATGAACAAATTAATTACCTCAATGAGCGATTACTCACACGCAAAGAACGCGAACGCCCCATCGTCATGGCGGGGGATATGAACAGTGTCACATGGCAGCCAATGGTTGAATCATTAATGCTGTATCATCAGCTAGCGCACACCCAAGCCTCCCTCTTCAGCACACCTCTGACATGGCCCACCACCATCCCGCCATGGATGCGCGTCCCTATTGATCAGATTCTGGTACAACGAGGATGGTGCAGCGGAGATTTACAACGCGCCCCCGATACAGGATCAGATCATAATGCTGTGTATGCCGATATTGCCCCGTGTGATCATTAGCGCACAGGGAATATCTGCAAGAACCTCATAAATCAATGCTTATTTTTTCACCATATTAATGATGGTCGTTTCAGGATATTTATTATCCGCCCCCGTTGCTGAATCTACGCCCCAGCCAATTAAACCGCCTGCAATGAGATTGCCTGCAACAAAGCCTTCCGTACCTGATTCAAGCACCTGCTTCGTTTCAACATAACCTTCTTTCATGCATGTCACCGTAATATCATGCTTTGTTCTTTCAACTAATGTTCCACCGGGGGTGCAATTAATCGTGGCAATAACTTTGCCTTCTCGTGACAACTCACATCGCGCGCACGCAGGATTGCTATCGATAGATAATGTTTGGTTTTTACCTTCGATAATCGTCGCGCAACTGCTTAAGCCAAGCAATGCGATACTTGCTGCTATCATTTTATTCATAGTCATCCATCCTTCTTTGTAAATTTGCACATACTATACACAGATATTTCAGCAAATATCAAGATCATTTCTTCCTCTCCTCCACCACGTCACGGTTGCCGAACACGAAACGGGTATAGAACCAACTGAGCCCAAGCAAACTCATTCCTAGGCAGAAGAATGAGAAGACACGGAATAATTCTTTCAATTCAGATGCATCATATAAGAATACCTTTCCCACGGTGAGAATCATAATCACCAGCGAGGCAAGACGCACCATCTTGTCTTTCTTAAGCGTTCCAAAGAAGAGAAGCAGGATACCAAACAGCAACCATACGATAGAATATGTGTGTCCATCCCCGTCAGGTTGGGTTGCATCAGATGCCATAATGTGGCAGAATGTAATCAACTGGCTAAAGGAGAAGGGCTATGGCACAGATACAGCAA
>RDXO01000003.1 GCA_004292675.1 Alphaproteobacteria bacterium | reverse complement strand
CTCCACTCAATACCCGCATCATAACCTCCTATCACTTTAAGATAGAATGCGTTTAGAGTATATACGTTACAAATCTATTAACTTGTCGGGTGGTGAGATAATTCCCCATTGCATTTTGATCAAGAAATGAGTAGGTTTGCATCATATACCCTTTTCACTTTAAGGACAGGAGTCCTTGCAAGTGAAATGGAGGGTATATCTTATTAAAAATACTCATCGTTTCCACATTTAGATGCTACGCATCGTGCGTGTGCGATGAGTATACAACCTATGACTCTGTAGCCTCTTATGTTCCTAACCCTACTAAAAGCTAAATTACACCGTGCGGTTATCACCAGCAGCGATCTCACCTATGAAGGTTCAATCAGCATCGATGCAGATTTGTTGCGTGCATCAGGAATCTTGCCCAATGAGCAAGTGGACGTGTTAAACATCAATAATGGCGCACGTTTCACGACTTATGCGATTGCAGCACAGCCGGGATCGCGTGATATTATCGTCAACGGTGCGGCGGCACGCTTAGTGCAGAAAGGTGACGTGGTGATCATTTGCGCGTTTGCTTCGATGATCGCGGAAGAAGCAGCGCAGCATCAACCGACTGTTCTTTTACTCGATGAACATAATCATATTAAATCCTAAAAATTTCTAGGCACCCTATGGCAGACTTCCTCCTTGAATTATTATGCGAAGAAATTCCCGCACGTATGCAACAAAGTGCTATCACGCAATTATGCGAAGGGCTAAAAAAATATGCCTCTGAGGCACACATTACCTATGATGCGATACATGGCTATGTCACACCGCGTCGCCTGTGTATGCATATTGAGGGGCTGCCTTTGCTACTCCCCGATCAAACCATTGAGCGCAAAGGTCCTAAAGTCAATGCTCCCGCTGCCGCGATTGATGGCTTTTGTGCCTCGGTACAGATGGAACGTAGCGCGCTTGACGTGCGCACCGTTGGCAAAGAAGATGTCTATTTTGTTACCATACATCAGAAGGGCAAGGCATTATCCGAACTACTCCCCACATGGGTGGAAACACTATTGGCTGCGTTTCATTGGCAAAAATCGATGCGTTGGGCGGATTATGATCATGCATGGGTGCGCCCAATGCAAAGCATTCTCTGTTTGCTTGATCATGCTGTGCTTCCTGTACGCTTTGGGCATTTAGTGGCAGGAAAAACAACGCGTGGGCATCGCTTCATGAGCGATGGTGAACTCATCATCAACCACCCACACGAATATAAGGCGGCACTTGCTGCCGCGAATGTGATGGTTGATGCGGTGGAACGGAAAGCCTTTATTGCCACGCGTGCCGATGAGATTGCCAAAGCGCATGGCTTATCCATCAAACCCGATGCAGGCTTGCTGGATGAAGTGACAGGATTAGTGGAATATCCCGTGCCATTAATGGGAACATTTGATAATGCTTATCTGGCATTGCCGCCTGAAGTATTGGTGCTAGAGATGCGCCACCATCAGAAATACTTTGCCTTAATGGATGCGCAAGGTAAAATTGCCCCGCACTTTATCACCATCGCCAATCTTGAAGCGCATGATGGCGGTGCTAAAATCATTGCAGGCAATCAACGTGTGCTTCGCGCCCGCTTGGATGATGGAGCGTTCTATTGGGAGCAGGATAAAAAGAAAAGCCTTGATCAATGGTCGCATGATTTATCCTCGATGATGTTCCATAAAAACCTTGGTATGATGGATGCACGTGTGCAGCGTATTGTCCGCCTAGCAGACTATCTTGCCCCACATGATGCAACCATCACCCGTGCCGCACAATTATGCAAAGCAGATTTAGTCACAGGCATGGTGGGTGAGTTTCCTGAATTGCAAGGGATTATGGGGCGTTATTATGCTCTTGCCCAAGGGGAAGCAGCCGAGGTAGCCGATGCAATTCGTGATCATTATCTGCCTGTGGGCGCACATGATAGCGCACCCACTGCACTTATTTCTGCCATGATTGCACTTGCAGATAAAGTAGATTATCTCGTCAGCCTCTTTGCGGCAGGGGAAGCACCGACAGGCTCAAAAGACCCGTTCGCGCTCAGACGTACCGCTCTAGGGATCATTAAAATCATCCGAGCGCATCCAGACTTAAAGCACATGTCACTCCTTGATATGATCGATCATGCCCTTAACGGACTGCCGCCTATGGCACATCCACTCAACGATAGTGCAACGACTATCTATAACTTCATCACAGAACGCCTCAAAGTTATGCTGAAAGATGAAGGCATACGTTATGATGTGTTGGAAGCGATTACGCATCGCCACAAAACCAGCATCATGCCTATTGTGGAATATAGCCACATACTCACCGAGATCATCGCAAGTGATGCAGGAGCAGCCTTCATTGCCTCCTATAAACGTGCCTATAATATTGTGCGCAAAGCAGGATTAGCAGAAGATCACGCACCGATTGATGAACGCCTATTGCAGCAAGAAGAAGAACGTGATCTATACCATGTTTTGACAGCACTCGGAAGCAATGAGGATATGGAGACGGATTATCGCGCAGCGTGGCACGCACTTTACCCCATCACAGAGCCACTTAATCGCTTCTTTGATAAAGTATTAGTGAATGTGGAGGATGAACAACTACGCACGAACCGCTTGCAGATGCTCGCGCATGTACGCTGGTTGGTGCATCTACGCGCTCAGTGCGATCTTTTGGAAGGCTAAACATCTACATATCCATGCCCATTGCCACAGAAGGACGCGTGCCTACCCCACGTGGTGCTTCAATCGGTGCGCCTCCCATATCTTGAAAACCCGCACTCGCAGCAGCAGCGCGTATTTCAGGTGCAGAAATATGCGGAGCATCAATCGATGCGCCTTGAATATGCGGGGCTTCGATATGGGGTGTTTCAATATGCGCAGGAGTGATGTTTGAATGTTGCTCTACCCCCGCCATGGACCAATTCATCAGCGTACCAATATCGACAAAGCAACGACTCATGCTATTGCCCAGCGCAGAAAGTGGACCAAATTTCCCGCCACTAAGTGATGAAAATAAGGGCGGACCAATCCGATAATTCATCAACCCGTTGGGCATCCCCACACTATAATCCAAGGCAGGAAAGCACAAGAAACGCTCACCCGGCGTAGCGTGCATTTGCTGCATTTGCTGAAACATCGCCATATTGGCACTCATTGGGCTAGGACCATCCATAATACAACTCCAAAAACATCTTTATGCTATAATAGCGCATATTCATGACAAAACAATGACAATCGTCATCATAATGTCATAGTCACTCGTTATGATGGATGCCATGAATCCTAAGCTACGCACCGCTCTTCTTACCATATCGCGTGAAGTGTTTGAACCCTTTCTTGCACTCAAAGAACTTGTTTTTCCTGAACCTCACCGTGTGACGCTACTTGAAAAGTTAGCATTGGCACGCAAAGGGGCTATTGAAGCGCATGTTGCAGACCCGATTAAGGATGCAGAAGTCATAGGATTCATTCACGAACTTAGTGAAAAAATGCATCTCAAAACACCTAAAATCGTTTTGTATCACTCAGACACAAAACAGCAAGCCATGCATATTAATAATAATACCGTTGCGCTTGGCTATCAAAAAATTGCTAACTCCACTCCCGATGAATTACGCGCCACCATCGCGCATGAGCTTGCGCATCAGCATGATAATAGCGTCTCACTCGCTGTATCGATTGGACGCGTTATCTTGGATTGGGGAGTAAAAATAGGGTGCTGCGTCCTCGCGCATCATGTCTTGAAGCCAACAGATGCACATCCATCCATGTTCGATAAGATCAAACAAAATGTCGCTTCAATCTTTGCTTTTGCTTGTGCAGGCCCTCTCACTCAAGTCGCTACAGAAGCTCCTTATGCGGCATTTCGTCGTCAACAAGAATTAAACGCGGATGCTACTGCTGGCAAAGTGGTGGGCTATGATGCGATGGAATCAGTATTAGAGAAAAAAATTGCACGCGATCAAGCAGAAGCCACAGAACATCTCCCGACTACTCGAAAAAAATGGGTAGAACATATCGAACATTATATTCGCACCCATCCAAGTTTTGAAACACGCATTGCAGCCTTGGAAACCTTGGAAGAGCAAGAAAAACACAAGGCACAAAGATAACGCGCACTTTGTGCTTTGCAGCAATTATAGCACGTCACGATAGGTTAGTGACATTTATATAAGCGCACCTATCGTGAGTTCGCGCTATAACTATATGAATGATAGCACGAATTTTTGATAGGCGGGTTCTTGAAAAAGAACCAACCTATCAAAACGCGCTATAGCTAGTGTTTTATTGATTCTTTATCGTATGTTAAAAAGAATGAGGTATACTGAAATCTGAAAAGATAAAACGAAAAACATGAGAAGGTATATTATGCGCACCTATTTAGTCACTGGCGGAGCTGGATTTATTGGCTCTCAATTAGTCGCTGCACTCACCCAACGCTTCCCGAATGATCGGGTAGTCGTTGCCGATCTACTCAGAGATGGGGATAAATGGAAAAATCTTGCAGGCTTTCCACCCGATGAGATCATTGCCCCCAATGAATTGCTTTTTTGGCTGGAAGCCAATAAATCAAACCTTGAGATGATCATTCATCTCGGAGCAATGACCAACACTAAAGAAAAAAATGCTGATATGGCGGTGGAACAAAACGTCACCTTCCCGAAGGTGCTACGTAATTGGGCGATTGAGAATCGCAAACGCTTTATGTTTGGATCGTCAGCGGGGGTTTATGGTGCAGGAGAACATGGTTTTCGTGATGATATGTCGCTCGATTATATCAAAAAACTGCACCCTCTCAATGCCTATGGCTGGAGCAAATATGCGTTTGACTATCATGTAGCGCGCTCGCTTGCACGTGGAGAACCACAACCACAGCAATGGGTTGGACTACGCTTCTTCAATATTTACGGTCCGCATGAATATCACAAAGGCGATCAAGCAAGCGTGCTATGTCAAATCTTCCCCCATGTACGCGCCAACCGCCCTGTGAATCTGTTCAAATCGGAGCATCCCGATTATTCTAATGGCGGGCAGTTGCGTGATTTTATGTATGTGATGGATTGCATTCACATTCTCTTATGGTTCATTATTCATCCTGAAATATCGGGCATGTTCAATGTCGGCACAGGCAAGGCGCGATCCTTCCAAGATTTAGCCACCGCCGCCTTCAACGCGATGGGAAACAAGCCACTATTTCATTATATCGATATGCCACCAGAAGTACGCACCAAATATCAATATTTCACGCAAGCAGATATTTCAAAGCTGCGCGAAGTGGGGTATGATGCACCCTTTATGACGCTAGAAGAAGGTGTCAAAGATTACATCCAACGCTTTTTGAATACCGATCACATGTATCTTTAACAAGTTCTGACATATATCCTTCATTTCACTTACAAGGGATCAACTCCTTGAAGTGAAATGGGTATATATCAAACCTGACTAACGCGCTCCCTCAATATTCCTCACAAAAATATATGGGTGATGACTTTTTTTGAGGCGATATAAATGCGCTGGTCGCTTGCCATCGTGACGCATTTTTTTCCAGTATGATTTCATAGACTTTTTGCAAATCCCCCAATGTGAAATCTTTAGGTGTCCATCCCCGTCATGTTGTAGCGAAGAACGCGCGTTTTACAGGATAATTGCGCCTGAAATTACCCAAAATCAACCAAAACACCATTCTTGAGAGAATATTCTCTCATCCGAAGGCATTCTAAACCACGCCTCAACACATCTATACGTAGAAAATGCAATTATGTGGGTTGATAGAACTGCCCAATAGCGTTTTACTGTGTCGAGATTGTGCGGTACATATGCCCAAAAAGGCACAAAATAGCGAGATTTTGCCCTAGTGCTATGAAGCGATTTTTCTCTGAAACCCGCAGAAATGTTGGGTTTTAATGGCAGGGGCGACAGGATTTGAACCTGCGACCTACGGTTTTGGAGACCGTCGCTCTACCAACTGAGCTACACCCCTATTTCAATGAAATGCTTAATTAACATCCTGATTACACGAACATGAGACATGGTCAAAAATTGAATTATGCGCGATAAAACGCAACTAAGCATTATAAGAATCTTCTATATCAGAATCTTTTCAAAAAATCTAGTCCTTCATATGCATGATTAGTATATTTTTTAGTCCATGAATTTTATTCATGCGTGAGCGTTCTCTTGACATGAGAGAACCAGAACGTGATTATACGATTCATGATCAATGCTGGATGAGATATAGGTGTCCATCCCCGTCAGGTTGGGTGAGTTCATAGCTTCTGCGATTGCTTCTGCTGGTGTTTTATACCCTATTGCCTTCTGTGGAAGCAAGTGATTA
>RDXO01000028.1 GCA_004292675.1 Alphaproteobacteria bacterium | reverse complement strand
TAATAATGGTCCTATTGCAAATTGCTTCAACCTCTTGCATGATGTGCGTTGATAGCATCACCGTCTTCTCACGTCCAATTTCTTTGATGAGAGCGCGAATTTCTACGAGCTGATTGGGGTCAAGACCGCTCGTAGGCTCATCTAAGATTAGCACCTTTGGATTGTGAATCATCGCTTGTGCTAGGCCAACACGTTGTCTGTATCCTTTCGAAAGTGCTTCAATCTTTTTGTGCGATTCAGGTCCCAATCCCACTTGTTCTATCATTTCCGCAACTCTCTTTTTGAGATTTGGAATTTTATAGATTTCCCCAATAAATGAAAGGTATTCCTTTACATACATATCGAGATATAAAGCATTGCTTTCTGGCAAATATCCTATATGCTTTTTTGCCCACGCATTTCCAACCATAAAAGCATCAAAACACCGCACACAATGCACATATCAGCAACATTAAACGCTGGCCAATGGTATCCTGCCACATGCACATCAAAAAAATCTGCCACCGCACCATAGACAAAACGATCAATCACATTGCCCACTGCCCCACCAATAATCGCCCCCGTACAGATAAGCTTTGCCCGATCAAATGTACGACTCCATACAAGCAAGGTACAACAAATAATCCCCGAAAGACCAGCCAACATCCATTTCGCATCCCAGCCTGAAAACATACCAAAACTCACGCCACGATTCCACACCATGACGAGATTGAAAAAGGAGGTGAGCGTGACGGGCGGCCCATCAATCAGCCCCACATCAAAAAGCAGATAATATTTGCTGAACTGATCACACAGAACCGACAACACAGCAGCCACAATAATAGCCGTAAATCTTATACGCGAACAAGATAAGGGTGAATTTGGGGAAGAGTTCATCGGATCAGTTCAACACAACATCATCACATTACCGTGTTTGCGCAAGCAAATCACGAATTTCTTTCAAGTATACTTCTGATGCAGGAGGTGCAGCAGGTTCTGCGGGTTTTTCTTCTGCTTTTTTGTATAATTTATTGACGTTTTTCACCAAGATAAATACAGCAAATGATACGATTAAAAAGTTGATAATCGCATTAATAAACAACCCGATATTCAAAGTAATCGCCCCCGCCTTTTTGGCTGCATCAAGGGATGCAAAATCCATCACGCCTTCAGGAGATGCTTTAATCACAATAAAAAAGTTGGAAAAATCAATACCATTCATGATAAACCCGATTGGTGGCATAATCACATCCGCTACTAATGAGTTCACAATCGAGGTGAACGCTGCCCCCATGACAATACCAACCGCTAAATCAAGCACATTACCACGCATAATAAATGCTTTGAAATCATTAAACATACGCATACCCTTAACTTAAGTGAAATAAAAAACACCCTTAACCTACTTCCCCCCTCAAGCGCAAGAAAAAAATTATTTTCTGCCAAACAATATTTCAATGTCCTTGCGACTCAATTCAATATAGGTAGGTCGTCCATGATTACATTGCCCCGAAAAAGGCGTTGCTTCCATCGCACGTAACAAGGCATTCATTTCATCAAGAGTCATCGCCCGCCCTGCACGGATGCTCCCATGGCACGCCATAGAACTGCACACAGCTTCCAACCGTTCTTGCAGCAACGCACTGTGACCATGCTCTTTTATTTCATCAACAAGGGTACGGATGATAGCCATACTCGATGTATCACGCAACAAAGCAGGCACTTCACGAATGACAATCGCCCCATGCCCAAAAGTTTCACACACTAACCCATAACGTGACCACTCTGCCTCATGCGCCATAAAAAGTGCAATATCTTCTTCATCCATTTCCATCACTTCAGGGATGAGCAGAACTTGTCGCGCTACATCGCCATGTAGCATTTGCTTTTTCAAGCGTTCATAGACCAGCCGTTCATGCGCGGCATGTTGATCCACCATCACCATGCCATGCTCCGTTTGTGCGACAATATAGGTATGATGCAGTTGCGCCACCGCTGCCCCTAAGGGATGATGCACGATTGCGGGCATCGTTTCTGATGCTGCTTGATGCACATCCTGCGCCATGAACGGCACGCTATGTGTGCGGGTATCCTGCACCTGATTCCACAACGCAATAGCAGAAGGTGATGCGCTTCGTGTTTGCGGTTGCCATCCATACGTCGATAAGGTTGGTTGATGCATCGGCATGGTAGGTGCTGCACGCCCCGCCGCATAAGCAACCCGTTCACTTTGATGCGCACTGCGATGCGATTGCCCTTCAAGCGCACGGCGTATGCCACTAATAATCAAGGATCGCACTGCTGCCTGATTGGTAAAACGCACCTCCGCCTTAGCAGGATGCACATTCACATCAACATCTTCATGGGGAACATCCAAAAACAACGCACATACGGGATATTTATCCCGCGCTAACACATCATGATAAGCAGCGCGCAATGCGCCAAGCAGCAACCGATCGCGCACGGCACGCCCATTCACATAAAGATAGTGCATCGTTGATGTGCCACGATGATAGGTCGGAAGCGATGTATAGCCTTGCAGATGCATCGCGTCGCGCTGTAGCTCCACACGCACGGCATTTTCACCCCATTCACGCCCCATCAGCGCAACCAATCGCGGCAAGACACTATCCATCATATCCCCCTGACGCGCATCAAGGGATAGTTTTTCCACACCATTATGATGCAGCGTAAAGGCAACATGCGGATGCGCCATAGCCATACGCTTGACCACATCCAGCACCGCGCTATACTCCGCCGTTTCACTTTTGAGAAACTTCAACCGCGCCGGCACAAGATAAAACAGATCATCAACCCATAGATGCGTCCCTTGCACACATGCTATAGGCGCACTATCACTCATTAGCCCATCCATCACCGAGATCGCCCAACCATGTTCGCTCATCTGTTGCCTGCTATGCATCGTTAAGCGACTCACAGACGCAATCGATGGCAATGCCTCTCCACGAAAACCAAGATGCGCAATATGTACCAAATCATCGGATGGCAATTTAGACGTAGCATGACGCGTCAAGGCAAGGGGAAGCGAGAGCGCATCTATACCCCGCCCATTATCCGAGATATGAATACGGCGTATTCCCCCCCCTTCTAGGCGTATCGCAATATTAGTCGCACCTGCATCAAGGGCATTTTCAATCAATTCCTTTACCACAGAAGCAGGGCGTTCCACCACCTCACCAGCAGCGATCTGATTCACCAGATGATTGGGAAGAACACGAATAGATGGGTTGAAGGGTTGCATCGTCATAGCGTGCAACTATAAATTGCTACCACGAAAGATGCTAGAAAAAACTTGCATCCATGTTGTTTTTATGATACATACATTGGAGACCTATATCTTTCTGCACAGCAGAACAATTTTATTATGGATGCAATCGAACTGATTGACTCTATCGACTGGTACAATGTTGCACGTTTTTCATGCATAATCGCTTTTTTGGGCTACGCCAACATGGTACGTCAATCGCAAATCGCACTGTCTTTCCTTGGCATGAGTGCATGTGCTTTTCTTTTCATTGTTTGGAGAGAATTAAGCATTTTTCCATGGGATAGTATCCAGTGGATTGCAGCCTACATGGTTCTAAGTGTCGGATTTTTATCCGCACTTACCATCGTCAGCATGTTGTGGCTACTTTTCTTTGCCGCGCTCATGCTCGTAGCCATTGTACTCAGCGCACTCTTTGTGTTGCTCGTGATGTAATCTAGTTGTTATGTACTCTATCCCCTTGGGTAGAGTACATGATGCGAAAACCTTTACTATTTCTGCACAGCAGACCACTTTTATGAACCTGATTCACTCGATTGACTGGTACAACGCTGCACGCTTTTTATGCGTTTTATCCTTCTTAGGATATTCATTAAAAAGCAATCGCATCATTGGTTTTTTTGGTATGATATGGTGCTGTTTTTTGTTCGCCACATGGGAACAAATGGCTAGTTTTCCATTTGATACATGGCCGTGGATTTCATCCTATATCGTCCTCAGTGGCGGATTGTTTGACATCCCCCTAGGATCAAAAAACAAACAACGCTAAAACTTATTCACGTACTCTCTCCTCCTTTGGGCAGAGTACGTGAAGATGCTTAGTATCACGCTATCAAATAAATGCTTTTACCAGCAACATCAAAATACCAAAAATAGCAGTACAAACCATCCATTTAAGCACCGCAAGTTCGGTTTTAATGGTAGAAATATCGCTTTTATAGCCATCAGGCTCTTTCTTCTCCTGCACACCCCCTCCCCATCACTCAGTCACTAACGAGGCAGATATAGCGCGTCACGATAGGTTTGTTACGGTTACATAAGCGTACCTATCGTGAGTTCGCGCTATAAACATATAAGCTATAGCACGAATTTTCTATAGGTGTGTTCTTGAAAAAGAACCAACCTATCGAAACGTGCTATACCCCACATCCCCAAAAATGATACGTCGCTGTTGATGTATCCCATGATGCATTCTGGATGACCACGGGCGCGCTCTTTGTAGGCGCGGATCATAGCTGTGCGATTGATAGCCATAACCTCCGCCACGCATAGGGGGTAAGAATTCTTCTTCACAATCAGGTTGCTGCCCTCCCCATCCACGCCCGAAGCGTGCAGGCGGGGCATAAAGAGCAGCGGGAGGCGGCACAACATACGTTCCATCAGGCAAGAAATAACCCTGCCTAGCCATGCGCTGCCTATCCATACGCTCTAGCGGCCCTTCCGCGAAAGGATCATGAAACACATTCGGCATTCCCATCATCTCTGGTGATTGCGGTTGCCATGGTTGCTGATCCCATGCCTGCGCATCCGCTACATTTCCTAGGCAACAGATAAGACACAGTACACGCGCCCAATAATATGTTTGAAATAGACTTTTTCGCATGATCCTTGCCCTCAATCTGGTTTTTTTCATTATATCACAGTTATCAAAATAGAAAAAATAAATAGTTTGCGCTAAAAGAAGAAAATTGGTGTTGACATTGTGGCGATAGTGCGTATTATGCGCTCTTAATTTACATTTTAGCATAAGTCAGGGAAAAGATACAGTGGCACGTATTGCAGGCGTAAATATTCCATCAGCTAAGCGTTTAGAAATTGCGCTTACCTACATTCACGGACTCGGTAGAGCTCGTGCTATAGAAATTTGTCAAAAAACAGGCATTGACGCAAGTCGTCGTGTGAATCAACTTACGGATTCGGAAGTTATTCGTATCCGCGAAGTGATTGATGCTGATTACACCGTAGAAGGTGAATTGCGCCGTGAAGTGGGCATGAACATTAAGCGTCTTATGGATTTAGGATGCTATCGTGGTCTACGTCATCGTCGTAAGTTGCCTGTTCGTGGTCAGCGCACGCATACAAATGCGCGTACACGTAAAGGTAAAGCAGTCCCTATCGCTGGTAAGAAGAAGTAGTCATGGCAAAAGAAACCGCAAAATTAAAGAAAAAAGATCGCAAGAACATTCCTTATGGTATTGCGCATGTGAATGCATCGTTCAACAATACCATTATTACCGTAACCGATCCGCATGGCAATGCCGTGTCGTGGTCTTCTGCGGGAAGTCATGGATTTAAGGGTTCAAAGAAAGCGACTCCTTATGCTGCGCAAGTAACAGCAGAAGATGCAGGGCGCAAAGCAATGGATCATGGCATGAAAACCATCGAAATTCGTGTAAAAGGTCCGGGAAGCGGTCGTGAATCTGCATTGCGTGCGTTTCAAACCGTTGGTTTTACGGTAACTTCTATTCGTGACGTAACACCTGTTCCGCACAATGGTTGTCGCCCTCCGAAACGTCGTCGTGTGTAATCTATTTATTCGTTGCATTCACTCGTCTTAATCCCGTAGAGGAACATAATTATGGCAAATATGCTCAATAAAAATTGGCAGGATTTGATTAAGCCCAGCAAAATTGAGGTTAGCTCTTCTGGTTCACATAACCGTAAAGCTACCTTGATTGCTGAACCGCTTGAGCGTGGCTTTGGTATTACTCTTGGTGTGGCATTGCGTCGCATTCTCCTTTCCTCCATCCAAGGAGCTGCTGTTACAGCCATTAAAATGGATGGCGTGGTGCATGAATTTTCTGCTGTGCCGGGCATTCGTGAAGATGTCACCAGCATCATTTTGAACATCAAGGAATTGCGCTTAAAGGCTCATACGCCAGAGCGCAAAAAAATGACGCTCAATGTCAAAGGTCCGGGTGAAATCACTGCGGCGCGCATCGTTACCGACAGCGATGTGGAAGTCATCAACAAAGATTTGGTTATCTGCACACTTGATAAAGGTGCAGAGCTTAATATGGTGTTGTTTGTGGAAGTTGGTAAAGGTTATGTGCCTGCTTCTAGCAATCGTGATGCTGATCAGCCTATTGGCGTGATTCCCATCGATTCAATCTTCTCGCCTGTGTTGAATGTATCCTACCGTGTAGAAAATGCACGTGTGGGCAACAGAACGGATTATGATAAATTGATCCTTGACATCACTACCGATGGTTCGATCACTCCTGATGATTCCGTTGCTTTAGCAGCGCGTATCTTGCAAGATCAGTTGCGTCTGTTCGTCAATTTTGAAGATATGCCAGTGGATCGTGATATTATTGATCGTCATGATTTGCCGTTTAGCCATTATTTGCTCAAGAAAGTCGATGAACTTGAACTTTCTGTACGTTCTGCAAATTGCCTGAAAAACGACAATATCGTCTATATTGGTGATTTGGTTCAAAAAACTGAAGGCGAAATGCTGAAAACTCCGAACTTTGGTCGTAAATCTTTGAATGAAATCAAAGAAGTATTGGTAAATATGGGGCTGCGCTTTGGCATGGAAGTTCCAGAATGGCCACCAGAAAATATCGAAGAATTGGCACGCCGTTTCGAAGAACCTTACTAATTTATTATTCAATAACACACGGATTACTATTATGCGTCACAACATGAAAGGTCGTAAATTAAACAGAACTTCTTCTCACAGGAAGGCTATGTTTGCTAATATGGCTGCTGCTCTTATCAAACATGAGCAAATTACGACTACACTGCCAAAAGCAAAAGAATTGCGTCCGTATGTGGAGAAATTAATCACGTTGGCAAAACGCGGCGATCTTCATGCGCGTCGTCAAGCGATTGCTGCTATTCGTGATATTGGCATGGTGGATAAATTATTTGCTACGCTCGGTTCACGCTACCAAGAGCGACAAGGTGGCTATATTCGCGTGCTGAAAGCTGGTTTCCGTTATGGGGATAATGCTCCTTTGGCAATCATCGAGTTCGTCGACCGTGATGTTTCTGCAAAAGGAAAAGATTCAGGTTTAATTATTGATGATGAATCAGAATCTTTGGCAGCATAACAGACTGTTGCGCGCAAACTAAGTACCGCGTATCATCTTCTTTCGCTTGCACATTGAACCGATCGTGTAGAATAACGTTTCTTGAATATTTTTGGCTTCGTGTCACTGATAGTAGATATAATCGTTCCTTGACGTAAAAAATGTTTCATTTTCTAGTCACACGACTATAGTCGAAGCATTATATATCTTGCCAAAGCCCTATCTTTGCTCTATGAACAGCTTCATAGCTGCTTGTAAAGCGCAGGATTCCAAGCATAGCTACGACTATGCCCCATTTTTTCTCTTTGGATTTTTTATGACACACGAAATTCGTAATATCGCCATTATCGCTCACGTTGATCACGGCAAAACCACGCTCGTTGATACGATGCTCCGCCAAAGCGGTACATTCCGAGATAACCAACAGGTCGATGAACGCGTGATGGACTCCAATGCGCTCGAAAAAGAGCGTGGCATTACCATTCTCGCAAAATGCACGTCCGTCGAGTGGAATGGCACACGCATCAATATCGTTGATACTCCGGGTCACGCCGATTTTGGTGGGGAAGTAGAGCGTATTCTGCACATGGTGGATGGCGTAATTTTATTAACTGACGCAGCCGAAGGGCCAATGCCACAAACAAAATTTGTTTTGGGTAAGGCACTCAAACAAGGTTTACGCCCGATGGTTATCATCAACAAGGTTGATCGTCCCGATGGTCGCCCTGATGAGGTCGTCAATGAGGTGTTTGATCTCTTTGCCGCATTGAATGCTAATGATCAACAATTAGATTTCCCTATTTTGTACGCTTCAGGGCGTGATGGATGGTGCGCGCAAGAATTGGATGATCCACGCAATGATTTAACACCGTTATTTGATTTGATTTTACGTCATGTACCCACGCCGCAATTAGATGAAGAAGCACCGTTCAGTATGTTGGTTACGTTGCTAGAATCCGATCCGTTCTTAGGTCGTATGCTAACAGGGCGTATACAAAGCGGTAGAGTCAAAGTAAACATGCCCGTCAAAGCCTTGAATCTTGCAGGTGAGCAAGTGGAAGCGGGCAAGTTAACAAAACTCTTATCCTTCCGTGGTATTCAACGCGTTCCTGTACAAGAAGCAAACGCAGGGGATATTATCACCATTGCAGGTATGTCGGTTGCATCCGTAGCGGATACGATTGCCGATGTCGCGATCGCTACGCCCGTGCCGTCCACTCCGATTGATCCTCCTACCATGAGCATCACCCTCAGTGTGAATGATTCACCCTTTGCAGGTACTGAAGGGAGCAAAGTCACATCGCGTATGATTCGTGATCGCCTTTTTGCTGAAGCAGAAACTAATGTTGCGATTACCGTCACTGAATCCGATGGCAAAGATGCCTTTGAAGTTGGTGGACGCGGGGAATTGCAATTAGGCGTGCTGATTGAAACCATGCGCCGTGAAGGCTTTGAGCTATCCGTTTCGCGTCCGCGTGTATTGATGCGCGAAGAAGGCGGTGTTTTGCTTGAGCCGATCGAAGAAGTGGTCATCGATGTTGACGATGAATATAGCGGCGTTGTTGTAGAAAAAATGTCACAACGCAAAGCGGCAATGCAAGAAATGCGCCCAGCAGGTGCAGGCAAAACACGCTTAGTATTTTACGCGCCCTCGCGTGGATTAATTGGCTACCAAAGCGAATTCTTAACCGATACACGTGGCACAGGCGTTATGAACCGCCTTTATCATAGCCATGAGCCGTATAAAGGTGATATTCAAGGGCGGCGCAATGGCGTGCTTATCTCTACCGATCAAGGAGAAGCTGTTGCCTATGCAATCTTCAACCTACAAGATCGTGGCGTGATGTTTATTAACCCACAAGAAAAAGTCTATATGGGCATGGTTGTGGGTGAGCATAATCGTGATAACGACCTTGAAATCAACGTACTCAAAGGCAAGCAATTAACCAATATTCGCGCATCGGGTACGGATGAAGCTATTCGCCTTATCCCGCCACGCAGATTGACGCTTGAAGATATGATCTCGTATATTGAGGATGATGAATTGGTTGAAGTTACGCCAAAATCACTACGTTTGCGTAAAAAAATGCTTGATCCGAATGAGCGCAAACGTACATCGCGGGATAAGAAAAAGATCGCAGGTTAGGCATACGTACACACTCATGGATTGCCCTGTTCCTGCATTGAAGCATCTTGCACTTTTTGGTGCAACGGGTACGATTGGGGATAATACGCTGGATATTGTGCGTACCTATCCCCAATATTACCGCATTGCCATCATGACGGCGCACCAAAACAGCAAAAAACTCATTGCACTTGCCTTAGAGTTTATGCCTGATCATGTGGTTATTGCCAATGATCACCATTATCAAGAAGTGCGCGATGCCCTACCCGCCACCATCAATGTAAGCGCAGGAGAAAATGCATTGGTGGATGCTGCATCGCTCCCTTATGATATGATGATCTCCGCCATTGTGGGTTTTTCTGCCCTACGCCCTACCATGGAAGCCATTCGTCATGGGCGCACCATTGCACTTGCAAATAAAGAATGTTTAGTGGCGGCAGGCAGTTTATTTATGGATGCCTGTGCCACTTATGGCGCAACCTTATTACCTATTGATTCTGAACATAATGCCGTTTTCCAATTATGGCATGGAGTGCATAATCGTCCACCCCATTCAGTAACCCTCACGGCATCAGGTGGACCTTTTCGTACATGGAGTCTTGAGGCACTCTATGATGCCACACCACAACAAGCGGTTGCCCATCCTAATTGGGTAATGGGGGCAAAAATCTCTGTTGACTCTGCAACCTTGATGAATAAAGGGCTTGAGCTTATTGAAGCTCGCTATATGTTCAATCTTGAACCCTCGCAATTACATGTGTTGGTGCATCCGCAATCGATTGTGCATTGCTTCATTCATTATGCCGATGGATCGCATCTGGCGCATATGAGTACCCCGGATATGCGTATTCCTCTTGCCTATGCGATGCATTATCCTGAACGCTTACGCCTCGACCTCCCGCCCCTTGATTTGGTGGCACGAGGCGCATTAACCTTTGAAGCCCCCGATCACACGCGTTTTCCTGCATTAGGTTTAGCGTTTGCAGCGATGGAAGCCCCCTCTTCTGCCCCCATCATGCTCAATGCAGCCAATGAAATTGCCGTAGAGGCTTTTTTAGGTGGAGCGATAGGCTTTATGGATATTCCTGCCATGATTGCACGCATCTTAGAGAAGAACGCGCAGCATTCGGTTTCTTCCCTTGACGAAGTCTATGAGATCGATCATAGTATAAGGATTGCAACAAAACGCCTTATAAGTCAGGCATCGTAAATTATGGAACATTTTTTTTCACTCGGGCATACGGCTCTTTCTTTTTTCCTCATTATTTCTGTCATCGTATTTATTCACGAGTTTGGGCATTATTTGGCTGCACGCCTATGTGGTGTCAAGATTGAGGCATTTGCGATCGGGTTTGGCAAAGAAGTTCTTGGCTGGACGGATAGAACAGGCACGCGCTGGAAGATTTGTTTAGCACCCTTGGGTGGCTATGTTAAAATGTATGGCGATTCCACCGAAGCAAGCACACCTGATGTCGATGCCATGCGTACCATGACAGAAGAAGAACAGCGCATCAGCTTCCACCATAAAGCATTATGGCAAAAGGCGATTATTGTGAGTGCCGGACCTATTGCGAACTTTCTGCTCGCTATAAGCATCTTCACCTTTTTAATTTTTTCCTCAGGCTTGGATACTACAGAGCCACTCGTTGGCAAAGTGATGGAACATTCTGCTGCTGCCGAAGCAGGGATACGCGAAGGGGATCGCATTACCGCAATTAATGATGAAGAAGTCAATGCGTTTCGTGATATTTCCATGATCTTAGCAACCAATCTTGGTGTGGAAGTGCGCGTGCATATTCTTCGTGAAGGACAACCGCTAATTTTGCATATCACACCGCGCATCACAGTAGAAGATGATGGTCTAGGCAATAAGGTAGAACGCCCAATGTTAGGCATTTCCTCTCCCAAAATCACAGCGGAGAATGTTTCGATCTTTGGTGCTATCAATGAATCCGTGAAACGCACCTATTCTATGATTGTGATGTCGTTAGAGTTTTTACGGCAGGTAGTGTCGGGCGAACGTAGCGCAGAACAGTTGAAAGGGCCAATAGGCATTGCGGATATGTCAGGCAAAGTGGCGAAAAAAGATGGCATGACGATCCTATGGTTTATGGCGTTGCTCTCGGTCAATCTCGGCTTTATGAATATCCTACCTATCCCACCTTTGGATGGCGGACATTTATTGTTTTATACGTTGGAAGGGTTGCGCGGTCGTCCTATGGCGGAACAATTTCAAACATGGGGGTATCGCATAGGATTCTTCCTTATTATGGCATTGATGGGATTCACCCTATTCAATGATATGCGGCAAATTATTTTTTCATAAGGATTCATCTTGTCGTTGCAAGACGCGCAATTTTTGAGTACAACATGGTATGATTCATATTGAACGCTCTCAAAGAACAAGCCAAATTTTTGATCTCACACCACTTATTGATGTGGTATTCTTGTTGCTTGTTTTTTTCATACTCACAACAGGATATGTCGATGTTGAGGCATTGAAATTAGCCGTAAGCAAAGACAGCAGCGATGGCACGACTTCCACCGCACTAGCTCCGATGCATGATTTAATTCTGCTCGATAGTGGTGCTGCGTTTTTGAATAAGAAATTAGTCTATCATGGCGATTTAGACGAAGCCATTGATCTTGCCTTTCACCAAACACAACAACGTCGCATTCGTGTGCGCTGTGAAGATAGTGTCAAAGTTCAGCTTTTGATTGATGCACTTGACATTATCAAACGTCGTGGCGGTGAAGATGTCAATGTCGCACGGTGGAAACGCACCCATTCGCAATTATAGGAAGCACCTCATATGGCATACCAAGTTGAAATCGAGCGCAATCGCAAAAAACCACGCACGGTGGGTTTAGTCCCCATGATTAATGTGATTCTGCTGATGCTTATCTTCTTTGTGCTTGCAGGGAAAATTGAGCCTGTCGATATTATTCCCGTCAATATTCCCCTCTCTGAGCAAAGCAGCCATACCTCTCTTGGGGAAGAAATCATCACCTTAGGGCGGCATGATGAGATTGTTGCAGGCAATGATGTGATGTTTAACTTAGACGATTTGCATCGTTGGGTGCATGAACGCATTAAGAAAAATCCTGCTGCACGTTTTACCATCAAAGCTGATGCAGATATGGAAGCCTATAAATTAATTGATATGATGAAATATATTGAGGATGCGGGCGCACAAGATGTGGTGCTAGCAGCGCAAAAGCCATGAACACATTCACTCCCCCTGCCCATCCCCCTGCCCATCCATTTAGTTCTGCCTATCTTGAGCATCTTTCTCTGTTAGCGAAAGAAACCAAGGATCGCATGAAGGGCGTGCCTGCATTCTATATTTTTGTCATGCTCGCATTTGTTACGCATGTAACTATCTTAGTTCCTGTGTATTTTATTACGTTAAGCGAAGAAATCCCTCAAACAAAACAGATCCATCTAACCTTCGCTCACGGAAAGACCTCACAACGCCCTACCCTCAACAGCAAAGAATCCAACGTCACCGATAACGTCACCGATCAGATCGATAACATCTTGGATGATACGCCCCAAGAAAAAATACGCCAAAACATAGCGCGCCCACAACCAAAATCATCATCGACGGATAAAAACTCATCTTCTGTATCAGCCGCCGCCCCAATCCCGCGTCGCACTTCAACACCACAACGTCGCAATCGTGATGAACCGCAAACATTACGAGGCAACACCAACCGTTACGGCACAGTCAGTTCGGTGAAACAACGCCCTTCTGGCTCTGGATCTACTCAGGGCGTTGTCGCGGCGCGTGGCGTGCTACGTGATAATTTAAGTGAAGAAACCAAAAATATTGTCACCAAATATGAAGCATTGCTCTCTGGGTGGATTCATAGCCATCAAAAAAAAGAGCGTTATAATATTCCTATAGGGACTACCGCACGTGTTGTCATTCGTTTACGGATTAATCGTCAAGGATATGTGCAATTCAAAGTCATTGAACGCAGTTCGGGCTATGGTGATTTTGACCAAGTCGCACTCGAAACTGTGCAGCTTGCATCGCCCGTTCCCGCCGTCCCTGCAGAATATCCCGGAGGTGACCAAGTCGAATTTTTGATCCCTATGAGCGTCACCTTAGATTAGAATTATGTTGCTTCGCACTAGCGAGCGTAGTACGATAATGCGACGGATATTTCATGTCTCGTATCATATTTTACACTAGCGCACACCATCATTTTTCATCCATCTTAGCACGATTTATGAAAAACGAACGTGCCATAATTCACTTTTGATGATGTTATGAAAACTGCGATTGACCTCATTCAAGCAATGTGCGTTTATGAACCTAAGACGGATTATGAGCTGATCCGTCGTGCCTATGATTTTGGGCTTCATGCACATAGCGGGCAGATGCGCGCTTCAGGTGAACCTTATTTTTCGCATCCCGTGGAGGTGGCCTATTATCTCACCACGATGAAATTAGATGCTGCATCCATTATCACAGCCTTACTGCACGATACAGTGGAAGATACGGATGCAACCTTAGACGATATTACGCGATTATTCGGAGCAGAAATTGCCAATTTGGTTGATGGTGTTACCAAATTGAACCGCTTAGAGATGTCCACCGAAAAAAGCAAAGCACCCTCGCAAGCAGAAAATTTCCGCAAACTCGTGCTTGCTATGTCAAAGGATTTACGCGTCCTTGTGGTGAAACTCGCGGATCGGTTGCATAATATGCAAACCATCCACTATGTCCGCTCTGAAGAAAAGCGTCAGAAAAAAGCCCGTGAAACTCTTGATATTTACACACCTCTTGCCGAACGTATTGGGATGCGTAACGTCAAAGAAGAATTACAAGATTTATGCTTTGCCGTACTTCATCCCGATGCCCGCGAATCGATTATAAACCGTTTGGAGTTTTTACGCGAAACAGGGCTTCCCGAAATTGAGCGCATTCGAGAAAGTCTGCAACATCTATTATGTGAACATGATTTACCCACCGCGATCGTCTCAGGAAGACAAAAAAGACCCTATTCTATTTGGCGCAAAATGGAGATGAAGAATATTTCCTTTGAGCAATTAGGGGATGTGATGGGATTTCGTATCCTCACCAACACGGTGGGGGATTGTTATCAAGCACTTGGGATCATTCACAATGAATTCCATACCATCCCAGGGCGTTTTAAGGATTATATTTCTACTCCGAAAGTCAATGGCTATCAATCCATCCATACCGAAGTCATCGGGCCTAACAAACAGCGTGTCGAGATTCAAATTCGCACCCAAGAAATGCAAGATGTGGCTGAAAATGGGGTTGCTGCCCATTGGTCGTACAAACAAGGGAAGAACGCATCGCATGAGGGCAAGCAATTTCAATGGATGCGTCAACTTCTTGATATATTAGAAAAAACTGATGATGCTGATGAATTTCTTGAACATACAAAACTTGAAATGTATCATGATCAAGTTTTTTGTTTTACCCCCAAAGGTGACATTATGGCATTGCCACGCGGGGCAACGCCCGTGGATTTTGCGTTTCAAGTACATTCAGGGGTAGGATGTCGCTGTGTTGGCGCAAAAGTTAATGGGCGCATTGTGCCGCTCAAAACCCATTTGCATAATGGGGATCAGGTAGAAATCATCACTTCCAAAACGCAAACCCCCTCACCTGCTTGGGAGCGTTTTGTGGTGACGGGGAAAGCCCGCTCGGAAATCCGCAAATTCATCCGCACCGCGCAACGTGAAGAATATTTGACGCTAGGCAATGGCATCTTGCAGAAAACCTTCAAAAAAGAACAGGTTGAATTCAAAGAAAAGGATTTAGAAAAGGCATTAGAAACCCTCAAACATAAAACCATTGATGATGTCTTTGTAGCCATTGGTGAGGGAACATTATCACGCAATCGCGTCTTTGAGGTGATCACGGGCAAGCCTGTGAGTGCTGTCCATTCGGGGAAAGAGAAAAAACTCGTTTTTTTACCCAAACTACGACGCGAAAAAGAACGCACCAAACATTCGCTCGCTATTAGTGGCTTAGTACCGGGTATGGCGATACATTTTGCGGGATGCTGCCATCCCATTCCGGGGGATAAAATTGTGGGGATTGTCACCACGGGCAAAGGTGTTACCATTCATACGATGGATTGCGATACGCTTGAAAATTACAGTGATGCACCTGAGCGATGGATTGATGTTGCATGGGATGCCTCAGAGGGACAACAAAGCTATATTGGGCGCATCAAAGTGATGGTCAACCATGAACCGGGAGCGATCGCCACCCTCACACAAGTGATTGCATCTGAGAAAGGCAATATTAATAATCTCAAAATCACCAACCGTACAACCGATCATTTTGAGATTTTGATTGATATTGAAGTACTCGGTGATTCACACATGAATGCCATCATGAAGGGCTTAAAGCACAAAAATCTTATCCAAAGCGTTGAGCGTTATAATGGGTAGATCACTTCATCAAACGTATGGGGCGTTCCTCTTGAGGCGGAAGTACATTGCCCAATTCTGACATACGAATTGCAGAGGGGTTCGGTGCTGATTGGATGACAAATTCAGGCACAAAATCATGATATTGATAATCATGTATGCCTTGCACCGCGACAAGTTTTTCATGCAAATGCGGTTGTGGTTTATTATAGCAACTCGTATCCATCATCAAGCGATAACAAAAAATAGGTTCTTCATAGGGACGATAGCTTTGTTGCTGCTCTGCCTCCTCACCCTTATAAATATAGCCAGCGATTTTTTGTCGTGTTTTCGTATAATTTGTATAAATGCCATTGCCTGCGCGCTCCGTTGAACGCTCCAATGTATCACACCCTGCGATGACAACACAAAAAGCTAGCATCACTCCACACATCCACGAATATTTCACTGTTCATCTCCTCACGCTTGGCACACACCTATAAGTATAGCAAAGCAAATAACGTGCCGATTGATGGTGAAGATTTATGCAGGGCAGATATTTTTGATAAAATAACCCTATTTGGCACCCTATTTAGCGGTGGAATAGGATAATCCCCCCTTAGGCACTTCCTGTGGGATGTTCGGAACAACATGGGGCGTGTTCACTTCTTTTCCTTGCGTTTGTGGCTTTTCTTGTGGTTGATCTGCACGATAAGGAAGCAGCACATCCGCTTCAGCGCGCACATCACGAAGTGCTTCTTCTGTGATAAGCCCTCGGTTAAAACGATCAAGATTCAAGGTGAGTACACCCATAATTTGATCCTCCCATTTCCTCACCGTCAATCTATTAGCCTCTTGCTCATAGCGATGCGTCGCTTGCTGATCTTTTATCCATTTTTCATTCTCCATGCCCTTGGGTACGTCCACATCGGGTACTTTATCCACCTCTGCCCCAAATACAAAGCCTTTCGCCAGTGCGGGGAGAAACATCACATGATTCCAGCCATTTTGGATGGTGGGGATAAACGTTCCCATGCCCAAAAGCGAACCATCCTGCACATCGCTATCACGACGATGTTTGGATTGCCAATTAAGCTGATTCAAATAGGCATTAGCTGCACCACGAATAAATCTTGCCATAGAAAATCTCTTTACTTAAACTATAGCGCGTCACGATAGGTTGGTTACCTGCAAGTAACACATCTATTGTGAAGTCGCGCTATAAACATATGAACTATAGCACGAACTTTCAATAGGTTTGTTCTTGCACAAAGAACTAACCTATTGAAACGTGCTATATAGTTGAACTATAGCAAGTTTATATGACACTATGATGACGATTATTCTTATAATTTTAGGTACGCACAACCGCCACGCCATATCCTTGCAGATGCAATGTTCCTGCATCAAGACGCGCACTTGCCACCAACGGATGATCACTCACAAGTACTAATTCCGTATCAGAAACCGCAATAGACGTGGGTTCTGCACTAAAGTTCACATAGACAATCAATGATTCTGTGGCATTTTTTCGCTCAATACGCACAAGATCGGGGCGTATCTGCTGAAGATCAATCGCCCCATTCACCATCGCGCTATGCTGCTTGCGCCATTTAATCAATTTCCGCGCAATGGATAGAGAAGATGCAGCGTCGCTTTCTTGCGTGGATACGGCAAGGGCTTGATGCGCATCACGCACAGGCAACCATGGTTTAACCGTGCTAAAACCCGCATGAGGTTGCGTATGATCCCACGGCATAGGGGTACGGCAGCCATCACGCCCTTTAAATTCGGGCCAGAACTCTAAGCCATACGGGTCTTGAATCTCCTCATAGGCAATCTCCGCTTCGGGTAAACCCAACTCTTCCCCTTGATACATGCACACACTGCCACGCAAACTAAGCAGAAGGCTGAGCAGCATATGGCTAAAGGCTTGTTCCATACCTGCCTTAGGATTCCACCGCGTCACAGGGCGCGCTGCATCATGGTTTGAGAACGCCCAACATGGCCACCCATCCTGAATATTCGCCTCCATACGTTGCACCACTTGCTCAACATAGCTTGCGCTGAACTTTGGATTGAGGAACTGGAAGCCATAGCCCATATGCAGATGCTTATCACCCGCACTATATTCACCAATGAGTTGATAAGCATCCAACGCCCCCAATTCCGCCATCCCCATCGCTGCATCATAACGGTTTAATAACGCACGAACACGCGCAAGGAAGGTCAAAGTTTCGGGGCGTGATTGGTCATAAATATGTTGTTGCATCCCATAAGGATTAATATCAGGCACGTGATCTTGAGGATCATTAACGTGATCATGGATAGGATTATCACGCAAAGCGGCATCATGCACATAAAAATTAGTTGCATCAAAACGGAAGCCCTTAACGCCACGCTTCAACCAAAATTCCATAATCTCCATTAGCGCGTCTTGCACGCTCACAGAGTGAAAATTGACATCAGGTTGCTCTTTCAAAAAATTATGCAAATAATATTGCTTACGGCGTGTATGCCACTGCCATGAACTACCACCAAACACAGAAAGCCAATTATTCGGTGGCGTGCCGTCAGGCTTCGGATCAGCCCACACATACCAATCCGCTTTGGGATTATCACGCGAGGATGAACTTTCAATAAACCATGGGTGCTGATCCGACGTATGGTTCAATACCATATCCACAATAATGCGCAAACCCAACTGATCCGCTTTTTTGATCAACGCGTCCGCATCGGCGAGCGTACCGAACAACGGATCAACATCACAGAAATCAGAGACATCATAGCCAAAATCACGCATAGGAGAGCGGAAAAATGGTGAAATCCAAATCGCATCCACCCCAAGTGATGCAATATATTCCAACCGTTGCGTAATACCACGCAAATCACCCACGCCATCGCCATTCGTATCTTGATAGCTACGTGGATAGACTTGATAAATGACGCACCCACGCCACCAATCGTTCATTTTATGATCTGTCATTGTTTTCTACTCGTTTCTTTTATGCCTTAATGCCCAGAACTTCCCTGCAATGCCCCAGAGAATGGTTGCTCATCGGCATCCACTGCATACACACAGAATGCCGCAAGCACACACAAAACACCACCAATCGGCACCATTGCGGAAGCATTGCCATCTAGCATATGTGTGACGATCATTCCAGAAAAAAGTGCAATAATCACCTGCGGAATGACGATAAAAATATTAAACAACCCCATATATACGCCCATATGCCCCTCAGGGATAGAACGCGCAATCATCGCATAGGGCATAGACAAGATCGAAGCCCACGCTACGCCCACACCAACCATGCAGAAAAGCAAATGATTCGGATCAGTGACTACCATCGTTCCCATCAAGCCCATACCACCAACAAACAGACTCACCATGTGAATATGTTTGGGGGAATATTTTTTCACTAAGCCAATCAAAGCAAAAGCTACCACTAAAGCTACGCCATTATAGGTAGAAAAACATACCCCTGCCCACTCTAAGCCTTGCTCATACAGTGGATCTTTCGTGCCAGCAGCACCAAAAACATTCGCGGTGACATAAGGCGCAAAATACGTCCACATACAAAACAAGCCCGACCAGCTAAACATCTGCACCCACGCTAATTGCTTCATACGCTTTGGCATTGCTTTTGCTAATCCCCACACTTCTTTTACCCCCGCTAAAAATCCATGCGAGGCATCATGATCACGCGCAAATTTTTCCATATCCTGTGGCGGATATTCTTTGGTCGTGAAGATAGTAATCATCACACTCACAAATAACACGATCGCACCAAGATAAAAGGCATATTCCACCGTTTGTGGCATAGCAGAATCGCCCTGCGCCTCAGAAGATACCCCAAAGAAATGCGCTAATATCCACAAGAGTGAAGAAGAAATCATCGCACCAATACCAATCAGCACGGTTTGTACCGAGAATCCAACGGCTTGCTGTTTTTCAGGCAACACATCCCCGACAAATGCACGAAAAGGTTGCATCGTGGCATTAATAGCACCATCCAACACCCAAAGCAAGCCAACCGCCATCCAAAGCGACCCGCTATTGGGCATTGCCACCAAGGCAAGCGAAGAAATGATCGCCCCAACAAAGAAATAAGGCTTACGTCGCCCGAAGCGTCCCCATGTACGATCACTCATATAGCCAATGATCGGTTGCACAAAAAAGCCTGTGATGGGTGCAGCAATCCATAATAAGGCGATCTCACTCTCATGCGCGCCAAGCATTTGATAAATGGCACTCATATTCGCCATTTGTAAGCCCCAGCCAAACTGAATGCCTAAAAAACCTAAACTTAAACACCACAGGCTCGCAAAAGAGAGCTGCGGTTTTGTCTCGACATGATGCACTGCACAATTCCATTGAAGAAGTTATTAATTAATAACAATGGATTATAGTCATAAAAATGCTAATTGCAACTTTTTTTATATGAAGATCGTATGACAAAGAATGGCTAAAGATTCGGCGTATTCGCCCCCGTATAATAACGACTTTTGAGATATTCAGCCACCGCAAAGCGAATCACCACACCCATCACCGCCGTTAAGGGAACGGCGATCAAAATCCCGACAAAGCCCATAATTGCACCACCTGCCATCATCCCAAAAATAATCCAAATAGGATTGAGTCCAACCGACGTACCAATCAATCTCGGTGTGAGAAAATAGCCTTCAAACATTTGCCCAATGATAAAAATCCCTAGCACAATAAAAAGCAAATTCGGCTGATCAACCTGCACATAAGCAAGCCCAAGCGCAAGGCTGCCACTCACAATCGTTCCCACATACGGAATGACCACCATACATCCCGCCACCAATGCTACCAATAAGCTATTCGGCAAGCCCGCTATGGTAAGCGCGACACTGTAATACAACACCAAAACGATAATCACATTAATCTGCCCACGCACAAACGCCGCCAAGGTACGATCAACAATCGCAAGCTGCTCGCGGATGACAGGAGCATACGGACGAGGCAATAACGTATCAATGCGCGCCACCATCACATCCCAATCACGCAGCAAATAGAAGGATACCACGGGAGTAATGACGAATAATGCAGCAATATTCACCAACGCCAAACCTGATTTCAGCACCCCGCGTGCGACTTTCAGCACCATATCTTGCCCTGTCCCTCCTCCTGCTTGTTCTGTCAAAAAATCTTGCAGTGCCTTCTTGCTATACATATGCGATTTCACGCCCCATTGCTTCAAATAGGGGGCAACCTCTGATCGCGCAACTTCCAAATAATAGGGGAACTCCTCAATCAAACCACGTATTTGATCCACCACCAACGGCACGACAATCAAGAAAAGCACCACCACAGCAAGCGCGAAGATCCCACATATGACCGCCGTTGCCACCGTGCGACTCAAGCCTAAACGCTCCAACCGATCCGTAAACGGATCAAGCACATAGGCAACCCCCAAGCCAAGCACAAAAGGCAACAGCACGGGGCTGATGAGATCGATAAAATATCCCACCAAACAGGCGATAAGAATCCAAAAAATAATAGTAGAATTGCTGCGTATCATAAGCGATTATTCTGGGAGGCGTACCACCCAATATTCCTTTGAATCATTGACTTCTAGCCCTTGCGCGAGTAACGATTGTTTGATAGGATCAGACGTTCCGCGATACATCATCGTCATTTGCGCGAAATCGGGAGATAAGGCACGAAGGGCTTTAGATTCAACCCCCTCGATATTCAACAACATTTTCTGAATGGTACGCCACTGCCTACCACTACGGAACTCAGCGCGGATAACCAAAGGCTTAATTTTCTCAGCATCTTCATCCGCAAATAGGCTATAATCTTTCAGTGATGCGCGTAATTGCAAGCATATTTCCCGTGCAGCGCGTGAAAATAACACATCGTGAGTTTCATCGGGACTTAGGGCTTTGAAGCGCACAATACGTTCATTCTTAGAACTTTCCCCAACTTTACGCAAACCCACTTCAACAACCAAAGGATTAGTAGTTTTTTGAGGCTCAATCACACGTGCCGTCACAATCACGATATTACGCGTACCATAACGACGTGCCACTTTCATCAACGATTCTTTTTCCGCTGCAATCAGCACTTCATCGGAGAGCAACGCCATATCACGCGGATCACCAAACGGCGTAATAAGCAACCCTTGCCCCACTTCTAAAGCGACATTATTCATAATCGAACGCCACTGATTACCCTCTTGAAACGTCAGCAACACATCATCATTACGCAAAACAGATATAATCAATAAACCATCACCTTCAGGAGTAGAGAGATCCTGCCCCAACATGCCATATTGCACCGCAACCAGCCCATCCATCAAATTATGATGAAAACGATAGACAATATCCGCCTCAAAAGCATCAGGTTTTTCCACTTCCCGCGTCACGGTAAAGGATTGCACATAGCGATCCAAATTATTATTGCGCACACTACGATAAATATCGCGTGCTTTATCCTTGGATAGCATCACCAGTGCTTTATAAAAAGCCTGCCGTTCACCCGCCAAAATAGCTTTTTTGCGTGCTTCCTCAACCGTTTTTCCTGAAGAACTCACCGTCACCATCACATCAACCGTCGTTGGGGCTTTCTTTTCCTCAACCAAATCCATACTAGTTTGCGCAACACTTCCTGCAGGATGCAGCAGCAGCCCCAGCAGCAGAATGAGAAAAAAGCGCACCAACAATGTGATATTCGGTTGACAAAAACGTTGCATAGTTTATCCATACGTTATAACCAATGATGATGCAATTATTATGACGAAAAAAGACAAAAAAATCTCTGCTTATATCGCTGCTGGTGTTGATATTGACGCAGGTAACGCGCTTGTTGAACGTATTAAGCCTGCCGTAGCCTCGACACGTCGTGCAGGCATGATGGGTACGATTGGCGGCTTTGGTGGATTATTTGACCTCAAGGCAGCAGGATATGAGGATGCCTTGCTTGTTGGCGCAACCGACGGCGTAGGGACAAAACTAAAAATCGCGCATACCATGGCGATTCATAATACGATTGGCATTGATTTAGTAGCCATGTGCGTGAATGATTTGCTCGCGCAAGGTGCAGAACCGCTTTTTTTCCTTGATTATTATGCGTGCGGATCGCTCAATGTGGATGATGCAGCGGATGTCGTTGCGGGCATTGCCCGTGGCTGTGCCGAAGCGGGATGCGCCCTTATTGGTGGTGAGACGGCAGAAATGCCCGGATTATATGCAGGTGGCGATTATGATTTAGCGGGCTTTGTTGTTGGGGCA
This sequence comes from Alphaproteobacteria bacterium, assembly GCA_004292675.1. Lineage (GTDB taxonomy): Bacteria > Pseudomonadota > Alphaproteobacteria > Rickettsiales > UBA998 > RDZH01. The sequence continues at coordinate 13,612 of RDXO01000028.1, read as the reverse complement.
GTGAACCGTGATCGCCTTTTACCGCGCCTAGACTTGATGCAGGAAGGCGACATTCTCCTTGGCTTGGCATCTAGTGGCGTGCATAGTAATGGCTATTCCTTGGTGCGCAAATTGATAGAGCAAGAGGGACTATCTTATAATGATTCTGCCCCGTGGGATGCATCGTCAACCGTGGGTGTATCACTCCTCACACCAACACGTCTCTACATTAAAAGTTGCTTACCCGTAATGCAAAAGAGTGATGCAATAAAAGGCTGTGCGCATATTACAGGTGGCGGACTTATTGAGAATCTTCCGCGTATATTGCCTGCGCATCTCGCAGCACATATTCATCTGAGTGCATGGAACGTGCCACCCATTTTTGCGTGGTTGCAACGCATCGGTTCACTTTCCACCACAGAATTATTGACCACCTTCAATGCGGGTGTTGGTTTGGTCTTGGTGGTAGCACCCGATCAGGTGGCGCAGGTGCGTCAGCAGCTTGAGCAAGCTGGTGAGACGGTGTTTGATCTCGGCACGTTACAGATGCGTCAGGAAGATGGCGTTGTCGTTTTATAAAAAAGATAACGCCCTACTTTCGGGTTATCTTTGCGCCACAGCACATTATCAATAAAATAGTGATGCACATTGATAAAAATGTCAAATGCATAGATGAACGGCAGCATAATACCAACAGCGCGCAAGGCATGGCTATCCGTTAGCCATTCCATTGTTCCCGGTATGCCCTTAAAGGATAACAGCCCCATAATAAAACACACCCCCACAAAGCGTTTTATCTGATCACGGCTTTGCTCTATAGGCATATGGAGATCATTGATATGATGGTGATGCTCACCACGCTTATAGGCTATCACAAACAGCAAATATTGCCCTGAATGAAAGAATGGTGTCATATATGCCCATAATGGATGATAATAGGAAAAGAGCAACAGGCTGTACATTGAGGAATACCCCAGCAGCGCGCACAAAGACGGTCTTATGCGTTGCTTGATCGCAACATATACCACTAGAAGCAGCGAAAGCCCCCCATAGAGCCATAAAAAGCCATTCAAAACATCCATCATCATGGGCGTGATATGAATCTGCAAATTGTTAAAGGACACACCCTGATAATTCATCGGTTGGTACACCACATTAGGCACATACAGATTGCCCCCCAACCATGTTTTGAACCACACCAACATGGCATTAATCCACAAAATGCGTCGCGTCAAGCGTCCATAATAGACTCCTTTAAGGGCAGAAAGCACCAACATCACGCCAAAAGCCTGCTTAGCATAATGCCATCCCACGGTAAAGAATAGCACATATACACCCCATGCGAAAATATCATTATCTTGCGCTATAAAAGCATAGATAAAATATCCGATCAAAATCACGGGGACTATCACCCCTGCAAACAGATAACGCCACGCCATATGGGAGCGTTCGCGCCGATGCATAGCAATTTTGTTCTTAAAATCATCATACATCAAATAATAAGATGCCATAAAGTGCGGATGATTCACAATATGTGCAAGAAACATAAACACCACAGACGCAACATATATTTGCATGTAGCCTGATGTACCGTTCGCATCCAGCGGAAACATCCAAAATAACAACGGGACAATCACAAACGCTGCCCCACCAGCAAACATCATATCCACCAAGGGCGACACCAAATAACGACGACCGCGCCATGTTGAGGCGCAACATAAACTATAGATTCCATTCATGATGCTACCCTAGGATAAAATAGCAGCATATGCAAGCAATGAGAGCGCGAGTCATAAAGTTTAGTGCAACTAACTCTATGACTCGCGCTCTATCGCAACAATGCTATAGGATTAACCTACGATTTCTGTGCCGCTAAAGAAAAAGGCAATTTCAATCGCTGCATTTTCTTTGCTGTCTGATCCATGCACAGAATTACGCTCGATAGATTCACCGAACAATTTACGGATCGTACCATCGGTCGCATCTTTAGGATTCGTTGCGCCCATCACTTCACGATATTTTGTTACTGCATCATCCGCCTCCAGAACCTGCACTACCACAGGCTGAGACACCATATATTCTACCAATTCACCAAAGAAAGGGCGATCCTTATGCACCGCATAAAATTGTGATGCTTCACGACGGCTCAAATGTATGCGTTTTTGTGCAATAATGCGAAATCCATGCTCTTCAAGAAAAGCATTGATTTTCCCTGTGAGGTTGCGCTGCGTTGCATCGGGCTTGATAATCGAAAAAGTACGTTCTTTCATAAATGTTCTCGCTGTAAAAAATAAAACTATTGGTATGGTTGCTCGTTAGCCCAGTTACGAAAAAAAAGCAAGCATTATCGCACATAATGCATATTTTTCTAGCAAATCGCCTATGGGTTTCTATAGATAAGGCTTATGATCAAAAAATCAATGTTCGCCCCTTGGGGATTATGCTGTATGGTGCTGATGTTAGGCGCGTGCAGCAGCACTTCTTCTACTTCTACTTCTACTTCTTCCACTTCAACCGTACCTACCCCCCCTGCCCCTGCTCCCCTACCAAAAGAACAGGTCATCCCTAATTCCTACCAGCTCTATTTTGAGTGGGATCGCGCTTTGTTGGATGCAACGGGAGAGCAGAAACTTAAGGAAATCGCGGCAACCATTACACAACAACATGTGGCACAACCGCAACAGATTATGCTTAATGGACATACGGATAGTTCAGGATCAGATGAGTATAATTTACGGCTTTCGGAACGTCGCGCCCAACGCGTTCGTGCGATGCTGGAACAATTTGGTCTACCCTATCAGATGATGCAAATCTTCGCCTTTGGTGAAAGCGATCTTGCCATTGCGACGGATGATAATGTCAAAGAACCACGCAATCGTCGCGTAGAGATATTTATTGAGAATAAAGCGCAATAGATTTACACATTCGTCATTCCTGCTTAAGAGCAGGAATCCAGTAACAATAGTCGTTATAGATAACCGCTTATCAAGGGTATGAAAAAAACTAAAAATTATGTAAGAACTCTCTACAAAAAAACGCCATAGAAATAAAATCTATGGCGTTTTTCAATGATGGGTTATTTAGTCTGCATTACGCACGACATCGATACGGCATTTAACGCGCACTTCAGGGTGCAAACGAATTGTTGCATGGAACACACCCAATGATTTTACCACACCATCCAAATCTACTTGTGTGCGGTCAAATACATGCCCGCCCTGCACCAATGCAGCAACCACATCACGCACACCCACCGATCCAAACAAACGTCCATCTTCACTTGCCTGACGCACAATTTTCACTGCCAAGTCACCAAGAGTAGCGGCATTTTTTTCTGCAGCAGCACGCAATTCAGCATTTTGCTTCAACAATGCTTCTTTTCTCGCGGCAAAATCCTCGACATTCTTTTTTGTGGCGCGCAATGCTTTTCCTTGTGGAATCAAGAAATTGCGCCCATAGCCACCTTTCACACCAACAACATCACCCACAGCACCAAGGCGTGCTACATGTTCTAATAAGATAACGTCCATAATTTTTGCCTATTTTTTTATAAATTTAAGATAGGTTATTTAATAGATTTCCTTCCATAATGCAAGAAAAAATTGCATCTATAGTGCTTCCACTATAAATTATAGTGTTATAGCTGCGCAAGTGATGCTTTCGCTATTTCTACATCCCGCACGATCTGCTCTTTTAACGCCGTTGGTGAAGAAAAATATTTTTCATCACGTATATGTTCATAAAGACGAACACGCAACAATGCGCCATAGGCATCACCCATATCTGAAAAACTATGCACTTCCAACCGTGGCGTTACCATGCCCCCAAAAGTCGGACTAACTCCAAGATTCGCCACCCCATCATGCCATTGCGTCGGGCTATCGTGACGCGCATAGCGAATGGCATAGACTCCATAACGTGGCACATGCAAGCCATAGAGGGCAATATTGGCGGTTGGCGTTCCAAGTTGCTGCCCTGCGATGCGTGTCCCATGCTGCACACGTCCTATAATTTCATAGGGTCGCCCGAGCAAATCCCTCACCTTATCCAACGCCCCTTCGGTAAGATAGCGTCGAATCAGTGAGGATGAAATAATATGATCATGATGCATCAACGGCGCAAAACATGTCACATCAAAGCCATCATGCGCTGCATATTCCTTGAGCAACGCGGCCGTTCCTCGTCGTCCACGCCCAAAGCAAAAATCTTCACCCACCATAATATGACGCACGCGCAAATGCTGCACAAGAATCGTCGTGATAAAATCTTCTGCTTCCATCGATGCCAATCGTTGATTGAACGGCGCAAGATACACCCCATCAACCCCTAAATCACGCATATGTCGCAAGCGTTGATGCACATGCTCAATCGCCAAATTCGATGTCGCTTTTGAGAAAAAACGCCGTGGATGCGGGTGAAAAGTCATCACCACCAACGGGGCGCGCAATTTTTGCGCACACGCCTTCGCCTGCTCGATAATCATGCGATGCCCTTGATGCATTCCATCAAAATTACCTATAGCCAACACCGCCCCTCTTAGTGCCTCAGGGGTGTGAGGATAATGACGAAATACGTGCATCTTTAGAATTTTTTGATCTGCCATCCACCCAAACAATAAATTAGAAATTTCTGTAAAATTCAATTATATCGTCATTCATTTGCACTTTTTCTGCCCATGACGTTGATGGTTGACGCATATTTGTTGTACTGACACACGCTTTATTTTCCAACTCGATAGCAAAACAAATTGGCGCGCTTTTTGCACTTCCGCCCTCTTCAATATCAATAATGTCATATTTTTGACCAATTTCTACTGTACCATCCAATGACAAAAGATGGTTTGTTTCCTGAAGTTCTACTCCATTCTCCACGCATTGAACTTCGACAACGCACGCATCATGAATTTGTATAATTTTAAGTTGCTTGTCGCCCATAAATCCTCACCATATCGAATTTTATTTTAACACAGGCGTGTAAAACATGCAAATAAATTTACTTTACAGGACATACCCTATGTAAAGCGTAATAAGTAGAGCAATTCAACGCATCCCCCCTTTGATTATGCCGTAGGATGGCGCATATGCTCCCGTGCATCTTCTTCAGCAAATGCCTTCACGGACAAACGGAAGCATAGCAACACGGGTGAACCAATATAAACAGATGAATAAGTTCCCACCATCACGCCGACCACTAACGCCCAAGCAAATCCTTCAATGACTGCCCCACCAAACACGGCAAGAGCCGTTGCCGCAAGAAGGGTTGTCATTCCCGTGAGGATGGTACGCGACAATGTCTGATTCAAACTCATATCAATTAATTCATGCAACGGACGGCTGCTATGAATACGCATATTTTCACGCACCCTATCAAAAATCACCACGGAGTCATTGATTGAATAGCCAATGACTGTGAGAATCGCCGCCACTGCCGTAAGCCCAAATTCCATACCTGTTAGCGCATAAAAACCCAAGATAAATAACGTATCGTGCATTAAGGCAAGCAAGCCACCCAGCGCAAATTGCCATTCAAACCGAAACCAAATATACATCACCATACCAGCAAATGCTAACAGCAACGCATAGACCCCATCCATAAGCATTTCATTGCCCACCACTGATCCGACATAATCAACACGACGAAAGACGATCTCATCCCCTAATTGTGTCCGCAACACTTGTTGTACTTGTTGCGTGAATGCCGCACTGTCGGTGTTTGCTTCCGTACCAAGGCGTAGCAATAATTCATTATCAGCACCAAAATGCTGCACACTCACGTCACCATAGGATTCAGAATCAAAAGCGGCGCGCACACCCGCTAGATCAATAGCGCGCTCTGATTGCACTTCCATCAGCAAACCGCCTTCAAAATCAATCCCCAGATTCAACCCATGTAGGGCAATCCAACCAATAAAGCCCACAACATAAACAAAGGTTATCACCGCAATGATGCGGTTATACGCCATAAAACGAAAATTAGTTTGTGTAGGAAGATAACGTACAAGTGCCATAATAGGGTGTATCTAGCACAAATGATTGCATCTGCCAAGATCAAAACATGGATCATGTACGGTTAGATAGTGCTTTGACATAAAAAATGGAGAATTTTTCAGTCAAAGCACTATTCAAGTGACGTTACGCAACTTCTTTATAGCTCGATGGAAATGAACGCGCATTTGCACCCGTATAGAGCTGACGCGGACGACCAATTTTTTGCTTAGGATCTTCAATCATCTCTTTCCATTGCGCTACCCAACCCGCAGTACGTGCAATGCCGAACATCACAGTAAACATATTGGTTGGAATGCCCAAGGCGCGATAGATAATACCCGAATAGAAATCAACATTCGGGTAAAGTTTACGTTCAACAAAGTACTCATCTTCTAGTGCAATGCGCTCAAGTTCCATCGCAATATCCAGCAATGGCTCATCTTTAATGCCCAATGATTCAAGTACCTCTCTGCATGTTTTGCGCAAGACACTCGCACGCGGATCAAAGTTTTTATAAACGCGGTGTCCAAAGCCCATAAGACGGAACGGATCATCCTTATCTTTCGCACGTTTAATGAACTCAGGAATACGGCTTTTATGACCTATTTCTTCCAGCATATTCAACACTGCCTCATTCGCGCCACCATGTGCCGGCCCCCACAAAGATGCTACACCCGCTGCCAAACATGCAAACGGGTTAGCACCCGATGAACCTGCCAAGCGTACTGTTGAAGTGGATGCATTCTGCTCGTGATCGGCATGAAGGATGAATAATTTATCAATCGCACGTTCCACCACAGGATTAACTTTATATTTCTCACACGGATTAGCAAACATCATGTGCAAGAAATTTCCTGCATAGGATAGTTCATTATTAGGATACATGAATGGCTGACCGATAGCATATTTATACGTCATCGCACCAAGTGTTGGGATTTTACCAATCATACGGAAAATCGCCAACTCACGCTCATCTTCTGCGTATATATCTAAGCTATCGTGATAAAAAGCAGAGAGCGCGCCCACTGACCCCACCATCACCGCCATAGGGTGAGAGCGACGAGGAAAGCCACGGAATAGAAATTGTAATTGCTCATGCACCATCGTATGGTAAGTGATGGTACGATTGAACCATACCTGCTGTTCTGGCGTAGGCAATTCGCCATAGATTAAAAGATAAGCAACATCGAGAAAGGTGCATTTTTCAGCAAGCGTATCAATATCATAACCACGATAACGCAATATACCTTCTTCACCGTCAATGTAGGTGATGCTTGATTCGCACGATGCCGTAGATAAAAATCCCGCATCATAAGTGAAGCATCCTGATTCTTTATAGAGGCTGCTAATATCAATGGTAGATGGCCCCTCAGTGCCGTGCTTCATGGGCATCTGATAGCTTTTATCCCCAATCGTAATGGTTGCTTTTTCGGACATAGTATCTTCTCCTTGGTTGCGCTGCATTGGTTTCTATGCAGCATGTGGTAGCACCCTACAAGAAATAACAAGCGAATGTAAATTTTAGATTAAGACAAAGGTTTTTTTTAGTGTTTTTGTGCGCCGCGGTGTTGTTTACTGCACAGTTGTTTACTGCACAATTATCAGTCTGAGGCTTCTGCATAAAACCATCTTCTTGTCATACCGTTGATAAGCTGGTATCCATAACATACTATTGTTTCTGGATTCCTGCATACGCAGGAATGACGACTATTCCGAACAAAAAACCTAGCATTTTATAAAAAGATAGGTTATTTCTATAGTTCAATATTATCAAGGGTTGTACGATGACGCAAGCAGGGATTATTCAAGGCAATACAGGTGAATGGGAAATGGTGATCGGGCTAGAAGTCCACGCCCAAATTGCATCCAATACCAAGTTATTTTCTTCTTCCCCTACGGATTTTGGGGCAGAGCCGAATCATCATGTATCGCTGGTGGATGCTGCGCTTCCGGGGATGTTGCCCGTGATTAATCGCGTCTGTGTGGAACAAGCGGTGCGCACGGGGTTGGGGCTAGAGGCAGAGATTCATCAACGATCCGTATTTGATCGCAAAAATTATTTTTATCCTGATTTACCACAAGGCTATCAGATTTCACAATATCTTGACCCGATTGTTGGCAAAGGGCGTTTGGTGATTGAACTGGATGATGGTAGCACGCGTGAGATTGGCATTACACGTTTGCACCTTGAACAAGATGCAGGAAAATCCTTGCATGATCATAGCCCTACCGATAGTTTTATTGATCTCAACCGCTCGGGCATCGCTTTGATGGAGATTGTATCCGAGCCAGATATACGCACCCCTGAGGAAGCGGGAGCCTATGTGAAAAAACTGCGTGCGATTGTGCGTTATCTTGGTACATGTGGCGGGGATATGGAAAAAGGCGAGATGCGCTGCGATGCCAACGTATCCGTGCGCCGTCGTGGAGCTACGGAGCTTGGGACGCGCTGCGAAATCAAGAACGTTAATTCCATGCGCTATGTGATGAAAGCCATCCAATATGAAGCAGAGCGTCAAGTAGCTTTGCTGGAATCTGGGCAAATGGTGGATCAAGAAACACGCCTTTATGATGCCAATCTGAATGAAACACGTACCATGCGCTCAAAAGAAGACGCACATGATTATCGCTATTTCCCTGATCCTGATCTCTTGCCCTTGGTAATCTCCGATGAATTGCTTGCACAGATAAAATCTTCACTTCCTGAATTGCCTGATGCAAAGAAGCAACGCTACATGCGTGATTATGGCTTGTCTGCTTATGATGCTTCGGTGATTGTATCGGATAAAGAATGGGCATTTTATTATGAACAGCTTATTACCCTATGCGACCCACGGCTTGCAGCAAACTGGCTCACGGGTGAATTATTCGGACGGTTAAATAAGTTGGGATTAAGCCTGACGCAATCACCTATCCCTGCATCTTCATTTGCTGGCTTAATTGCTTTGATTGCGGATAATACTATTTCGGGTAAAATCGCTAAAGAAGTATTAGATAAAATGATGGAGTCGGGCAAAGAAGCAGCGGTGATTGTCGATGAAGAAGGCTTAAAGCAAGTCACCGATACAGGCGCGATTGAACGTATGCTCGATGAGATCATCGCTGCAAACCCTGATAAGGTAGCAGAATATCGTGCGGGTAAGGATAAATTATTCGCGTTTTTTGTTGGGCAAGCCATGAAAGCAAGTGGTGGCAAAGCCAATCCACAGATGGTGAATGATCTGCTCAAAACCAAATTAGCAGAATAAGATGCGCAGCGCGGTGGATGTGTGCGCTTTTCTTGATGCTCCGCTCCATGAAGCAGCACAGCAGTTGCTTGATGCATGGAGGCTTGAGGGAGCATCGCATCCGCTTGCGCCGTATCTTGATGAGACAGGTGTGCAAGGGTTGGTACATTTTATCGCGCATCATTCGCGCTATTTATTGCGTTTGATGGAACTGCAACCCGCGACTTTTGCAGCTTTTTTATCAGGTAATGCGGAATCCTATGTGCAGCATCTCTATGATATGCTCTATGTGCAGCAAACCGAAATGATTCCGATGAGTGCGGGGCATAAGAAGGTGCGCATTGCCAAGCAACAATGCTCCCTGATGATCGCGCTTGCTGATATTACCGAACAATGGGATATAGTGCGCGTGACGCATCATCTTAGCCTATTTGCGCAAAATGTGGTGGGCTATGCGCTGGAGCAAGTCTATCGCCATGCGATGCCTAAAACGCTTGTGCGCGATGGGGTGCATCTATCTGAGCAAAGCGGGATTGCGATTTTAGGCATGGGCAAACTTGGTGGTAGGGAGTTAAATTACTCTAGCGATATTGATCTCATCGTTTTTTATGATCCTGAAAAACTTGATTTTCTCGCTCCTCCTGCACGTAATCGTTTTTGCGTGCGCCTTGTGCAGCAACTGACCTCCTATGTGCAAGATAGGCAAGAGGAAGGCTATGTCTTTCGCGTTGATTTACGGCTTCGCCCTGATCCCGCATCAAACTCGCTCGCGGTAGCATATGATACGGCACTGCGTTATTATGAACAAGTCGGGCAGAATTGGGAGCGTGCCGCGATGATTAAAGCGCGCTTGATTGCAGGTGATGCCACATTGGGAGAAAAATTCTTAGGGGAAATACGCTCTTTTATCTGGCGCAACCATCTCGATTTTGCAGCGATTGATGATATTCTTTCTATCAAACGACAAATGCAAGCAGCGGAAGAGCCTGAAATTAGTTTGCTAGGGCATAACATCAAAACAGGTTATGGCGGGATTCGGGAGATCGAATTTTTAGCGCAAATCTATCAGCTTATTTGGGGGGGGCGCATTCCTGCACTGCGCATTAAGCCAACCTGTAGCGTGCTGGAATTATTGGTGGAACATGGCTTAATCGATGCCGCAACCAATGCACGGCTGCACGAAGCCTATCGCTTATTCCGTATGGTGGAGCATCGTTTGCAAATGCGCGCCGATCAACAAACGCATAGCTTGCCTGACAATGAAGAAGGCTTGCATCAATTAGCGCGTTTTTGTCATATGTCCTATGAGGAATTCTCTTATGTGGTACTCGATGCTCTCACGGCGGTGCATGAGATTTTTCTGAGTGCCTTCCCTGATGCAACACCCCTAGGATCGGATGGTAAACTCGTCTTTACAGGGGTAGAACATGATGGGGAAACGCTCACTACGCTGCGCCATATGGGCTATCACCATCCTGAAGCCGTATCTTTTGCGATTCAACAATGGCACAAGGGCAATAAACGCTGTGTGCGTACCAAGCGCGCCCGTGAAATCCTCACCGAGCTTGTCCCCACTATTTTATCCGAACTTGCCGACACTGTTGACCCCGACCAAGCCTTCAAACGCTTTGATGTATTTTTAGATGCCCTGCCTGTGGGTGTGCAACCTTTTTCCTTATTCGCACGTAACCGCGCCTTATTACGTATGATTGCGGATATTACGGGCAATGCTCCGCCTCTAGCGCATATGCTGACCTCCTATCCGCAACTGCTGGATATGCTGGTGCGTTCGCAATCACAGGGGATGCATCTCACGCCTGAACTTTGGCAAGATCAACTTTTTTCGTGGTTGGATTATGCCCGCACCGACGATGAAATTATTGAGAATTTTTTATTATTTAAGATTGAACAAGAATTCTTGATTGGTGTGGCATTATTAGAGCAACGCATCTCTGCCACGCACGCATCGCGTTATTTCACCCAGCTTGCGGATGTGATGATTCATGCGGCGATCCGTATCGTCCATGCGCAATTATTGCCAAAATATCCCCTTTATACCACATTAGAATTTGCATGTATTGCCCTTGGTAAGCACGGTACGCATGAATTAACGCTTGGTTCGGATTTAGACATTATGTGCGTCTATGATGTCCCTCACGGGGCGGATTCCGAAGGGGATGTGATGGAATATGCACAATATTACAACCGCTTCACCACACGTTTGATGCATCTATTAGCGCATCCCACGAAATACGGCACGCTTTATGTGATGGATACAAAATTACGCCCCTATGGCGCGCAAAGCTCTCTTGCGGTGAAATTGGAAAGTTTCCGTGAATATTATGCAGCGTCAGCATGGTTGGTGGAGAATATGGCACTCTATCAGGCGCGTATTATCTATGCCTCAACAGGGATGGAAACGCGGGTGCGCGATGCTCTGTATCAAGCCCATCAAATCCCCGAACCCGCCCAAATGATTGCATCGCACATCCATGAAGTACGCCGTAAAATCAGTGAGCAGCATTATTCATCAAATCCGTGGGATATTAAGCATGTTTGGGGTGGCATGATGGATGTGCAGTGGATTATCAAAGGATTACTTGCCAAACATTCCTTGCAGCATCATCTGCCACGCGATGGCATGACCACAGAAGAACATATCACATGGATGCATGAACAAGGGATAATCAAAGAAGCGGATAAACTGATTCTGCTGGAATCCTATCAATTATTTCACACTGTGATGATGTATGTGCGGTTATGCCATGGCAAAGAATTGCATAATGAACATATTACTGAAGGACTCAAAACGCTTTTGACGCACGCAACCGCCATCAAAAGTTTCACCTTGTTGCATAAGAAATTATTGCGATTGCAGGCGCAAATCTACCATATGTTCAAAAATATTGCGTATGTATGATGCTTGAAACCTTTGCATAACTCTCAATGTGTCATACCCTAATGATCAGAATATAGATAAATTGATGCAAGCATTTGCGCTTTACTCATTCCCCTGAATGCCACTATAAACACAGCACCATCATCATTGCAGCATAAGGATCAACCATGCCTCAATCTATCACCCTCACCATTACCGATATCGCGCCTTTAGGCGATGGAGTCGGGCGGCTCGATGGATTGCCCGTCTATGTTCCCTATACCATGGAAGGTGATGTAGTGCGCGCCGAAATTGTGCAGAAAAACGCAACCCTCATGCGTGCGCGTATGACGGAGTTGCTCACGCCGTCACGCCATCGACAAGCCCCACCCTGCGCCTATTTCGGAATTTGTGGCGGGTGCAGCGTGCAGCATCTCGCGCCCCATAGCTACCGTACGTTCAAAGAACAGATCGCACAGCGTATGATGCATGAATTGCAGCAACCTATGCATCTGTTGCACCCACTTATTGAGGTGGGGGCAGCGTCACGTCGTCGCGTGCAATGGGCGGTGCAGGTGCAAAAAGGGCAAGTGACGTTAGGCTACCAACAAGCAAAATCGCATGAGGTGGTGGCGATTGATCGCTGCCCTGTGAGTATGCCACAAATCAATGCCGTGCTTGCTCCCTTAAAAGCGTGCCTAGAATCGATGAAAAAACCTAGTGCCATTGCCTCTATTGCCCTCACTATTGTGCATGAGGGGATTGATATGGTGGTGCATCTGCGCCACGATCTGCACGCGCATGATCGCACGATGCTGCAACAATTTGGTGATGCCTATGCCATCGCACGCATTGCCACCCATGACTATGAGGTGATACAGCAACGTGCTGATGTGTCGGTGATGTTTGGCACTGTGCGTGTTGCTTTGCCTATTGGTGCGTTTCTGCAAGCAAGTGAACAGGCGCAACATGCCATGACATCACTCATTCAAAACCATCTGCAAGGATGCTCTACGGTGATGGATATGTATGCAGGATGTGGCACATACAGCTTTCCCCTCGTGCCACATACGCAGCATATCTTTGCCTATGAAGGATCATCTGATATGGTAGCGGTGATGCATAATGCCATACATCACCATGGGTTAGAGCAGAAGATGACCGTCTCATGCCGTGATTTATTCACTCATCCTTTGCGTAGCTCTGATATGCCTGCATGTGACGGATTGGTGATTAATCCACCGCGCAATGGTGCGTTGCCTCAAATAAAACAGCTTATTCATGCGCCGATTGCGCGTATTGCGATGATTTCGTGCAATCCCGCCACCTTCATTCGTGATGCTGCTTTGTTGCTGCAGCATGGCTATCAGCTTGCATCACTCACGCCTGTGGATCAATTTGTGTGGAATAGCCACCTTGAAGTGGTGGGATTATTTCATGCACGCCTCACCACCCGACAAGTTAATAGATTTGTAACGTATATACTCTAAACGCATTCTATCTTAAAGTGATAGGAGGTTATGATGCGGGTATTGAGTGGA